>CAYYJX010000009.1:0-59510 GCA_964471545.1 uncultured Fimbriimonas sp. | reverse complement strand
GTCCCCCAGCAACATCCTTTGGCGAAGCAGCTTCATTCCGGCGTGGATGCGATGCTTGACCGTACCAACCGGGGCAGAGACGATCTCGGCGGCTTCCTCGCATGAGAAGCCCTCAACCTTCACGAGCAGAAGGCACTCGCGTTGTTTCAAGGGCAACTTCTGAATCTGCTCCTCGAGAGCCACGCGACCAACGATGTCTAGATCGACCCCTTTGGGTTCGGCGAACACGGTAAGGAGCCGTTTGCGGCGCAGGTGTCTGACCGCAGTCCGGTGGGCGATGGCAAAGAGCCAGGTCCGAGAGGTCGCTTCCGCCCGATATCCATCGAGTGCACGGAAAGCGGCCACGAAAGTGTCTTGAGTGATGTCCTCGGCGTCGCTACGGTTTCCGCAAAGGCGGAGACAATAGCGATACACCGAGTCCAGGTGCTCCTCGTGCAGTCGTCGGAATTCAGGCTTCGGGTCGTTCATCTGGAGTTCGTGAAGTTAGTGCCCACTTCTGCGCCCTCGGTTTGAACAATCTTCGCCTTTTTTCTGATTTACGCCGTGGCGAGCTTCCTGGACGCTCGCCACCGATCCAGAGCCACTGCCGTTAGAATGATCGCGCCGGTGAGAATCTCCTGCAACCAGTTGGGGATGCCCATGATGGTGCAGCCCATGCCGATGGTGGTCATGATGAGCACGCCAAACGCTGCTCCCCAAAGACTTCCCTCGCCACCATTGAGGCTCGCGCCGCCGATCACCACCGCGGCGATCATCTTGAGTTCATCGCCTCCAGAAGAGGTCGGATCGCCCAGCGTGGTGCGACTCAAAGACATCAAGCCCGCGAGACCAAAGAACGCCCCGGCGAGTGTATAGACCGACGCCTTGATCCGCTCGACCTTTAAGCCGCAGAGCCGAGCGGCATGTTCGTTTGAGCCCACCGCCACGACGTTCCGACCAAAGGTCGTGTGCGTAAGCGCCCAAGACGCGACTCCAACCAGGATGAGCCAAAGCCAAGCCCCGGGGGCTAGCACCATCCACTTCTGAGAAGGTGAAAGGGCGGAGGCCATATGGAAAAGCCAAGAGTCCTCGCCAGTGGAAAGGGTCTTTTCGCCGGAGATCCCCTTGGCTATGCCGCGTATGGCAAGCATGGAGCCAAGGGTGACGATGAAGGGGCCCGCCTTGAGGCCGGCGGTCGCCAGACCGTTCATCAATCCAGACGCGAGCCCGGCGAGGAGGCACGCAAGCAACGCAAGGGCCGGGTTATGGGTGGCGTTCAGCGTTGCCGCCCCGCAAACCGTGGCAAAAGCGGCGACCGAGCCGGCGCTCAGGTCGATTCCCCCGCTAATGATCACATAGGTCATCCCTACGGCGCCAAGACCGATGATGATCGACTGGCGCATCATCAACTCAAGGTTGCTAAGGGATAGGAAAGTGGCAGGCTTCAGGAAGGAGAACAGCGCATAAACCGCCACCCAAGCCAAGAACACACCGAGCACAGAATTCTTCTTCATCACCACCATCCGCTAGGCCAAACAGTCCCTCAAAATCGATTCCGGAGTCGCTTCAGACGCCTTCTGGATGCTAACAAGCGAACCTCGACTGAGGACGGCAATTCGGTCGCACACGCCCAAAAGTTCCGGCAAATACGAGCCCGCCATCAAAACCGTCTTTCCCTCATTGGCCACGCGGTCGATCTGACGGTACAGGTCGGTTTTACTGCCGATATCGATACCGCGCGTCGGTTCATCCAGCAAAAACACATCGCAATCGGCATGAAGCAGGCGAGCAAAGGCGACCTTCTGCTGATTCCCACCGCTGAGATCGCGCACCCGGCTGTGCGAACTCGCATATTTTGTCGACAGTCGCTTCAGCCAATCATCGGCGGCTTGATGCTCTTTCGCATCGGCGACCACCACCCCTTTTCGCGAGGGAAGATGGACGTTTTCCGTCAGCGAGAGATCGAGATGAACGCCATCGACTTTGCGTTCCTCGCTCACAAACCCCACCTGTCGTTGCCAGGAATCGGTTGGATTCAACACCGCACGACCTCGAACTAGGACGCTCCCCGAAGTCACACGGTCGAGTCCCATCACGGTCCGCAGGAGCTCGGTACGCCCGGACCCTTGGAGGCCGGCAATCCCAAGCACCTCGCCCGGGAACGCTTGCAGCGAAATGTTCTTCAGCCTGCCGTCTGCACGCGTCACTCCGGCAAGATCCACCGACGGAGTTTGGCCTGAATCGGGCGCAAATCCCCTTGCCGAGCGGGGGAAGACTTCCGAGATCGTTCGCCCGACCATCGCCGTCACGATCTCTTCATCATCGAGGGAAGCCGTGGGCTGCTGGAGAATTCGTTCCCCATCCCGAAGAATCAGCACCTGATCTGAGACTTCACGCACCTCCTCCAAAAAGTGAGAGATGTAAACCACTAGGCGACCTTCGCCCTTCAGCCGTTCGATGAGGCGAAACAGCTTTGCTTTCTCTTCAGAGGTCAGGCTACTGGTGGGCTCATCGAGCAGAACAAGGGGTGCGTTCTGGGCAATGCTGCGCGCGATCTCTAGAACCTGGCGCGAGGAAACGGGCAAAGAACCCGCGATGGCGCTTGCCGGAATATGATCGAAGCCCAAATCGTTCAAGATTTGCTGAGCTTCAGCAATACGCCGCTTCGGTGAGAAACCGAATCCGCGCTCCAAGCCGAGAAACACGTTCTCGGCGGCAGTGAGGTGAGGGCATTGCGCGAGCTCTTGGTGGACCAGAAGGACGCGAGGGTCATTGGGTTCTACCCGTCGACCTTCTAACTGAACGGTTCCGGAATCGGGAAGGAGTTCACCCTTAAGGATGCGCATGAGGGTGCTTTTGCCGCTGCCGTTTTCGCCGACAATGGCAAGCACCTGTCCCGCCGAGGCCGTGAATCCGACCTCGTTAAGCGCGACGGTTGCGCCGAATCGCTTCCCAATCCCCTCCGCAACCAGCATGGGTTACGACTTAGGCAGAACCGCTTTCACTTCGTCGGTGTTCAGGTTGTCTTTGGTCACGAACACCGCGCCCGAATCGACCTTGGCTTCTACAGGTTTCTTATCCAGGTGGTCCACCGCGGAAGTGACGCCCAGGTAGCCCATCTTCACCGGGTTCTGAAGGAGCAGGCCCAGGATTTCGCCCTTGGTAACCGCTTCGATCAGTTCTTTAGACGAGTCGAAGCCGACCAGTTTGACCTTGCCCAAAAGGCCGGAGCTTTGAAGGGCGCGCATCATTCCGAAGGTCGTGGATTCGTTGCAGGTGAAAATGCCGTCAACTTTCAGAGCACCACCTTCGCTGAAGCGTTGGATCAGGTTTTCAGAAGCCGATTGCGCGCTTTCACGAGTCGCTCCGCCGTATTGCTCGCTACTCACGATTTCCAGACCGAGCTTCTTTGCTTCCTCAATGAATCCCTCTTCCCGCGCCATCGTGCTTGCAGAGCCCTCCTGGTATCGCAGAACCAAAACCTTGCCCTTTCCGCCAAGAGCCTTGGCAAGATTCTCGGCACACACTTTTCCGGCGGCGAAGTTGTCGGTGGCGATGTACGAAACCGGCTCGAGCCCCTTGATGCCGCTATCGACGATCACGACCGGGATGCCTGCATCCATCGCATCCTTGGAGGGCCGGGTCAGGGCGCTTTCGTCAAGCGGAGCCAGGACGATGGCATCGACCTTCTCGTTCGTAAAGCTCTCGATCACCTTAACCTGGTCGGCGCGATCGTCCTCTTTCTGAGGAGCCTTCCAAAGGAGCTCAACGCCCTTTTCTGCGGCTGCCTTTTCTGCACCCGCCTGCATGGCTTTCCAAAACTCGTGGGTGGAACCCTTCGGAATAAAAGCGATTCGTCTCTTTGCGCCCGCAGACGGATTGCCCGACGAGGAAGCGTTTCCACTTTGATTGGCGTTCTCAGAACCAGAGGAACCGCAGCCAACGAGCAGAAGAGAAAGAACTATGCCGATCGCGACGTTACGAAGCATCGGTAGATGCTACACCGAATGGCGGCTCCTGTCAGCCCACCTAACGATATAAGGACAGCTTCTACTGAATTAGAGGCTCTTAACCCGTGGAAACACCCGTCCGCTCTCGCCCGTTTGGAGCGTGGTTTCTACAGGTTTCTCGTCCGGAGCTTTGGGGTCGATCCAAAGGGTTGGACCCTCGAAAGCGGTGACAAGCCCTTTGCGAACGGTGACGAACGCTCGCTCTTCAATCCCCAGGCCGATTACTTTACGCTCGGCGACCATGGCTCGCAACCGATCTTGGCGATTGCGCTTGAAGAAGTGTTGGTCAAGGATCGCTCCGGGCAGAACGCCCAACCCTTTGACGGTTTCGTTGCCATTCCCTGTAGGCATCCATTCACCAATGAGAGAGGCTCCCGCGCTGGTTCCGGAGACCACTCCGCCCTTGAGGAAGACACTTCGTATCGCTTCGGGCACTTTGCTCGATTCCGGGAAGCGGGCGATAAATCGGTTCTGGTCGCCCCCCGACATGAAAACTCCCTTCGCGTCTTTGAGCGCAGTAAGAATCTCTTCGGGCTTTTCGGAGGTCGGTGCCTCAACGTTTTTCGCTCCGCTCTTCTTGAAGAATTCGGCGAGCGCCGCCGCCGATTGCGCGGGGTTCTCGCGGGAGTGAGCGAGGACGACCAACTTGCCCTCCCCACAATGCTCGGCGATCAACTTAGCTGCCGTCTCCGACTCTCGGCCACCGCCTAAGATCACGAGAAGACCTTCTGGCTGTTGGGGAACAAGGAGGGAAGCGGCAAGGGCAAGCGCGGAGACGCTAACCACCGACCTCTTCCTTGGCAAGCGCGTACTGGAAGAGCTGGGCAAGCTCCATCTTTGCGGATGGGCGAGCCAGGTCCAGCAGACGCGACTTTAACTCTTGAATCTCGGCTGTGGTCATTCTGCTCACGCCGAGCATCTCCGTAATGTAATAGCCGTCGATGGAGGTGGCAATGACACGCGCCGTCCCGGCATCGACTCCGCCCTTAACGGCAAGGTCCTGAACCCACTCGGTGTATTTCGCTCGGAATCGTTGCCCAAAGTTGGGTTCGCTGGTGCAACAGGTGATGAGCGCGGCAATCCGATTCTTCTGCCTCAAATCTTGAGAAAAGGCACCTTCGATGGTGGCCTCGATCATTGTTGCGCCTGCCGCCATGCGGCTCTCGCACTCTTCCTCAAACTCGGCAATGATCTTCTGCGCCATGGCGGTGACCAGCGCCTCTTTGTTCTTGAAGTGGTAGAAGACTCCGCCCTTGCTCATGCCCGCTTCCGCGGCGACACGGTCGATCGTCAATCCGCCGATGCCCTCTTGCACAACCATCATCATGGCCGTATCTAAAATGCGGTCCCTTACTTCCACATCGAAAGTATACCGACCGGTCGGTACAGTCGTTTCATTGCAGACAAAAAAAGACGCCCGCGAAGAAGAATCGCGGGCGTCCCGGGTTTTTCCCTTAGGAAATCTGAGCGTAGATTTCCTTAAGCGAAGCGGCGGACTTGTGAAGCAGGTCCTTCTCTTCGGCGGTGACTTGCGGTTCGATAATCTCAACCACACCGTGTCGACCCACTCGAGTCGGGAGCGAGAGCGAGATATCCGAAATGCCGAGCTTGCCAGATTGAACGGCGGAAACGGGCAGCACTTGGTGCTTATCCAGGGCGATCGCTTCAACGACTTCCTTGATGGAGACGCCGACGGCTCGACCTGCACCACCCTTGAGGCGGATGACTTCGGCGCCGGACTTTCGAGTGAACTCGAATACGTCCTTGACCTTTGCCTCGTCGACGCCCGGGTAGCTGGTGAGCGGAATACCTGCGACGGTTGCAGAGCTGAGGATCGGCACCATGGTGTCACCGTGCTCGCCAAGAACCAGAGCCTTCACGTCGGGAGCCGGAAGATTGAGGGCATCGGCAAGAAGGGATCGGAATCGAGCCGTGTCCAAAACCGTTCCGAGACCCAGAACTTGGGACTCTGGAAGAATGCCGCTCTTGGCAGCCAGGTGAGTAAGAATGTCCACCGGGTTGGAAACCACCACGATGGTTGCGCCCGGGTTGAGGGTGCATCCCTTCACGGATTCCAGAATGCCCTTGAACAGGCCAACGTTTCGGTTGATGAGATCCAGTCGGGTCTCGTCCGGCTTGCGTCGAAGACCGGCGGTGATCACCACACAATCCGATCCGTTCACGATGCCGTATTCGTTGCTGGAGGTGAACTTGATGTTCGCGGTGAGCGAAGAGCCGTGACGAAGGTCAAGAGCCTCACCCGCAGCCATGTCCGGATTGGCGTCGACCAAGGCGATTTCACTGACAACGCCGCCCAATTGGAGCGCGTACGCCGCGTCCGAACCGACGCGACCACCACCACCGACGATTGCTACTTTGAATCCCATAGTTTCACGATCCCTTGATAAAGGTTCTTTTCAAGTATGGCAGTTCAAAGCGGCTCCACGTTTGGGCCCTCTCCCTTGGTGAACTCAAATCAAACAACCATGAGGGTGAAAATCGCTACCGATTTGCGTCTGTTTCGCTGAATCGCAAAACCCATGCGTCTGGGGCAAAAATGGGAAACGTTCCTTGGGCCAAGAGCGTCAATGCTCATACAGCCGAATCCGAGCGGCGCTCGGAACGGGGGACCCACAAACGGGGCGTATCGCGATCTTCGCGAAGGATACTTTCGGTCCTAGCCCGGCAGCTAACCTCGTAGGCGCATCGGAAGCTGGAACCGGGATCGGTTCCCCTGACCCGCAAACGCAGGAGGTGTTGTTTGCTTACATTGCAGAAACTTCAGCAGAAGGTGGAAGACACGTGGACCGGCCCAGAGGGAGGCCTGACCAAGGTGCGAAGGCTGTTGCGCTTAGAGCGCCAGATGAAGGCCCTCTCGACGCACTTCATGGACGAGGGGTTCAAGGCGCATCATTTGGGACACGAGGCTCAGAAGAAGCATTTCTGGACCGCCTCGGCAAACGTTCTCGCCGTCGCCGATAAGTGTCGGCGCTATGCGCGAGAGGCCCTGAGGGATCAGCCGAAGCGGATCACCTTTGGCTACGGTTCCCAAAAAGGAGCGGTTCCAGCTTGGGAGCAGCGGCGAAGGGACTCGCATACCGGCTAAATCCGCTCGCCGGAACGGCTAAAATGGCACCGTGACTTCGTTTGAAGGGGCGGGCGATTCGCCCTCTATCTTGGTGATCGACAACTACGATTCGTTTACCTACAACCTTGTCCAATATCTTGGACGGTGTGGGGCGAACATCACCGTGTTGCGCAACGACCAAGTCACAACGGAAGCGATTAAAGAAATGCGGCCGGACGGGATCATGCTTTCGCCCGGCCCCTGCACTCCAAAGGAATCCGGCGTGTGCTTAGACGTTTTGGAAGCGGCGCTCAATCAAGAAGATGGATTCAGAGTCCCGATCTTTGGCGTGTGCTTAGGTCACCAAGCCATCGGCCAGGTGGCGGGTGGAGTGGTTCGGCAGGCCGAACGCATCATGCACGGCAAAGCCTCGCCGGTCGAGCACGATGGGAAGGGGCTTTTCGCAAACATGCCGAGCCCTTTTTCGGCGATCCGCTATCACTCGCTTGTGGTGGATCCGCAAACCGTTCCTAAAGGATTTTTTGTGACCGCAACCTCCACGGACGACCACGAGATCATGGGATTGCGGCACGAATCATTGCCCATCGAAGGCGTGCAGTTCCACCCAGAATCGGTGATGACCGAAGAAGGCTTTACGATTGTGGAGAACTTTGTGAAGTGGGTTCGGTCTTTTCCGGCGGCTTGATGCCCACCTCGCGGCGAACCTTCATCTGGTACGCCTGATCGCCGATGTCCACCGCTAGGATGTCCCACTTCTGTCCCTTGCGCCGAACAAGGCAGGTTACGTCCAAGACTTCTTTGCCAAACGTTGCCTGTCCTAGAAGGGCGACTCGCACCTCTTCCGAATTCGGGACACCCTCCTTCCCCGGGACGATATCGACTCCGGTGCTCCGAAGTCTCTCGAGCTTCGTTCCCGGTCCAAGGTTGGTGCGATAGTAGTTCAGCAAAGCCTGCCAATCCTTTTGCGGTAAGACGGCGTCTGACGCCAAGGGCAAATCCTCTGGCTTCCAACTCGCAATCCCCTTGGATACGATCGGCGTGGCAAAGTTAGAAGCCTCTCGAGAGGTCTTTTGGTAAGCACCCACCACCGAGTTCAAGAGCGAGAATCCCCACCCGAGCGTGAGCACGAGAATGAGGACGATGACAATGACCGAAGTGGTGGATCGCTTCAAGGTGACTTAGTCTATCCCGGCAGGTTTTTGAAGGCGGATGCCAGATTGGCAAAAGAGAGGAACAGCAGGTGTCGGCAAAAGAAAAAGCCCCCCGTTCTAGGAACGAGGGGCTTCAAGAAGAGCGTCGACCTTAGTCGTTCATCTTCTTGGCTTCTTCGATGTCGATATTGGACGGGATGCGGAACATGAAGTCCGACCCGACACCGACCTCGGATTCTGCCCAGATCTTGCCCATGTGGACTCGCTCCACAAGGTGCTTGACCAAGAAGAGACCCAGGCCCGTACCGTAGATCTTTCGGTTGTCCTCGTTGTTGACCCGGTGGAACTTCTCGAAGACCTTGGTGAGGTGATCCTTCGGAATACCCAGACCTTGGTCTCGCACGCCGATCAGCAGGGTGTCGCCCTCGTTCTTGGCGTGGATGACCACGTCACCACCGTTCGGCGAGTACTTGATGGCGTTGTTCATCAGGTTCGTGAGAATCTGATCCATCTTGTCTTGGTCGCCCACGATCAGCTTCGGAAGCGGATTCTCGATAGCCACCTTGACGGTGTGCTTCGTGGTTGCTTGCTGCTGGACCTTTGCCACCTTCTCGATCAGCTCTGTGATGTCGATCGTGCCGTAGTTCGGCTTGAGCGATTCACCCGCTTCGATTCGGCTGGTGTTAAGAAGGTCGTCGATCAGGCGTCGCAGTCGGTCGCATTCGCTAACGACGATGCCCAAGAATTCCTTCTGGTCGTCTGGTCCGTAAAGTTGATCGTCGACGCCTTCCAGCAGGGTGCTGGAGAAGCCCTTGATCGCCGTGAGGGGCGTTCGAAGCTCGTGCGAAGCCATCGCAACGAAGCTCGACTTCATGCGGTCGATGTTTCGAACTTCGGTGACGTCGATCAAGATCGCAACCACGCCCATGTGCTTGCCTTCCGGTCCTTGGACCGAGGTGGCTTGGGATTCGTAAATGCGCTCGTGACCGCCGACGGTAACGTGGATTTCGGCCTTGCCTGGATCCTCGTTTGCGTTCGCCTTGCGGAGCATCTCCACGATGCCTGCATCCTTGATGATGTCTTCGGCGCTCTTGCCGACGGCGTCCTGCGGAGCCTCGAAAATGTGCTTCGCGGTGGCGTTGATCTGGCTGATGCGCATATCCGGGCTAACCAGGATAAGGCCTGCCATTGCCGAAAGAGATTCGAACGTTTGCGCCAGTTCTTCCTTCTCTTCGACCACTTCTCGGTAGAGCTGAAGGTTGGCGATGATGGAGCCGACGTTCTTCGCCATTCGCTCCAACAGTCGAACGTCTTCTTCGTTGAAATCTTCGCCGTGTCGCTTGTTGAACGCGTGAAGAACACCGATAGTGTTTCGCTCGATCACTCGGTTCTCTTCGTCTCGCTTTTCAATGACCAGCGGAACCGTGACGCCGTTGGAAACATGCAGAAGTCCGAACGGATCTTCCTTTGCTTCTTCGTTTCCTTCAATGTCGTCAAAGATCGCCGGGGTCATGTCGCGGAAGACTCGACCAGAAATGCCTTGCGTGGCTCGGATGCGGAAGTGCTCCAGGTGCGTGTCATCCAGACCGTAAGCGGGCGGAATGCCCTTCAGCTCGCCCAGTTCGCGATCATGGAACATGATCACGATCTTTTCTGCCTGAAGAATCATCGCAATGCGCTGAACCAATCGGCGCAGGGTGACATCGGCCTCATTGATCGGCGTGACATCCACCGAGCTCTCGCGCGGGGCGCTTGCCGCAGGCACGTTCTTATCGGTTTCGAGCTCACGAACTCGATTTTGGAGTCGCTCGACCTCAGCTCGCAAAAACTCGATTTGCTGCAGCTGTGCTTGTTTGTTCGAATCGTTCGGCTCTGGCGCGTCGTTCGCAGTTGTCGTCACTTTGAAGAAATACCTCGTTCGTAGAAGTGCAAATAAATGCGTGTCGGTTCTACGAACGAACCCTCCCCCGCCTTGGCGTGGCAGAAAGACCCTCGTAGTCCCAACACCCTAGTATGACCGCTTGGTTTGGCGATCCGTCCGGCGCGGCTCGCACTTCCACGCTACTTATCCCATATTCCGACCGAAATTTAATGCGAAAGGTTCATCTGGTCGCCGAACCGATAGGCAGATTTAACAAAACCTGGCTTCTATCAGATCTCAAATTAAGTTTCTATGCAACAAGCGGGTTGGCGTGCCAAACCCCCTGAACATCTCTCAACCGGAGTCGTAAGATTAAGGCATGGAAGCCCCGCGGTATGAGGAACTCCCCTTGTTCCCTCTCAACACCGTGCTGTTTCCCTACGGTCAGCTTCCTCTCCACATTTTTGAGCCGCGGTATCGGGAAATGATCGCCCACTGCCTTGAGAACGACGCCCCTTTCGGCATTGTCCTCATTCGGCAAGGAGCCGAGGTCGCAACGGACCTGGATTCGGAAGAGATCGACGAGCATTTCTTGCTGGAACCCGAAATAGGTTCGATTGCTCCCGACCCCAAGCGATTCGCTGAGCCGTATCTCATTGGAACGTTCGCGCGCATTCGAGACGTGCACCGGTACGAGGACGGTCGCTTCGATATCACCGTGGTGGGCGAAGGGCGATTCCGTATTCGCGGATTCAACCAGTCGCACAACTATCTGGTCGGCCAGATTGAACCCGTCACCGAAGAGGTTCCGGAAGATTTGGAGAACCTAGAGGGGATGATGGATATCTCTCGTGGGCTGTTTGAACGATTGGTTTCGCAGCTCTTTGCGGTGAAAACCTCCACCGTTCACGTGGTTTTTCCCGTAGATGCCGCCGCGCTTTCGTTCCAAATCGCCAACTTGCTTCAGCTCACCAATCTGCAGCGCCAGCAGATGCTGGAGACCACAGACACGATGGATCGTTTTGAGATGATCTTGCCGATCTTGAAACACCATGTGGTCCACGCCGAATCCTTGGTTCGGCCCGAACCGGGAGCCCCGCTGAAATCGGAAGACTTCCGCACCTGGGTTTATCCTAACTAGGCTTGGTTCTTTCACTAGCTAGGGAAGCGGTTTCCTGTTACTCTGGCGCAGTGAATCTGCCGTTTTTGCTCGCCGCGTCTGAATCGCGAGTTGCCGAGCCGCTTAACATCTTTGGCGATATCGTCACCATCAAAGTCGCGGGTAAAGACACCGGAGGCAAGTATTCGGTGATGACGGGCCAAACGCCTCCGCTGGGCGGACCTCCTTTGCACGTCCACCGAGATGTCAACGAGACCTTCTACATCTTGGAAGGGAAGTTCATGTTCGAACTCGATGGCGTGGCGCACATCGCCGAGACCGGAGCCACCGTCCACATTCCTCCCGGAGTGCAGCACCTTTATCAGAACATTGGAGAAACGGTCGGTCGATCGGTGCTGATCGTCGAGCCTGCCGGGCTCGATGAGTTCTTCATCGAGCTCGCCGAACTGCTCAAGACCCCCGGCGCGCCTCCCATGGATCTCATCGCCGCGCTGCACGATAAGTACGGCATGGACCTAGCGGGTCCGCCTGCCGCCATGCGAGGATAAGGCTTCCGAGGTGACTCAGTTTCTCTTGTACGAACCCGAGATTGCCGTCGCGCACTTCCTGCAGACCTCTCCCTCCAACGCGTTCAAGAAAAAACATCAGATTGCGGTGTTCGTGCGCAATGAGCCGGACCGTGAGATCGTGCGTGGTCTGATGGAAGGCGAAGAAGTTCGAATACAGATCGAGAACTCGCCGAAGGGTTGCATCGCTGGGATCACGCTGGTTGGCCTTGAGCGGCTCACCACAACCGAATGAGCGGCTAGTCGCGTTGAGCGCCCGCGACGCTCCGTTGGTGCTCCTGACCCCATTCGAGCATCTTGTCAAACACAGGCACTAGCGAACGTCCGACCGGAGAAAGGCTGTATTCCACCCGAGGCGGCACCTCGGGATAAATCGTTCTCACCACCAGCCCGTCCTCTTCCAACTGTCGCAGGTGCAAGGTGAGCATCTGCTGCGTGGCTTGGGGGATCTTGCGGCGAATCTCGCTAAACCGATGCGTCCCACCGAGCAGGTGATAGATGATCATCGGCTTCCACTTGCCCCCAATGAGCGCGAGCACATGCTCGACAGGGCATTCCGAATCGACTCGCGGCTTAGGATGAGGCATCGTCTCTTACTATGAAAAATCATACCATAAATGAAATTTATTGGTATTGCATCTAATTAGAGCGAAAGTCAGACTCTCTCTTGGAAGGCGTTCCAAGGCAAGTTCATGAGTGAAAAGAGTCCATTTCTAGTGTTTGGTGCGACCGGAACCCAAGGGGGAGCGGTCTTAAGGCGGTTGATCGAAGCTGGGGAGCCTGTTCGAGCGGCCGTCTCCAGTTCGGCGAGCAAAGAGCGTCTGGAGTCGCAGGGAATCCCGGCCGTCATTGCTCCCTTAGACAATCTTGCGGCCGTGCAGCAAGCTTTCGAGGGTGTTGAGCGCGCCTACCTTGTGCTTCCTGTGTCTGCAGGGGCGGCGTCTGGGCGGTACGTCAGCAACTTCTTGGACGCGGCGAATAGTGCGGGTGCGAAGTTCATCGTTTTCGAGCCCCGTGGATCCTATCCCGACGCATCGACCGACGTGATGATGTTTGAGGCGATTCGTGCGATGACAGACCTATTTTTAAAGGGCCCGGTGGACGCCTCGGTGGTGCGGTCGACCGTTTATCTCGACAACCTTCTGGGCGACTGGTCGTTGCCGATGATCCAGTCTGGCGTGGTCGGCTACCCCGTTCAGGCAGATTTCCGACCGGGCTGGGTTACCGCAGACGACACGGCGAAGGTGATCGTCAAGCTCCTTCAACAGGCGAACACACCGGGACAGGTCTTCGATGTTGTTTCGAAAGACAATCCCAACGGAGAAGAGATTGCTGCGGCTCTCACCCGTGCGACGGGCCGACCCGTAACCTACCAAGCACTCCCCATCGAAGCTTTTGCTCAGGGATTGGCAGAGGCCTTTGGCAGTCCGGAAGTGGCAAGCGAGATCGCCAAGCTGTACCGCTATGTGGCCGAAAAGGGTGAAAGCTACCACCGAAGCTCGGACCTATCGGCGCTTGGAATCGAGTTCGATTCGCTCGACGCTTGGGTGCAAAAACAGCGCTGGGCCTAATCCAGTAAGACCCCTGAACGGGGGAAAAGTGAGGAGGGAAGTTACCGCTGGGCGCGTTCGACGGCGGTGACTTCCCAAAGTCGAACCAGCTTGTCCTGACCCGCCGCCGCCAGAAGACGACCGTCGGGGCTGAACGTCACCGAGCCGATTGGGCGAGAAGAGACCTCCAGACGGGCGTTGCCGATACCCTTTGCCGCATTCCAAAGACCAACAGTGCCATCGCGAGAACCGGAAGCAAAAAGCCAGCCGTTCGGGTGGAAGGCGAGTGATTCAATCGGCCGGGTGTGCCCGTACAGCATCTTCACCAACTGACCCGTTTCCATGTTGAAAACGCGGATGCTGAGATCAACCGAGGCAACGGAAAGATACCGACCGTCCGACGAGAAGGCGAGTGCGGTCACCGTGCTGCGAATGCGGGTGATCTTTTGAAGAACCTGACCCGTATGGGCGGACCGAACGTAAACCAAACTTTCCGCCGAACCTGTTGCCAATAGGCGACCATCCGCGCTGAACGCCACTGCCGTCACCGAATCCTTGTGATCGTCTAGGTCCACCACCCGCTCGCCCGTCGCGGTATCCAGCACGAACATGTTGTTGTGAACGGATCCACCCGCGACCTTTGAACCATCGGGAGAGATCGCAAGGCAGCTCACCCACTCTTCTTGGTTGGCGCGCCAGTTGGCGGGCTTTCCGGAATCCACTCGCCAAACGTTGACTTGGTTCTCGCTGGAACCTGCGGCAATCAGAAAATCGTCGGTGAAAGCGCGAACGTGGGAGACGGCGCCGTTCTCCACTTTGATCTTTCGAAGAACCTTGCCTTCTTCGTTCCACCAGATGAGTTCGTTGTCGAACGAACTGCTGACCAGCTCGTCGCGATCCGGCACAAAGGAAACGGAGTAAACCGGGGTGAGGTGGCCTTGAAGTCGCTTGAGCAACTTCACCTTGATAGGAGCGTTCGGTGTCCGGTCCGTCGACTGCGTACCCGTATCGGCGCCGCTCAGATAAGCGTCGTACTCTTCTCGACGAGCGGTATCGATCAGCGTCTCAAAGGCCTCGTTGATACGCGCCATCTGCTCGTGAGCGTCCGGAGCGGGACTCACGTCAGGGTGGTGCTTTTGGGCTAAGCGGCGGTAGGCCTTGCGGATTGTGGTCGGGTCGGCGCTCGGCCCAACACCCAAAATATCGTAAAACGAGGAGACGGTTTTCAAAAGATAGGGGGTCGGCGAACCCTTATTGTGGCTTGCCGACCCCCTCTATTTCCACCTTAACGGTGCCTGCTTCTGAGCCCTAGAGACCCCGTGCAGGGTTATCCGCGAATGATTTTGAGAAGCTCTTCGGTCTTCTCCTTCATCAGATTCGCGTCGCCACGCGTTTCCACGTTCAACCGAATCACAGGTTCGGTGTTGCTGCCTCGCAGGTTGAATCGCCAGTTCGGGTACTCGATGCTCAGGCCGTCGGTTCGATCGATCGTGCCACCTGCGGCATAAGTCTCTTCAACCTTGGCCAAGATGGTCTTCACGTCGGAAACGTGGCTGTTGACCTCGCCCGAACACGGGTAGTTGGCGATCATCTCGCCCACGAGATCGCCGAGCGATCGACCGGAATCGCTGACCAGCTTGGCGACCAACAGGAACGGGATCATGCCGCTATCGCAATACCAGTGATCCTTGAAGTAGTGGTGGGCCGACATTTCGCCGCCATAGCTGGCATCAACGGCGCGCATTTTCTCTTTGATGAATGCGTGACCGCTCTTGCAAAGGACAGCGTTGCCGCCGAGCTTGTCCACGATGTCGATGGTGTTCCAAGTAAGCCGAGGATCGTAAACCACGGATTGCTTGGGATCTTGCATCAGCAGGGACTGAGCGAGCAGACCCACGATGTAGTAGCCCTCGATGAAGTTGCCGTGCTCGTCAAAGAAGAAGCAGCGATCGTAGTCGCCATCCCATGCCACGCCGAAATCGTAGTTCCCAGCTTTGAGGGCAGCGACCGTTCCTGCTCGACTCTCTTCGAGAATGGGGTTCGGAACGCCGTTCGGGAAGTTGCCGTCCGGTTCAAACAACCGCTTTTCAACATTGAGTGGGAGCTTCGGGATGAGCTTCTCAAGTGCTACGCCCGCGGCGCCGTTTCCGGCGTCGGCAAGGACGTTGAGAGGTTTCAGGCTGGAGGGCTCGACGATTCGGCAAAGGTGCTCGATGAAGTCGTCGTAGACGTCCTTATCTTCGCGCTTGCCTGCGCCGGTTCGCTCGAACTTTTGATGATAGGCGCGCTCTTCGATGGCGAGCAGGCCGGTATCGCTGGAGACGGGTCGGCTCTCTGAACGCACCATCTTCAAGCCGTTGTATTCGGGAGGGTTGTGGCTGGCGGTGATCATGCATCCGCCGTCGTAGCCGTAGTAGGCCGTGGCGAAGTACACCATTTCGGTGCCGACCAGTCCAAGGTGGATCACGTCCACACCCGCATCGTTGAGTCCCTTCGCGAACGCGTCGTAAAGCTCCGGTCCGCTCAGACGGATATCGTAGCCAATGCAAACCGTCTTAGGATTGAGTTCATCGGCATAAGCTCGTCCCACCGCGTAAGCCACGTCAGGATTCAACTCGGTTGGCACGATGCCGCGTACATCGTATGCCTTAAACGCGGGGAAGAACTTGCCCATCGCGGCTATTTTACTACGGCTTTTTTGAATCTACAGCACGCTCCCTTGCCGGGATTCTTAGCGGGCGAACCCTGTTATCTTTGCTAGGTTCCTCTCGGTTCAAATCTTGGGCTTAACGGTACGATTACCGGCGATGGCTGCAAAGTTTTTGGGAGCGCACATGCCCACGGGGAAAGGGCTGGCACAAGCGGTGATCGCCGGACACGAGATGGGTTGCACCGCCATTCAGGTGTTTACCAAGAGTCCGCAACTTTGGAAGTCCAAGCCCGTCGATCCGGGGGCGGCGGTTGCGTTCAAAGAGGCCGTCGCCAAGACCGGGCTGAACGAAATCATCTGCCACGACAGCTATCTGATCAACCTGTGCGCCGCTACCGACGAACTCCGTGAGAAGAGCATCAACGGGCTCATCGAAGAATGCCAACGATGCGCGCAGTATGGGATTCGGTGGGTGAACTCCCACATGGGAGCCCATGTAGGCCAAGGAGAAGACGTGGGTATTGCCAAGATCATCGAGGCAACCAATCAAGTTCTCGCCGAAACCCCGGCAGAGATCGGAATCCTCATGGAAACCACCGCGGGTCAGGGTTCTTCTCTTGGAGCGAACTTCGAGCAACTCGCGCGGGTTTATGAAGGCATCGAACAAAAGGATCGAGTTGGGGTGTGCCTAGACACCTGCCATGTGTTCGCTGCGGGTTACGACCTTTCGACTGAAGAGGGCTACGAGGAGATGTGGGCGAAATTCGAATCTGCGCTGGGTCTAGGCTTACTCAAGGCCATGCACTTGAACGATTCCATCGGAGCCTTTGGGTCTCGCAAGGATCGGCATGCGCCGATCGGAGAAGGCGAGATTGGCGAAGCCGCATTCCGACGCCTCATGAATGACCCGCGGTTCGAGAATGTGCCGATGGTTCTTGAAACCCCGATGGAAGACGATGGTCACGCCAAGGATTTGGCCAAGCTGAAAGGGTATTTCGCCTAAGCCAGAGTGTGAGGAGTCGCGTGAGAGAAATGGGGCGGAAGACGAGAATTGAACCCGCGACCTCCTGAGCCACAGTCAGGCGCTCTAACCACTGAGCTACATCCGCCGTACGCGAGAAAAGATTATACCTAACGACTATTGGCCGAAGGAATTGCGTTCCCACACGTGGTAACCGAGCGATTCCGCCGATCTTCGCATGTTGTTTGAGACCAGCGTCTGCAATCGGTCAATCGGAACTTTGGCGTATGCAGCATCCGCTTCGGACAGTTGCACCACCACTCGGCTACGTCCATAGATCACTCCGCCTGAACCGGTGGTGATTTCAAACATTTCCGGCACGGAGTCATAAAACTCGTTGAGGCCCTTCACTGTATCGTTTCCTCGACCAACGGCATCAGGTCCGGGAGCAAACGTAAACAGTTTGCGAGGCCCGAAGAACACTGCAACTGCGCCATCTTCCAGTTCGCGCCAAGACGCTCGGAACTGCGTGGTGACCAGGCTCCGGCGAATGGGGATGCCGGACTTGCGCATGAACCCGTCGATTTTCTCCGCTCGGAACTTGCTGGGCGGGTGAGTTCGATAGATGCCGGGATCGAAGTTGATCGTCTCTTTCATCCGCAGGCGCTCCATAAACGTCAGCATGCCCGTGGGGTTGAAGCGACTCATCTCGATGAGTTGGAATCCGCCGAAGTCGGCCGATTCCTCTGCACGTTGGCTCCAGCCGCTCATCATTCCTTGAGTGGCCATGGCACCCGTGATGGCGCCGGCGGCAAGACCTGCGGTTCCACCCGTGAGCACCGCTGCCAGTACAAACGGGATCGTGAGATTGGATGCCTTGTTCGACTCGGCTTGAAGGGTGGCAAGGTGCCTTTGAGAGGCGTGGCAAATTTCGTGGGCTAGTACAGCTGCAATCTCGTCGTCGCTTTGGGCAAAGTCCACAAGCCCTTCAAAGACATAGATGTATCCGCCCGGAAGGGAGAACGCGTTGATATCCTTGTCTTGCACCAGCTTGAACTTGTATTCAAACTGGGCGTGACGCCGATCGCCCCAAGTGGTTTGAGTGGGGTTTGAGTTCGCGATCAGCGCGAGTTCTTCGCCTATTTGACGGATCTTGTCGTAGGCGGCAGTGTTTCGGCTCGCCGGATACTTCTTGTCGTAGTAGTCCGAATACTCTTTGCCGGCCGCTTTATCTTTGGCGATGTCGGCGGCAAGTTGCTCTTCCGGAGTGAGCTTTCGCTTTTTCTCGGGTTCTTGGATGGTCTGTTCTTTTCCGTCCTGGCCCGCCGCTTGACCGGTTCCCTGGGCGGTTTGCGCAAAGGATGCGCGGGCAAAATCGCGCTCAACTTTCGCCCGAAGAAAGGCCAACGCGTACCGATCGAACGGTTGCACTTCGGGGTAGTGCATCAATTCCTCATCGATCACTCGTAGCGTCGTGCCCGGTTTGGTTTGGGCGTTGGTCGAGTGGTCATGCCCATCGTGACGGCAATAGCCGCTTGCTCTCGCTCCGCTCGAGGCTGCGACCCCAAACACCAGAGCAAGCGCCAACGAACGGGCGATTCCTAGGTGGGTCGGGGCGATCTTAAGAAAGTTGGTCATGAGGGAACGGGCGTTCAACGCGTCTCGATTCGGTAGAAACTCGAATTTGATGTTCTTACCCGTTTAACGTTTGGCGTCGCCTAAAGTGTCCTCAATCCGCCCTCAAGTCCCGCTGTTGAGGGAAACCTGCGATTCTAGGCCTCTTCCTCTGAGACTTTCGGCGTGCCGTCGGGATGAAGCAGCACGGGACGATCTCGTT
Organism: uncultured Fimbriimonas sp.; assembly: GCA_964471545.1. Lineage (GTDB taxonomy): Bacteria > Armatimonadota > Fimbriimonadia > Fimbriimonadales > Fimbriimonadaceae > Fimbriimonas. The sequence continues at coordinate 40,737 of CAYYJX010000009.1, read as the reverse complement.
CGCGATCGACAACGCAAAGGATTCCGAACGGCGAGTCGCCAGAGTTTTCGAACTGATGAGGCGTCCAGGAAGGCACGTGAATGCAGTCTCCCTGTCCAATTTCATGAACCTCCGTGCCTAGTTTCACGCGGCCCGACCCTTGAAGCACCACGACGACGTGCTCGTGTCCGTGCTTTTCATAAGACGTATATCCGCCGGGCGCCACCTCAAAGTAGCGGGTCTCAAACTTCGTTTGACCGGGCTCGGCGAGCACTCGGCGAGTAACCGCAACCCAAGTCCCCGGTTCATCCTTGTAAGACGTGAACTCGACGTTCGGGAATCCGGCTTGCTTTTGCTCTTGAAATCGCTGAATCACGAAAACACCACCATCGGCTTGAGAATCTCCCCGTCCCTCATTTTTACGTACAGCTCGGGCAGTTCGTCCAAGGAAGCAAATCGGTCGACTAGTTGTTCGGCACGGAGTTGGCCGGACTGGAATCTTGCCAAAGCGCGTTGTGTGTCTTCCGGTCCACACGAGTAAGACTGCAACAATCGGACGTCCTTGAAATAGGCCGCCTGAGGAACGCGAAGGTCTTCATTGGGCGCCAGCGGAGCAAACATCACGATGGTGCCACCGGGTCGAACGAGGGAAAGGGCGAGGTCGAACGCTTTCTGCGAACCGGGACAAACGAAAATCGACTCAAACGAGTCTCGTGACGTCTCTAGCTCGCCCAGTGCCGACTTCGCGTTGATTCCTAAGGATTGCGCGTGGGCGATCCGAGCCTCGTTCACCTCAAAACCGACCGCATTGGGAAGAAGGAGGCTGTGGACGAGGCCCATGAATCCGAGACCGATCACCGCATTGGGCTCCGCTAGGTTGGTGCCCGAAATGCGAAGAGCCTTTTCCACACAGGCGACGGGCTCGATCAACGCTGCATCGATCGGCCGCAGATCGTCCGTTCGCAACGTGTCAGCGAGATTCTCAGGATCGACAGCGAACAAGTTCGCCATTCCGCCGGGTTTCAACTTGGTTCGCTTCCAGACTGGACAGTGAACGGGTCGACCAAGACGGCACATCTCGCACGTTCCGCACGGAGCGTGGTGATGCACGAACACTTTCGACCCGGTAGGGAAGCGAACGTCTTGAGACGCGACCACGGTTCCGCTAACCTCATGACCCAAAACGTGAGGAAGCTTGCGGTCCATGTACCAAGCCATGAGTTCTCCGGAGCAGAGACCGCACGCATCGGTCCGGACCAGCAGGCCGCCCTCGGGTAACACCGGAGTCGGCTCTTCCACGATCTCAACCCGACCATTCCCGACGTAGCGGGCGAGTCGAATGGTGTCTGGAATCATGGTCGGAAGATGTACTTGAGACCCCGACCTGCAGACAAGTCGTCAAATGTTTCGACCGCTTCCGAAAGCGATCTCTCCCCCGAAAGGAGCAGGCTGTAATCGACCTGGGGATTGACCAGCCACTCTCGGGCCTGTTTCACCGCTTGAGTTCCGAAGTGGAAGGGGCTAAGAAGTGTGATTTGATCGTAGTGAAGCCGATGGGTGTCAAACGCCGCGCGAGTGCCGCCTGGGCAGCCGCCGAAGAGAACCACGGTGCCGCCGCGTACGGCGTAATCGACACTCTTCTCCCAAACTTCCACCTGACCCGTACACTCGATTACAACATCGAACGATCCCTTAACGTCGGCGAGATCATCGACTTTCCGAATCGCCGCGCCAAAGGCTGCTCCGATGCTAAGCCGGGAATCGTTCCGACCTGCCAGTGTGACGTTTTGAACCCCAGACTGCTTTAGGGCGGCCACAAAAAGAAGCCCAATGGCGCCAGGACCGATGACCAGAATGTTCAGCTCCGGGCTGAGAGCGCCATCTTCGCCGACAACACGGTTGAGCTCTCGGATTGCTTGGGCGACGCAAGCATAGGGTTCAAGCAGAGACGCCTTCTCGAACGAGAGCGAAGCGGGCTTCTCAAAAACATTCAACTTGGCGATGCGTGCCGGAATGAGCAGATACTCGGCAAAGCTGCCAAGAACCTTGGTGGACATGATGGACTCACAAAGGTTTTCTTGTCCTTTCTTGCACCATCGGCACTGTTGGCACGGGGCCGAGTGGACGCCCATGATGGGTGTGCCCACTTCAAAATTCGCGCCTTCACCCGCCGCAACCACCGTGCCGGAATACTCGTGCCCAAACACGCCGGGCATCGGAATTTGTGGGTGGCCTCGACGATAAGCCTTGAGATCGGTGCCGCAGGTTGTGGCGGCCTCTACCTTGATGAGAAGTTCGCCGGGACCGGGGGTGGGTGTCGGGACCGTTTTGAGTTCCAGGCAACCCGGTTCTTGCAGGATCAGAGCTTGCATAACGGCTGGTGCGGCAACAACGGGCGCGGAAGAGGACGATTCGATTCTGGCAACAACGTGCGTGGTAACACTCGTGAGTTCCTCGCGCTTGCCCGGTTCAGCTTTCTCAATGGATACGACTCGTCCAGTTGGCACGCGGTTTTCTTCCGAAACGTCAAATCGCTTTTTCGAAAGCTCCTCTGGTTGTTCTACGACGATTGTCGGCGAATCGGCAAGTTTCGTTGTCAAGTTCCCCATTCCAGTGTGCCCAGGTCTCCGATAAATCCGGTGTGTCGCTTCCCGAGATCTCCCGTTGCGTGGGATTGACCCTTTCGCTCTGCCCGGTAACATAACCGGAATCGCGTTGAGCGAACGATCTACGACCTTCTGGCGTGGAAATCCTGAAAGGACCACCCGCCGGAGGACGATTTGCTCGGTCGGCTCAATAGTGTGGACGAAACCATATGCCTGTCGTCGAAACAACCACTTGGATTAATGCACCGATCGAAAAAGTCTATGCAATCGCAAAGGACAGTGCCTCCTATCCCAAATATATGAAGGAGGTTCAAAGCATCACGGTCGTGGAAGAAGAAGGCGATCGCATTGTGGAGGACTGGGTTGGCATCGTCCCGCAGTTCATGCTGAAGGTTCGTTGGCGCCAAGAAACGGTTTGGTTCGATGGCGAGATGCGATCCACCTTTAAGCAGTTGAAAGGCGACTACGATCGCCTGGAAGGCTCTTGGTCGTTCAAAGAAGAGAATGGCGGCACGCGTTTCGACCAAAAGGTGGACTACGAATACAACGTTCCGACTCTTGGAGCGCTTGTGAAGAAGGTCATTCACTCAATCGTCGTCAAGAACCTGGAGGCGATCAACGTCGCTTTCGCCGAGCAAGCCCAGCAGTAATTCAAAGACCGTTTGGCGCTGCCAGAAAACGACCGGGTTTCTCCCGGTCGAACGCTCCCTCGTTTCACTAGGTTCATAGCAACCTATTTGCCGGTACAATAGAGGCATAGATGGGTAGAAGACGAGGTCCCTTTAAGCACATTGTTAAAGAAACGGATACCCGCGAGCAGGGCATCCAGCTCGACGGAACCGTGATCGAAAACCTTCCCAACGCACGATTCAAAGTGAAGTTGGACGAAGGCGATCTGGAAGTTTTGGCGCACGTGAGCGGAAAAATGCGAATGCACTACATTCGAATTCTCCCGGGCGATCGTGTTTCGGTGGAACTGAGTCCGTACGACCTCACCATGGGTCGCATCACCTATCGACACCGAACCTGAGGCTTTACGAGTCTTTGCTTCGGTCGAGGCCGGTTCAAGAAGAACACGTCTCGAAAATTTTTTGCCGACGCCCCTCCTTCTACCACTCCCGCATAGGCGTCGGCGGTTCAAATTGGGCATCCAGAGATTCGAGCCCAGGTTGGCGACAGGGGTCAGACTTTATCGTCTAGATTCCGTCCGGAAACAGGAAAGACGAATCTCGCCGGCGATAAGATGCGCCGGTCGTTGCGAAAAGGATTTTTTCACGGGTATATTTCCAAATTGCGTCCGCCTGACGTTTCTTGGAATGTCGCCGACGGGTCTGCAGGCCGCTTGATACTGGTCTGGAAAGAGACACCGCCGCGATTCCATCGGGTTCAGCGACTAACAGTCGTGCCGTTCCCATGCTCAGGCGTGTGCGGAGGATTTATGAAAGTTCGAGCAAGTGTGAAGAAGATTTGCGACAAGTGCAAGATCATTAAGCGAGCAGGCGTTGTTCGCGTGATCTGTGTGAATCCGAAGCACAAGCAACGACAGGGCTAAGGGCGCCGGCCGACAGACAACAGGCAACACGAAAGGTTAAACGAAACTTATGGCACGTATCGCAGGTATCGACCTCCCAAGAGAGAAAGCGATTCAATACGCTCTCCCGGTTCTGTTTGGGATCGGTAAGCACAATGTCTTGGACGTCTTGGCTAAGGCCGACGTGGACCCTCGCAAGCGCGTTAAGGAACTCGATGAAAACGAGATCCAGCGCCTTCGCGAAGTGATCGATCGAGACTATCAGGTGGAGGGTGACCTGCGACGAGAGGTTAACTCGAACATCCGCCGCCTGATGGAAATCGGTTGCTATCGTGGTCTTCGACACCGACGTGGTCTTCCTACCCGCGGTCAGCGAACTCGAAGCAATGCCCGAACGCGCAAAGGTAAGCCGAAGACGGTTGCCGGCAAGAAGAAGGCTAAGAAGTAAGGATTTGACCGGGCGCCACGTGCGCCCAACAAGAAAGAACTCATGGCACGTAAGGCAGTTAGCAAGGGCAAGCAGAAGGAAAAGAAGAACGTTCCGATTGGAGTCGTTCACATCCATGCGTCGTTTAACAACACGATCATCACCGTGACCGACCCGGCGGGTAACGCCATCAGCGCAGCAAGCGCGGGTTCGGTGAACTTTAAGGGCAGCCGAAAGGGCACCCCGTTCGCCGCTCAGGTCGCATCGGATCGTGCATGTCGAACCGCGATTGACAACGGCATGAAGCAAGTTGCAATCGAAGTTCGCGGTCCGGGATCGGGCCGAGAGACCGCTATGCGAGCAGTCGCCGCTAGCGGACTTGAAGTTACGACCATCACCGACGTCACGCCGCTTCCGCACAACGGATGCCGACCGCCCAAGCGACGACGCGTCTAAGACCGACCGACCCCTAGGAGATTTTACGTGCCACACATCAGTACCCTTCAACTGACCTCCGACTACGGAAAGTTCGTGCTTGAACCGCTTGAGCGCGGTTACGGTTCGACTATCGGTAACGCCCTTCGACGAGTTCTGCTCAGCTCGATTCAAGGCGCAGCCATCGCTGCTATCCGAATCGACAAGGTCTTCCACGAGTTCGCACCGATCCCCGGTGTGAAGGAAGACACCACGCAACTGATCCTCAACCTGAAGGATGTTGCCGTGCAGGTCGAGTCCGATGCGCCGATCGACGAGAAGGTTCTCAAGATTGAAGTGAGCGGCCCTGGCCGAATCACGGGTGCCGACATCATCTGCCCTGAGGGTGTCACCATCGTCAACCCCGAGGTTTACATCGCAACCGTCTCCGACCCGAAGGCAAGCTTCTCCATGGAGATGTTTGTGAACTGGGGAACCGGATACGTGCTTCCTGAGAAGCAAGATCGATACAAGGGTGTCATCGGCCTTATCCCGGTTGGTTCGCAATTCACCCCTATCCGAAAGGTCAACTGGACCGTCGAAGCAACCCGTGTCGGAAACCGAACGGACTACGATCGACTGATCCTTGAGATCGAGACCAACGGAACGATCGCTCCGAACGACGCGCTTTCGCAATCGGCTCACATTCTGGACAAGTACTTCCGAATGTTCTTCGACCTCGGTGCCGCAGGCTTCCAAGCTACCATCGAAACCGAAGAGCAATCGACGGACGAAATCCTGAAGAACGTTCCGGACATCAAGATCGAGGAGCTCGACTTCTCGCAACGAACGTTCAACTGTCTTCGACGAGCAGGCATCCTCAACCTTCGCGCCCTCGCGGTGGTTACGGAAGCCGACCTCACCGCCATTCGCGGTTTCGGTCGAAAGTCGCTTCAAGAGGTTCGGGACAAGCTTAACGAGCACGGTCTGGAACTGAAGCCTTCCAAGGGCGGCTACCGATCCATCGAACTGCTGGACGACGAGGACGACTTCTAAAGTCGAACGAATTTTAAAAGGAAACCATCATGCGACATAAAGTTGATCACCGAAAGCTTGGTTTGCCATCCGATCAGCGGATGCACCTGTTGACCAACCTCACTCGACAATTCGTTCGACACGGCTACGTTCACACCACCTTTGGCCGTGCGAAGGAACTTCAGCGAATGGTTGAGAAGCTCATTACGCTGACGAAGCACGAGGATGGACTTGAGGCACGACGACGCGCTCGACGAGTGCTCGTTGGTCACAGCTCTTCCACCACCATGTCCAAGAAGGTTCTTGCAGGCAAGACCCCGCTTGAGCAAACCGAGATCAAGGCTCTCGCAAGCAAACTCAACGGTGAAGATCTGGTCAAGCACCTTTTCGACAACGTTGGTCCGCGATACGCCACCCGAAATGGCGGCTACACGCGACTCACCAAGACTGGATTCCGCAAGGGCGATGGCGCTCCTACCGCGGTCCTCGAGCTGGTTTAAAATTTGAGAGAGGTCGAGTTCCCTTCACCAAGTCGGTAACGGGAACTCGACTTTTTTATGCGGATCAAACTGACGGTCGCATACGACGGCACTGACTTCAAGGGTTGGGCCGCCAACGTGGGACACAGAACGGTCCAAGGAACATTGACAGAAGCTGTTCGCCGTATCTCGGGCGAGGAAAACGAGATCGTAGGAGCCAGTCGAACCGATAGTGGCGCCCATGCGAAAGCGGCAATCTGCCACTTTGACACGCAAAGGCCCATTCCGGTGGAAAATTGGCCCCGAGCCCTTAATCAGGTGCTGCCCAAAGATCTGGCTGTGATTCGTTCCCAGCAGATGCCAGACGACTTCAACAGTCGTTTCTGGGCCTTGGATCGACATTATCGATACCGAATCCTGACGGGGGTGAGAGACCCGCATCGCGAAAGGTTTGCGTACTTCCATGGAAGAGCGCTCAACCTCGAAGCCATGCAAGACGCCGCAGATCGGCTGAAAGGGACTCACGATTTCAGTGCGTACACGGAAGAGGTCGACCTCAAGATCACAAACACTGTGAGAACTTTGTTCGATTTCCAAGTACGTCAGGTTCGAGATGAGGTGTGGGTGGACGTTGTCGGCACCGCTTTTCTTCGAGGCATGATGCGAAGAATGGCGGGCGTGGTTCTAGAAGTAGGCCGCGGATACCGACCCGTCGTAGAGGTCAGCAGACTCCTGGACAGCCAGGAGCGGAATCAACTTCAGTGGCCTGTGGTGCTTCCAGCACACGGTCTCTGTCTTATGCGCGTGCGCTATGGTCGACATCCGAAAGACTTTCGGAAAGACGGCTTCGATGCGAGCGTGGATCAGACCGCCGACTGATAACGATTTTTCTGCCCGCCTTGCCAATTAACGTTGGTCCCTCTGAACAGCCGATAACAGACGCTTTACAAAACGGAAATACGGAGACAACCAAATGAACAGAACCTATACGAACAAGGCGGGAAGCATTGAGCGGAAGTGGTACGTCGTCGACGCTGCCGGTATCCCGGTCGGTCGACTTGCAGGCCAAGTCGCTCAAATTCTGCGCGGTAAGAACAAGCCCACCTTCGAATACAACCAAGACTGTGGCGACTTCGTGATCATCATCAACGCGGATAAAGCAGTCCTTACGGGCAACAAGCGCGATGAGCTGATCTACTGGCACACCGGATGGCCCGGCGGACTTCGAAACGTCTCGCGCGGCGACCTTCTTGAGAACGATCCGGTTAAGCTCGTGAGCAAGGCTGTATGGGGTATGTGCCCCAAGACCAAGCTCGGCAAGGCTCTCTTCAAGAAGCTGAAGGTGTACGCCGGCTCGGAGCACCCGCACGAGGCACAAAACCCAGTCGCCTACAACATTAAGAAGGAGGGCAAATAACGCATGGCTAACAATCAGAACTATGGAACCGGTCGGCGCAAGAGCGCCATCGCACGCGTCTGGCTGAAGCCAGGCGAGGGCAACATCGTCATCAACGGTCGAGAATTCAAGCAATACCTCGGTCGACCGATCCTTGAGATCGTGGTCAAGAGCCCGCTGGTTCACATGGGCCTCGAAGCCAAGTACGACGTCTGGTGCACCACTAAGGGTGGCGGTATCAGCGGTCAAGCCGGCGCCATCAAGCTCGGTATCGCTCGTGCGCTCCTCTCCGTTGACGAAGAGTTCAAGAAAGAACTTCGATCGGGTGGATTCCTGACCCGGGACAGCCGAGTCAAGGAACGCAAGAAGTACGGTCGCAAGAAAGCTCGACGCGGCTTCCAGTTCGTTAAGCGCTGAGAATTCTCGTCTGAGACGGTTTGTCTCCGTAGAAGCCTCATCCCGAAGCTCGGGATGGGGCTTTTGTCGTTTTTAGGATGCGTTCTCGGCGGATTTGTTAACTTCAATAGACGGGTGGTAGGCGGATAGTCCCAGCACCCGTAAAGGGCGACGTCTAACTTCGTCTTAATGATTGAGTAACCATGATGACAACGCTAACTGCCGCAGCAGCGATGATGCTCACCGGAGCCCAACCGCAAGATGTTCGCCCCACCATCGCCATCCTTCCCGCGATGAACGCCTCGGGCGAAAGATGGCAGGAACTGAAGGACCGTCAGTGCGCGAAGGTTGATTCGTACCTAGAGAAGGAGTTTTCAAGCCGAGGATTTACCGTAATCCCGAAGCGAGAGGTGGAAGCGAGTATCGCAAGACTTCGTTTCGACTTTATGGATGAAGAGGATCACAAGAAGGCGCATTTCTATCAAGTCGCCGAAGAGGTGAAGGCAGACTATGTCTTCTTCCCCCTGATCACTAGTACCGAACAAGGTTATCAAGATCGAGATGCTTATCGAGATCGCGAAGGACGGTGTGACGTGAAAGTGTGGTTCCTTAAGGTTTCGAATCGAGAGACGATTCTTGCTTCCAGAAACTTCGCAGGTCGATCCGGAGGTCTCCGCATCACTCTCAAGCCCAGCGACCGACAAATTCAAGCCGCAGAGAACGCTGTTCGAGACTCCTTGGAAGAGGGCATGAAGATCTACAAGAGATTTGCGGTGAAGTGATTCGCCGTAAGCCGGGGCAAGGGATCGCCCCGGTAGGAACGAAGGAGGTCCTTGAGAAAGGAAAACCCACGGAATTGGGAAACCCAAGGATGTTGGAAACAGAAGGCGGCCTCACTGCGTTGAACGCAGTGATGAGCCGCTCGTTTGTCATTTCCCTCCTGTTCGGAACGCTCCTCTCTGGCGCGGCGCAGGCTCAATTTGTGTGGCCGAAGCCGGATTACAACAAACCCGAGCCAGGCGTTTACCAAGAGGATCCCTTCATCGTTGAATATCGCAAGAAGTTCTTTGCGGTTTTTCGAGGCGACGTCAAAACCTTCCAAGCGGCGGTGAAAGAGATCGATGCAATGGTCGAAAAGAACCCAAAGGATGCGCGGGCTCTCGTGTGGAAGGGGAACGGTCAAACCGTCCAAGCAGGCGTGCTCCTAACCCAAGGCAAGCTTAAGGAAAGTTTGGATCTCTTGGAGTCGTCACGAAAGATCATGGATCGGGCGGTTTCCCTCAAGCCAGCTGACCCCAACATTTACATGATGCGGGCCGCTACCCTCTTCATCCAGCATCAGTATTGGAAGCGAGAGGACTTGCCGAACAAGGTTTACGAGCAACTGCGCGACGACTGTTTGCGATTCCTCAAATTTGTGGGTCCAGATCGAATAAAGAAAGTGTCCATTCACGTTCGAGGGGAAGCCTATGGAGAGTTAGGCATCGCCTATGCCGCATTAGGTGAAAAGGGCAAAGCAATCGAAACCTTTGAGACGCTCAAACGGTTAAACCCAGATACCGACTACGCAAAAAGAGCGGCCCGAGAAATTGATAAGCTGAAGCAAACCAACTAGTTTGGATTTCGGTTCCTTCTGCAAGTAGGCGGCAGAACCTGCCAACATTATCAGGGGCCAACTCCGGCAAGGAAGGGCGCTCTGTGAAAGGGGAAGGTTGCAGACCGACGTCTTACCATGGAGCGTTCGGTTGGAAGCGGGTCTAGGTGGGAACGGGTTTGGAGATCGGGTCGAAGGCAGAAAGAGCAGATCGATCTCTGTGGCGGGCAAAAGAAGTCCTGCCCCTATTGATCATCGCCCTTTGCGCAGAAGTCGGGTACGCCACCCTGAATCTTTCGACGATGCCCGTCTACTTAAGAGACGAGCGCAACTTTGGCGAAGCGGCTAGCGGTCTGGTACTCACTTCATTCCTTCTGTCAGAGGCGATCTTCAAGAGCCCGATGGGAACGTTGTGCGATCGGTACGGGGCACGTCTGTTCATCATCCTCGGTCCTCTCATCAGCGTTCTAAGCGGTGTTCTCAGTCTTGTAGTCCCCAAACAAGACGGATCGGTCACCGAAAGCCTCGTCTTCATTGCTCTTCGTGTCTTCGATGGCCTGGGGATCGCCATGCTGTGGCCCGCCGCATTTGCAGAGATTAACCGGGTGGTGAAGGATGGTCAGCGGCAACAGGCGATGTCCTTGATGAACTTCTGCTACTTGCTCGGAATTGCCCTCGCCTTTCCGCTCGGTGGCATCGTTAACGACGTGACGGGCAAAAAGTCGGCGGGCATTGCCTTGGCGGCCGCTTTCCTCGCGCTCGCGGGATTGCTCGCGGTTCGATTCGTTCCAAAGGGTGTCGCGCATACCGAGAAAAACGAGCAGGAGACACACTCCACAACCGTCGCGGGCTTCCTGCAATCGCTCAAGAGCATCCCCTCGTATCTCATCCTTGCCATCGTGACGTTCACGGGGATAGGGCTTCCCACGTACACCTTCAAGTTCTTTCCGGCAGATGAGTTCAAACTTTCCGAAACTCAGATTGGAGCACTCGTGTTTCCGGCTGCAATTGCTATGGCGGCACTGAATCTGCCCATGAGCCACCTTGCCTCCAGGATCGGGCGAGCGCGAAGCGTTCATATCGGGCTGCTTCTGTGCGCCATTGGAATGTGGGTGATTGGTTCTGGCATGTTCGCTCCGGCAATGCGCAACCCCTGGTTGCTGGCGCTGGGGGGAGTGCCTGTCGGGCTTGGGTTTTTGCTCGCAATTCCAAGCTGGCTCGCCTCTGTGAGCGAATTGGACACGACTCGACGAGCCGGAAATCTGGGGGCGATCATGACCGCACAGGGGCTCGGCGCCATCATCGGGGCTCCTGTTGGTCTCGCGATGTACGAGAAGCTGGCTCCCGTCGGAGAGACCATCCGGGTCGGATCCGCCACCCTAGGACCGTCCTTTGGCAGATACTCGCCATTTGTGGCGACTGCAGCATGTGTGACCGTTGCTTTCTTGCTCAGCCTGCGCATTTTGAAGCCGGAATCGCGATAAATGAGCGCTCAAAAAGGGTTGCCGTGTCCTGTTTTCCGCTTACCTGGATCAGCGAATAAGGTGGTTTTAAAGGTTTCTTTATCGCCGGCTCGGTAAGATTGAGGAGTATGGCAACCCGCATCGGCATCAACGGTTTTGGCCGAATCGGACGGTTATCGTTGCGCGCAATTCTTGAGCGACACTCCGACACCATTGAAGTGGTCGCAGTGAACGATCTTACCGACACGAAAACCAACGCACATCTCTTCAAGCACGACTCGACTTACGGCGACTTCAAGGGCGAAGTTGGTTACGATACCGACGAGATTCACGTCAACGGCAAGGCAATCAAGGTCTTTGCCGAGCGCGAGCCGGGCAACATTCCCTGGGACTCCATGGGCGTTGACCTCGTCATCGAATCCACCGGATTCTTCACCGACGCCACCAAGGCAGTCGCTCACCGCAACCACGGTGTTAAGAAGGTCATCATCTCGGCTCCTGCCAAGAACGAGGATCTCACGGTGGTTCTTGGTGTCAACCACGAATCGTACGATGCTTCCAAGCACCACGTGATCTCCAACGCAAGCTGCACGACAAACGGTCTTGCGCCGGTGGCGAAGGTTCTTCACGAGCGATTCGGAATTGACAAGGGCCTGCTCACTACGGTGCACGCCTTCACCAATAGCCAGAAGACTCAAGACACCGCTGCAAAGGACCTTCGAGACGCTCGAGCAGCTTCTCAGAACATCGTTCCCAGCAGCACGGGCGCCGCAAAAGCGGTTGGGCTGGTTATTCCGGAGCTTCAAGGGAAGTTCACGGGTATGGCCTTCCGAGTTCCGACTCCCACGGTTTCGGTGGTGGACTTCACCGCCGTTCTCAACAAGGAAGCCAGCGTTGCTGAAATCAACGCGGCGATGAAGGAATACGCCGAGGGCGCGATGAAGGGCATCCTTCGCTACACCGAAGAGGAACTTGTTTCCACCGACCTTCGGGGCGATACGCACAGCTCCATCTTCTCTGCGGTCGATACCATCACCATCGGCAACATGGCGAAGGTGGTCTCCTGGTACGACAACGAGTGGGGCTACAGCTGCCGAATCTCGGATATCGTTGACTTCGTCATCAAGCAAGGTCTGTAACATGTGTCCCCGCCTTTAGGCGGGCCTAAAGACACAAAAGCAGGCGGGTTACCTCTTTCGAGGAACCCGCCTTTTGTTATTGCAGCGTAATGCAGATGTTGGAGCAAAACCCCGGGTCCGCGTGGCACCGCGGAACCCGGATGAATGCATTTCAGGGTAAGGCCTCTCCTTTTCGATCAGCCACTTGGTGTGACTATCCAGGTCCGTGCCAAGTTCGGGGGGAGGGTCATAAGTCCCAACGAAACCCAGTACGCTCACCGGCAGGCGCCGATACAATGGGGTCTTGGCATGGATGAAGTCGCTCTAGGAATCGATCTGGGTGGGACCAAAACGCTCGTCGGTGTCCCGGGCGAGTCTCCACTATCCGCCCCAACCGTTGTCGACTTTGAAGAATCCTATCGAACGGTGATTGAACTCAGTCGGCAGGTCCTTGCCGGGCGACCCTGTTCGGGAATAGGAATCGCCATCGGAGGTCCGATCGATCGGACCCGAAGAACGGTGAGCCCGCTGCACCAAACCGAATGGCGGAATGTGCCTCTTTGGAACTTGATCAAGGCCGACTTAGGGATTGAACCCAACATCGAAGTAGACACCGATGCGGCAGCCATCGCCGAGGCAAGCGAGAGGTCGGTGAGCGATCTCTATTACATCACTTGGTCCACTGGGGTTGGCGGCGGTTACGTTCGCGAGGGGCGAGTTCATCGAGCGGAAGGTGCGACCGGTTCGAGCCATCCGGAGTTTGGTCACCAGATAATGCCCGGTGTTCTGGGGGGCAGTTCTGAGGGCTGTGGAAGACCGGCTTGCCTGGAGAGCCTGATCGGGGGCAAAGCCCTTTTGGCGCGATTTGGTCGACCTGCAACCGAATTGGCGGAAGGGGATTGGATTCCGTTGGAAGCGATCATGGCGGCAGGAATCGTCAACGCGTGGACGATTACAGGTTGCCCAAACTTTGTGCTGGGCGGATCTATCGGCATCGCCCGATTCCAGGGCGTTCGTAGCCAAGTCGAACGCTTTCAGCAGGATTGCTCCCTTGCGGGGATTCCCGTTCTGGAATCTTCAGTCTATGGAGCGACGGCAAGTTTTGAGGGGGCACTTATGCTTGGCCGACAAACCCCCGCCGCTCTCTTCGCTTAATGCTGCGATCGAACAAATCCGGCTTTCGGCGCTGGATAGGGAACACCCGGTCTGGCGTGCTGCCAGAGAATGCGATTCAGCGTGCCGAAGTCTGCTAGATCGACATCCGACCAGTCGAGACTCTCGGAGAGGGCGGCGGTTGGGTTGTTCGGCGGGTTCGTAGCGTCTAGGTCCACATCCGGTCGAACGGAGTGATATGGGGTCAAATTCTTCTTGCCGGTGAAGCAGCGAAACATGGGTGTGGCGGCAGCATCATGCTGGCTCAATGGGGGAAGTCCCAGCGCCAATCCGATCGAACGCACCATGCCCGTAGACGTGTAGAACGTGCTGTCCACGCTGCCGCGAGCCGTGAAAGGCGAGATCACCAGAGCAACGGTTCGGTGTGCATCAACGTGATCGGGGCCATTCTGAGCGTCGTCTTCAATCACAAAGATCGCGGATTTTTCCCAGATTGGAGATTGTGTGATCGCTTCCACAATCTTCCCAAGCGCCCAATCGTTTGAGGCGACGTAAGCAAACGGCGTCTTTGCCCCGGCGCGGGTTCCAGAGGTGTGATCGTCGGTCAGCGAGATCAGCGTAAGGTTGTGCCACCGGTTCTTTTGGACAGCCGCTTTGAAATCGCCAATAAAGAGGTCCGCCTTCTTGTAGTCAGGAATGGACTCGCGTCGATACCGATTCCACTCTTTGCTGAAACGTCCTTTCCAAGTAGGCGAGAAGAGGCCTCGATCGGTTTTGGCTCCGTACGAGAAGTAGGTTTTGCCATAGAAACCTGCCTGCTCCCAAAGATAACGGTTGGCGGGGCGAATGACCTCGCGATCATGAGGCGGTTTCGGTTTTCGACCGTAGCTCTGAGCAGTCACTCGAATATCCCAGTCGGAGTCCATGGCTGCCGTAGACCATTCCCATCCGTCTTGAGAAACTTCTCCGTCACAGTAGGTGTTGTCCAGCAACACGAACTGCTCGGCAAGGCGATGGTGATTGGGCGTGATCTGGCGACCGTAGATGGCCAAGGTGGGATCTCCGTTCCCTTGCGGAAGATCGCCAAAAACCTGATCGTAAGTGCGATTCTCTTTGATGATGTAGAAAACGTGCTCGAATGGGGCCGCCTTTGGATTGGAAATGTCTGGCAGCACCGAGTTGCTCGGGCGTCCGGGAGCCTTCGTCAACCATTCGTCTCGATAGGGAGAACTCTTGAAGACCAAGTCGGTTGCCACCTTCACGCCGTTAGCGTCTGGAACCGCAACGGAGGTGACTGCGCCCTTCTGCGTGAGAGACAGAATGTATGGGAACGGGCGTCGGGCAGGGTCTGGACCGGCGGCAGCAGTGGTCTCATCGGGTTGGTTAGGCACAACAGGCTTGTTCGGCGAACTTTGAAACCCTTTCCCTATGCCAATCCAAAGATGACTCTCGTCGGGTGAGAAGGCCAGAGTCGTCGGGAATCGGCCCGTCGGCAAAAAGCCTTGCACGCGAGTCACCGCTCCCTCGTCTTCCCGGCGTCGTTCGATGAGGCAAACCGCGTTGTTGTGACCGTTGGAGACGGCGATCTTGGTTTCATCCTTTGATATGGCAACGTCGGTGGGAGTTGCCCCAAGCGGTGACTTGGGAGTGAGCCGCACCGAGACGGTCTCCACGACCTCGAGAAGTTCTGGATCGACAATCGAGATGGAGTCGTCACCGCCGTTGACCACGTAAACGGAACCGCTCGCCCCCACCTTCACTGCTCCCGGTTGGGAGCCCACTGTGATCGAACCCTCGAGAGAAAAATTGGCGAGGTCGATGACGTGCAGTTTTCCGAGCCCCGCGTCCGCCAGGTAACCGACTTTGCGAGACGGGTCGATGGCGAGGCCAGAGCACTCGATCCCCACCGTGAGAGATGCTTCTACCTTGCCGTCAACAACTTTGATCAGCCGGTTTTGACCCTCGGATTGTGGTCTTTTGGTCTCGTCAACGGCATAAACGGCGTTCTCTGAGGAGACGATGGAGCCGATGAACGGGGTCGCCGTCTGTCCCTCGGGTGGTCCGATCTTCCAGACCGGCAAGGCATCGAGTTCGCCTTCGGCGCTGATCCTATACCGATTGATGGTCCCATCCGAGGCGCCGGAAACGGCGATCAGGGCTCCTGCTGGGCTGTCAGAGACGACAGCGGCTCCCCGCCATATGTGCTTAACGCCTGCTTTCGCGATCGGCTCCGCGTTGCCCCGACCGATGTCCGAGGTTCTGAACAGAAGAACTTCGTTCGCCCCCCATCCAGCGGTGACGACGAGGACAAACTTGCCCGCTACGACCGACTGGATGGCGCTCGGCATATCGGATGTCGCCGAATGAACGCCCAAGGGATTGATCGTCCAGCCTGTGTGGAGGCGTGCGGACCCGGGTTGAACCTCTGGCTGGACTCGTTCCCCCTTCTTTCCTCTCCCCAGCACTTCCGCAAAGAACCGCTTCGCCACGGTTTGCTCGGCGCCCGCCCAGACCACCGCTCCGGCCAGTCCGGTGATGACGAGGCAAACACCGAGAAGAGGGCCGTTCCACTGAGGGCGGCGAACCTTAGAGGGGTTTGTTTCGTTCATAGACATTCCTTAACGAGCGGTGGAACGATGAGTCTAATGCGGGGATTGTGAGGTTCGTGCAGATTTAACCGCCTGTTAATCGGCTCTTGTTTTTCCCTTAATGAGCCGTTGGTAGAACCCCTCTTGTCCCAGGGAGTTCTCATCTCATGAAAGTCCGAGCCTTTACGCTTATTGAATTGCTCGTCGTGATCGCAATCATCGCGATCCTCGCCGCCATCCTCTTCCCGGTCTTCGCCCAAGCCAAGGCAGCCGCGAAGAAAACCCAAAGCCTTTCCAACCAGAAGCAAATCATTACGGGTGCCATGCTTTACGCAGGCGACAACGATGATGTCCTTCCCGAGACGGGTTGGGACGGTCCTTGTTCTGAGCCCGTTCCGAGCAGCGGAAGTTTCGTTCAGGTGAGCGACAACTTTTTCAGCGGCGTCTTCTCGTTCCCCATCGCCACTCGACCGTACTTGAAGAATCAGGATCTGCTGCGATGCCCCAGCGACGACGCGCCGGCAGTCTTTAACAAGTTCCAATCCAACTGCTTCGAGCAGCAACTCATCCAGGGCGGCGTTCCCGGAGCCTACGCAGGCATGCGCAATACGCCGAACGAAATGATGCGCATCCTGCCGATGTCCTATGCGGGCAACTACTTCCTCAGCTCCACCTATGCGGTGAGCGTTGCAGGTCCGCGAAGCGCACGAAGTTCTGCGGCGAAGATGTTCCCGATGGGGTCCATCAACTTCCCGGCGAACACCTTCTTCACCGCAGACGCAGGTTCCACCCGAGCTTCGAACGGAAACTTCTTTGCCGGTTGGTACATCGCTCCTGGCTACGACACCGCCGGACGATGGGTGAAGGGAATGCGACACGGAGGAGGTCGAAACTGGACGTTCTGCGATGGGCACGCCAAGTTCTTCCGCGATGACAGCATCCTCAACGGGCTCGGCGGCAACAAGAGCCAGGCTCAGGTCATCCTCGCCTATCAACAGCGCGGCATCTACACGTACCCGGAAACCTCGGACGCCAACTATATTCGCCCCGCCAACTTCTAAATTCGTTTCTTGTGAAAGGGAAGAGGCGACCCGAATGGGTCGCCTTTTTTGTTTGTCCTTAACGAGCCAAATTCCCAAAAGTCGGATTCGCCATAATGTACGAGTTCGAGCAGTCAACGGCGACTTTCATCGACCACCCTAGCGGCGATTGGCCTTTCCGAATCGCCATCGAGAGAAAGAACTATGTCTGAGACGAAGCGTGGACGCGTTGGAATTTTGACCGCCGGTGGAGACTGCTCCGGCCTGAACGCAGTGATCGCTTCGGCGGTGAAGTACGGCATGTCGGTGGGCTATGAGTTCATCGGGTTTGAGAAAGGTTTTGAAGGCGTTCTTTCGCCGATGATGTACCGAAACCTTGATGCTCAGGCGGTTCGAGGCATCTCTCACTTGGGTGGAACGATCCTTTACTCCACGAACCGAGGTCGGTTTGGAGGCAAGAAGGGCGTTGGCGATGGAAACCAGATCCCTACCGAGATCTTGGAAATGGCCAAGAACAACCTGCAAGAGCTTGGCGTGGAATCGCTGATCGTGATCGGCGGCGACGGTAGCTTAAGCGCAGCGCTCCAGCTTGCCGAGTATGGCTTCCGAGTGATCGGCGTACCGAAGACGATCGACAACGATCTTGCCGCCACTGACCAAACCTTTGGTTTCAGCACGGCTCTTGCGGTCGCCGTCGATGCGATGGATCGCGTGCACACCACGGCCAGTAGCCACCATCGAGTGCTGTTTGTGGAGGTTATGGGTCGACACACCGGATGGATCGCCTTGAAGGCGGGTCTTGCCGGCGGCGCTGATGCCATCTTGGTCCCGGAATTCCCGTTTGAGGTCGAAGATTTTGTCGAGTTCCTTCGCGAGCGCAAGGATTCGGGTTCGAACTCGGCTATCGTGGCCGTTGCCGAGGGTGCCATTGTCGCGGGCAAGAAGAGCTACGAGATCGCGGGCAGCTCCGAGGTGAAGTTCGGCGGCGTGACCACTCGGATCATGCAGTTGGTCGAAGCGATCGCCCCCGGCGAGTTCGAAATGCGGGCCACCGTCGTTGGCCACATGCAACGGGGTGGGTCACCGAACGCGCGCGACCGAAACCTGGCTCGTGCTTACGGCGTTGGCGCGATCGATGCCCTTCTGAACGGTGAAGATCGCGTGATGGTGAGCCTCCGAGATCAGAAGATTCGAACGGTTCCGATTCGAGATGCAGTCTCGACCCTCAAGGCCGTCCGATCCGATACTCTCGAGTACCAGGTTGCTCGTAAGCTCGGCGTCTTCATCCACTAAGCGAGGGTCAAACCTGTCGTAACAACTCATGGAACCGCCCGACGGGCGTTCCGCCAATCGCCGGGTGGTCAAAAATCCCCATCCGGTTGAGCTCCTGGAGTCCGTGAACCAGCGCCCAAAGAGCAGTGGTCGTTCGAATCACGTCGTCGTCCACCTCGGCCTTGCCTAAGCGCCTCCGAGCGGTGTCGACGAGCATTTGCCAAGCGTTCATCGGACCCTCTTGCGGAAACTCGGCTGAGTCGGGCATTGCCGCACAAGGTGCAAACATCAGCCGCATCAATTGCGGGTGCTCCTTGGCCATCACCAGGTAGGCGTCGCCCATGGCGTGAATGTCGGAGGGGTCGATCGCTCGCACCAGGCTGAACCGTTCTGCCATGAGTTCGAATCCCCACTCGATCATCGACTGCAGGAGGTCTTCTTTGGTCGCAAAGTGACGATAGGGGGCGTTAGGGCTCACCCCTACCTGCCGAGCAAGTTCTCGAAGGCTCAATTCCTCCGGTCCTACCTTCTCAAGCTCAACCAAGCCCGCTTCCAGCAGCGACTTTCTTAGGTTGCCGTGATGATATTTTCGCTCAGACATAAAAATATGTTGACACTGCACACTTCTTGTGCATAATGTGGACAGTGATCACATTATTGTGACGCATGGAGCAAGACAAGTGGACTCTTTCAACCAAGTTCTTATTCTCGTCGGCCATCCTCGAGCGCGCTCATTCAACTCGGCACTGGCGCACGAGTACGCGAGTGGGGTGAGAGACTCCGGGCGTTCGGTTGAAGTCGTGCAGCTGTCTGAACTGCAATTCGACGCCACGGCCGATCCGACTCAGGTGACTGACCTGGAACCAGACTTAAAGCGGATGCAAGAAAAAATTACAAAGGCAGAGCACTTGGTGATCTTTGCGCCGGGTTGGTGGACCACCTTCCCGGCGATCTTGAAAGGATTCATCGACCGAACGCTCACCCCGGGCTTCGCGTTTCAATACGAATCCGGGAAGCCCATGCCCAAGAAGTTGCTCAAGGGAAAGACAGCGCGCGTGGTCCTTACGATGGACGGTCCGGTTTGGTACTATCGCCTCTTCAACCGGGCACCCGGGATGCACGCCATGAATCAAGGCACTTTTTGGCTTTGCGGAGTCAAAGTGATCGGAAACACCCTTCTCAGTGTCCGAGCGAAGTCCGACACCGATGAGGCCGAGGCTTACCGAGAACGACTCCTTCGGAAGGCGTATGAGATCGGCCGATCCGATTCGCGGCGGCTGAAGGCCGTCGAGCGCGAAGGGGCTCCAGCAACCGAAGCGATTCCTATCGGTTGATCGCTCGAGACTCCACCGGAACAGGCACTCGGGACGCTAGGAATCGCTTGGCGTGGCTGAACAAGGTTTGCAGGGTGCCGAGAACGATCACCGCGTCGTCGATCCAACCGATTACCGGAGCCACGTCAGGAATCAGATCCACCGGTGAAAGGAGGTAGATCGCGCCCAATAAAGCCATCCAGCGCATGGCGACTGGGTATCTGGGATCTCTCCAAGCTTCGATAAGGCGAGTCCATCGGCTCATATGCAGATGGACGCCTTTTCACTGAATTGGGTTTCACCGGTTGGGACTTTCCGCAAAACCCCGACCGGAGAGGGGCCTTATCCTTCGATGAGCTTGACGAACTTGTGCTTGCCCACCTTAAGCACCTTCCCGATGAGGGCGGATTTCTCGTGGCGGAACTCCGTGACCTTTTCGCCATCAAGTGCGACCGCCCCTGCCGTGATGAGGTCTTTCGCGGCTCCGTTGCTCTTCGCGAGTCCCAAGCCTCCGATGAGCGCGGGGAGATTGACCATCCCCTCCACCACTAGATCGGCAGGAAGGACAACTTCCTCGGCATCGACCGGCTGAACCTTCTTGGAGAATGTCTCCACGAAGTAGCGTTCCGCCGCATCCGCATCCTCTTGGGAGTGGTACAGAGCCACGATTTCCTTGGCCAGTCTCACCTTGGCGTCCCGCGGGTTTTTGCCTTCGGAAAGCATCTCTGCGACTTCTTCCATCGGAACATCGGTGCAGAGCTCAAACCAGTTGGCGATGATGTCGTCCGGGATCGACATCGTTTTCCCAAACATGTCGTTGGGCGTATCCGTGATGGAGATGTAGTTGCCCAGAGACTGCGACATCTTCTCCTTGCCATCGGTACCCACCAGAAGCGGACACAGAACCACCGCCTGAGCCGGTTTGCCGTACTGCTCCATGAGGGTTCGACCCACCAGGTTGTTGAACTTTTGGTCGTTCCCGCCGATCTCAACGTCGCTATCGATTTGTACAGAGTCCAGTCCCTGACACAACGGGTAAAGAATCTCGTGCATCGCGATGGGACGGTTTTCCGCGAGTCGCTTGGTGAAGTCGTCTCTTTCCAGAATTCGAGCCACGGTGTAGCGCGAGCAAAGCATGATGACGTCCTGGAAAGACATCTTGCCCAGCCAGTCCGCGTTGAAGTAGATGACCGTCTTCTCGGGATCAAGAATGCGATAGAACTGCTTCGTTACCGCCTCTACGTTCTCCAGAACATCCTCGCGGGTCAGCTGCTTACGCGTTTTGCTTTTCCCGGAAGGGTCGCCGATCTGAGCGGTGAAGTCGCCGATGATCAAGCAAGCGGTGTGGCCAAGTTTCTGGAAGTCTCGAAGCTTCCGCAAAACAACCGCCCAACCAAGGGTGACGTCCTTGGCAGTTGGGTCGACCCCTAGCTTGACCCTAAGCGTCTGACCCTTTTTGATGCGATCGACGATGTCGGCTTCACCGATCACTTCGGTGGTCCCTCGTCGGATGATTTTTAGTTGTTCGTCGATCGTCATGCTGTGGCGTATTTTACCGACCGAGGGTAGAAGGACCCACTTTCGTTCGGGCTTCAAAGAGATTCTCTGCTAAGGTGAATCCGATGCTGAAACGTCGTGTCGCATGGATTTTGGTTGGGAGTACGGCAGTCGCTGGATTGGTTGGCGCTACGCTCCTGCAACAGGCTCTTTTCACTCGGCACGGCGAGCGTGCGCTTGAGTACATCCCGGCAGGCTATCAATTAGTGGCATTCGTAGATTTCACGCCTACGCCGACTCAGATTGCCACTTTCAAGCAGATTGATGCGGCAATGGGACCGGAAGGGATTTCAGGGGCGATCAATACCCTGTTAAAGGAGTCTCCGGTTCCCGAAGAGGTGCGCCCGATTTTGGCCAGCAATATCGATCGGGGGATCGCCATCGCCGGGAGCTTCGGAAAGGCCCAGCGATTCTTAGCGCTCATTCCGCTGAAGAATCGAACCGAGGTCGAGTTGGCAATGAACCGAGTCGCTTTCCCTAAGTTTGTCAAAGGGGCCAAGGTGCATGCCTTGATCCCTGGGAAAGAGAAGACCAAGTCTGGTTCTATGCTCCCGAACGAAGCATTTGTAGGCTACGCGGGACGCTACCTCGTAATCGCCTCGTCCATCGAGGAACTCGTTCAGGTCAAGAACATCGAGTTCGGGACTCAGAAGAACATCCTGAGCGACCCTAGTTTCATGAGCGCTATGCAAGAGCGCCCGAACGACTCCAACCTCACCGTGATGTACACCGACGAAGGCGCGGTTTCGTCGGATTCGAAGAAGTGGATGAGCTTGTTTGGGGGCTTTGCCGATAGCGGGATTTACCTTTCGCTCGGCGGAAAGTTGGACACGAAATCCGAAGACGTGAAGAAGGCTTTGCGCTCACCGATGTTCACCGCTGCGGATGCGGCTAAGTTGCCCAGCGGTGCGCTGGTCACGCTCGCCCTTACAGACCTGCGCGAGGTCGCAGGGGCTCCTCCCGAGGACGAGATGGCGCAAGGCATCATGGGTGGGAAGAAAGTGATCGCCTTCTATCCTGGAGATCTCGCGACTGGAAAGGGTGCGGACCTCCTCATGTTCATGGACGATACGAACGGGGCGAAGCATGATGCGGTCGCTCAAATGCTCTCCGATCAAATCGTTCCTCCAAACCCGGAAGAGAAGGATGAAAAGCCTGCTTGGACCGAATCCACCTACCGTGGCTTTAAGGTGAAGGAACTTGCCGCCGACGTTCGAGACGGTTTCAAAGACATGGTTCGGAGCGATTCGAAGGACGAGCCCATGGACGTGGAAACGCTCCTGAAGGACAAGACCGTTGCGATGGCGAAGTCCGGTGACAACTGGATCATGGCAACCAATCGAAACCTACTCAATCGGGCAATCGATACCTACACCGCAAAGACCGGAGGACTCACCCAGATCGCCGATGCTCAGATTGGGATCACGATCAACTTCCAAGGCTTGGCAACTTCAATGAGATCGATCATGAAGATCGACAAGATGGATAAGAAGGAGCGAGAAGAGATCGAGTCGTTCCTCAACAACTTCTCCGCCGATCCAAACGATCTAGGCATGTTCGAGTTGAAGATCAAGGGCCAGCCAGACGGCTACGTGTCCCTCCTTGGCAGAGTCCCGGTGAACTACAGCAAGGTCTTCAAGCCTGCTCCGGCGAAACCGAAAGAGCCAAAGAAAAACTAGAGCCCCATGCGGACTCTATGAAGGAAGGCCCGTGCATCTTCGTGCGGGCCACCAAAGTCGATGCGCGCGATGTCGTTAAGAGCGAGAAACTGAAGACCGTCTTCGATGCCTAATCGGTTCACTTCAAGCAATTCGATGTGCTCGGCCGAAACACCCTTCACGAACCCGTAGAACACACCCTTGGCGCCGTCCACCATCTGCACCAGCATGCGGTTCTCGCGAGCGTAGGTTGCGACTTCAAACGTCGAGCTGAACATGGGGAAGCGGTGCGAGTTCTCTCGCGGACCTTTCCAGGACGCGCCGTCACTGGATCGTAGTTGGTGTTGAACCAATAGCTCCATGCCCGCGAGATATTGAGTGCCGGCAGCGATGCGAATGATGTCGCTGAGATCGCCAAAGAAGACTCCGCTGTACCGACCGATCGGGTCGATCGTATCGAGTGTGTAGCTGTCCTCCGTTACGTTGATGACGAACCCAACTTCGAACTTGTCCTCGTCCGAGCTATCCTCGTAAATCTCCACCAATTCGTCGCGGTTCACGTACCGCTTCAGAATTTCTCGGAACCGATCAACCGCTTCTGGCATGGTTCTGGTTGTACCTCTCCGCTACCACGCCTTCAGCGAGGCGAACTTCTCTCGCATTTCGGTGAGGCCTACCTGAGTGAGATCTTCGATCAACCAGTGGGCGTGGCCGATATCGAGTCGGGAGGTCACTGGGTTGGGAATCGCAAAAACCGTCATCCCTGCGGCAATCGCGGCGTACGAACCGTTCGGGGAGTCTTCTAGCGCCAGGGAATCGTCCGGAGAAACGCCCATCTTCTCCATTGCGGCAAGATAGAGGTCAGGAAATGGTTTAGCCTGGGCGACATCGTCTGCGCAGGTTGTGAACTGAAACCGATCGGCAAGCCCAAGCTTGGCAAGGTAACTGTCTACCCAGACATGCTTCGAACTCGAGACCACCGCCAGCGGAATCTTTTCTTCTGCTAGCTCCTCCAGAAGTCGCATGATTCCCGGTCGAGGTTCGGATGCATCGATTTTCGCTAGGACCCGTTCTCGTGCCGATTGGTGAATTGCAGTCTCGTCTAATGCGCATCCGAGCATTTCAGCCAGAAGACCCGCCGGGGTTTGGGTGATCTGGTCTGCCCCGCGGCCGAGGGCGTTGATCCAGTAGCTGTCAGGGAATTCGGTTCCGTGCTCCCGAAAGACCTCGCGCCAGGTTTCTACTTCGGGAGTTTCCGTATCTAGAATCAAGCCGTCGAAGTCAAAGAAAACCGCGCGCACCTTCGTATTGTGAGCCATTCCAGAGTCCCAAGATCGGAACTAACCGTGTGTTTGCTGGGTATCTTCGGATGAGTGACCGAGTTCTCCACGCCCTATGTTCGGTTTCAAAACGTGTCGGTGAACTACGCCAACCATCCCGCGCTCACCGATGTGTCTTTGGAGGTCGAGCGGGGAGAATTCGTGTTTCTTGTTGGGCGCACCGGTGCTGGCAAGAGCACCCTTCTGAAGCTCCTCACAAAAGAGGTGGACGCCGCCGACGGTGCCATCGAGTGGGATGGAACCGACATTCGGCGTGTGGGCGTGTTTGGAATCCCTAAGCTCCGAAGGTCGATGGGAATCGTCCCGCAGGATTTCGCACTTCTCCCAAGGAAGAAGGTTTGGGAGAACCTGGCTTATGCGATGCGAGCCGCTGGAGCCACGCGCAGGCAGATTCGCCGCCGCGTCCCTGAAATTCTAGAACGCGTGAACATGGTTCACCGAGCCGATGCATATCCAGATCAATTGTCTGGAGGCGAGCAACAGCGTGTGGCGATTGGACGAGCCCTGGTGAACGATCCCCCGCTCCTTTTGGCGGACGAACCCACGGGCAACCTAGACCCCGAGCACTCCATCGAGATCATGGAATTGCTGGTCGAACTAAACCGAAAAGGAACGACGGTGCTGGTGGCCAGTCACGACGTTTTAGTCATCGAACGCCTTCGAAAGCGAACGGTGACCTTGTCCGAAGGCCGCATTGTCAGCGATAGCAAAACCGACCCGGTCGTTCAGCCAATGCTCGACCTAGAGCTTGAGCCAGAGGCTGTCGCGGTCGAAATTCCCGTCGCCGTTGAGACGCAGACCTCCGCCGCTCCGCAGAACAATGGTTCGGCCCAGGAGTTGGGTGTGCAGGAAGATTCTTCACAACATGAATCGGAAGGTGACGCCGATCCACTGCCGATTTCCGCCGAGGACATTCCCGATGAGGGGGACGAAACCGCGCCCCTGACCAAGGAGGACGACCGTGTTTGATCGGCTCTTTTTCGTCCTCGGAGAGACCTTCATCGCCTTGCGTCGAAACCTCGGCCTGGCATTTGCCGCGACGGGCACCGTAGCTGCAAGCCTCTACCTGCTGGGGGGATTGTTCCTTGCTTACAGTGGCATCTCTAAGTACGCCGATGGGTTATCCGGACGGTTCGAGATGCGCGTCTTTTTGAAAGACGGAATCACCGTTCCGCAGATCAAGTGGACGGCCGAGAAGATCCGATCCTTCGAGGGCGTGAGCAAAGTGAACTGGATTCCTCGGGACAAGGCTTGGGAGAAGTATGCGAAAGAGAATCCAGAGATCGCTCGCGGGCTTGAAAACCCGTTCCCAGACTCCTTTAAGGTCATTTTGAGCGACCTCAAGAAGGGTGACGAGGTCTCGGAAAAGATTTCGAAACTGCCTGCAACCGACCCTGATGGAGGCGTTCAGTATCTCCGCGACGAACAGAACCTCATCGCTCAAGCTAAGGACGCCCTCAAGGTGCTTGGCGGATTGGTGGGAGGTCTCCTTTCGGCGATCGCCGCGGTTCTCATCTTCAACGCCATCCGTTTAACCGTCCTTTCGCGCCGAATCGAAATTCGGATCATGAAATTGGTCGGTGCATCCTATGCGACGGTGTATACGCCGTTTCTGTTAGAGGGAGCCATTCAGGGAGCCCTGGGTGGAGTGGTGGCCGCAGGACTCTTGGCCCTCACACACCGAACCATTGGCGAGGCGCTTAAGTCGTTCTCGGCTCTCTCGCAGCTGCCTCCTTTGGCCTACAACGACTTGACTCTTGCCCTGGCCGGAGCAGGGGCCCTTTATGGGGTCGTCTGCTCTGCAGCGGCGCTATATCGACTTCAACTGCGCTATCGCTGATGCGAAAGATTCTCTTGCCGTCTATGGTCCTAATAGCCCTGTTTGCGGGTGGGATCGTTGGCGCGCAAAAGAAGCAAACCGTCCCCCCGACCAAGGGCTCGATCAACAAGCTCCAACAGGGACTGAAACAGACCCAAGAAAAGAAAAACCAGGTTCTTGAGAAGCTGCAAGAGAAGCGACAAGCAGCCAAGAAGGTGAAGCGAAGCATCGGCGAAGTAGAGTCTCGGTTGGGTCAGGTTGTCGAGAAGCTAAGCGAAACCAGCGATAGCCTCGATTCGGCACGATATCGTCAAGAGCGGATCGCCGCTGAACTCAAGATCGCTGAAGCGAATCTGAAGAAGACCAACGAACTGGTGCGTAAGCGCCTGAAGCGCATGTACAAGCGTGGTCAAGACAACCTCTTTTCGGCGCTGCTGAGCAGTCGGTCGACGGGCGATGTGGCGAGCCGCAAGTATCTTATCGAGCGCGTGGCAAAGAAAGATCGAGAGGTCTTCGAGGCCTTCAAAACCCAGCGCGCCACGGTGGATCGGAAGAAGCGCGAACAGGATGGCATTGTTAGTCGCATCGCTCGGCTGGCGGCAGATCAGAGGGATCAGCAAGTGGAACTCGAGTCCGCTCGAAGGGAAAAGGAAGAACTCCTTGGTGGCCTTCAGTCGGAAATGGCTCAACTTAGGCGGATGGTGGCGCAGTTTGAGCGTGACGAACGACAAATCGAAGCACAGATCGCAGAGGCTATTCGACGCGCCCAAGAAGCCGCCAAGAACCGTAAACCAGGTGACAAGACTCCGCCGCCGATCAAGTTTTCTGGTCGATTCGGACGCCCGACGGGAGGACCCATCACCAGCGGCTTCGGCTCCCGATTCCACCCCATTCTCAAGCGAAGAAGACTGCACGCGGGCATCGACTTTGGCGGGGGATATGGCGCCCCGGTGTATGCCGCCGCCGAGGGAACGGTCATCTCGGCGTCCACGCTCGGGGGCTACGGCAACACCATCATCATCGATCACGGATCGGGAATGTCGACGGTGTACGCCCACCTCTCTCGGATCCATGTCAGCTCCGGATCCCGTGTTCGACGAGGTCAGAAAATTGGTGCGATCGGTAGCACCGGACTTTCAACGGGTCCGCACCTACACTTCGAAATTCGCCGCAATGGAAAAGCCGTGAACCCTGCTTCTTACCTGTAGGAGAGTTCTGGCAGGGGGATCGTCTCGATATGTTTGGGCGTAAACTGGAAGCAGAAATGTCGACGACGCTGTTCGATAAAGTCTGGCAACGCCACGTAGTCACCGAACTTCCGGGAGGAGGCGTTCTGCTTTACATCGATCGCCACCTGGTGCACGAAGTGACCTCCCCACAGGCGTTCGACGGTCTTCGCGAGCGAAATCGAAAAGTTCGACGCCCGGACCTCACGTTCGCAACCGCCGACCACAACGTGCCCACGGACGGCCGAGATATTGACGAATCGACGTTGAGTGGAAAGCAACTCGCCGCTCTGAAGCGCAATGCCGAGGAGTTTGGGGTACCGCTCTACGGCTACGGTCACGAGAAGCAAGGCATCGTTCATGTCATCGGCCCGCAACTCGGGATCACCCTTCCGGGACTGACCATTGTTTGCGGAGACAGTCACACATCCACTCACGGGGCGTTCGGCGCACTTGCCTTTGGAATCGGAACCACCGAGGTGGAGCACGTTCTCGCGACACAGACCCTTCGAGCCGGCATCAAGCCGAAGTCGCTGGGCATCAAGATCGATGGGGAACTGGGCTTTGGCGTCACGGCGAAGGACGTGATCTTGGCTATCATCCGCAAGCTGGGTGCAGGCGGAGGCACGGGCTACGTCGCGGAGTATTACGGATCGGCCATTGAAAAGCTGCCCATGAGCGGTCGAATGACGATTTGCAACATGTCGATCGAGATGGGTGCTCGGGCAGGAATGATCGCCCCCGACGACATCACTTTCGATTACATCGCCGCCGAGGATCGGCCGTTCGCTCCGAAAGGCGCCGCTTTTGATGAGATGGTGGCAGACACGCGAACGCTTCGAACCGACGATGCTTCTGCGTATGATCGCCACGAGGTGCTGGACGTGAACGGACTGAAGCCGCAAGTCACGTGGGGAACGACGCCGGCCATGACCGTGGACATCGACCAGCCGGTGCCCGAGCCCAAGGATCCAGCCGAACAGCGTGCTCTCATGTACATGGGATTGAAGGCAGGAGACGTGCCCGCAGAGTTGGCAATCAACACCGTCTTCATCGGGTCGTGCACCAACAGTCGCATCGAGGATCTGAGACAGGCTGCATCCGTGGTCAAGGGTCGAAAAGTAGCTTCCGGTGTGCGTGCAATGGTGGTTCCCGGCAGTGAAGCGGTGAAGCGCCTTGCCGAACAAGAAGGACTGGACCACGTCTTCAAGGAAGCTGGGTTCGAGTGGCATCGAGCAGGCTGTTCGATGTGTCTCGGCATGAACGGCGACATCTTGCGACCCATGGAACGAAGCGCGTCTACGTCTAATCGACCCTACGAAGGTCGACAGGGACCGGGATCGCGGACTCACCTGGTTTCGCCGATGACCGCTGCCGCAACGGCACTGACCGGGAAGCTGACCGACCCTCGACCATATCTGTAAGTTAATGCGAGTTCGACCTGTTGCCATAAGCCTCTTTCTGGCCCTCTCGGTGGGGCTGGGACCCGCTATGGCAAGGGCATCGGAACTGCCTGTGCAGGGCAAGCAAAACGAAGGTCAGGGCTTTTGGGAGCGCGCGCTCGACATTTCGATCGAGGCGGCGAAGCGCGGTTACGACTTTCTCATCCGAGAAGGGAAGCCCGTTGCCGAGAATTTGGTCCGGACCGCACCTCAGCACTACAAGTCGATCTCGGCGAGTGTGAAGGCGTTTTCGAAACAAGCGGGTATCGATCTTTCGGGAGCCGAGCAAGGTCTGGAATCCATCAAAGAGCGCAAAGAACTTTTGCTCCAGTTCTGGCGACTTCGC
Organism: uncultured Fimbriimonas sp.; assembly: GCA_964471545.1. Lineage (GTDB taxonomy): Bacteria > Armatimonadota > Fimbriimonadia > Fimbriimonadales > Fimbriimonadaceae > Fimbriimonas. The sequence continues at coordinate 11,585 of CAYYJX010000009.1, read as the reverse complement.
ACTTCTTTGAACGTGGCCATGCTCGTCGACCCTGACCTGCTGCGCAACGTGACGGGCATCGATCAATTGACGTTGGTCACGGCAATCAAGGATTTCGACCGTGTTTCGGCGGCGATCAATAAGCGCTACCCGAACCTGTTGCCGCAGTTGCCGCCCCTGAATAAGCCCGCAACTTAAACCCCAATCGAGGGGTGGGGTGGAAATCTGCGCAGGGATTGGGTATCCTCCCTGATTCGTTCAACCAAAAAAGTTTAGACGTAAGAGAGAACGTTTATGAAGCGCACTTATCAGCCAAACAAGCGACACCAGCAAAAAACCCACGGTTTTCGAGTCCGAATGCGATCGACCGACGGGCAAAACGTGCTGAAGCGACGTCGCGCCAAGGGTCGAACTCGACTCGCTTGGTAATTTAATCGAACTTCTGGGCCGAGCGGTCCATAGAGGCGTGGTACCCAAGGGTCCATCCAAAACAAGGTTCGAGCAGATCTTTTCTCAGGGACAAAGGGTCCGAGGAGAGGTCTGCTCGATCATTTTTTTGCCCGGCACCGGTCTTGTCGGTATCGGTACCTCCCGGAAAATCGGGGGCAAGCCGCGCCGAAACTTTGTCAAACGGCGCATCCGTGCCGCGGTGGTTGAATCCCAACTCGACCTGAAGTCGCTCGACTGTGTCTTTATGGTCGGCACGCGCGGCGTTTCCGAGCCGTACGAACTCTTGAGCCGCGACGTGCAGTCGGCTCTTAAGAAGGCCCTTGCGGCACAAGGAATTTAGTAGTCGATGAGCGAACGGACTCCAGAACCCACCTCCGAAGAAGGTTCAAGCGACGCTCGGCAAAAATCGTCGACCGCCGGAAAAGTTGGGCCAACACGCCTGATTCCTTTCTCCCTCTTAAACCTTCCGAGGCTCATAGGTGTGCTTCTCGTGCGAGGATATCAAGTCGGATTCAAGTGGATGCCGCCCACTTGTAGGTACCATCCTAGTTGCTCGCAATACACGCTGGAAGCGATCGAGAAGTACGGTCTTCTCCGTGGATCGTGGATGGGAGCAAAAAGGATTGCAAGGTGCGGCCCTTGGCATCCCGGAGGACACGATCCCGTTCCTTGACCTAGCGGTCTTCCGGAAAGTCCCAACCTGGGCGCGCATTGTTGCGTACCAAGACTAGCGATTCTTCTATGGCAACTTCCAAACCCGCCGCCTCTCCGAAACAGCAGATCGTGCTGTTTCTTCTTTGGATCACGTCCCTAGTGTTCTTGATTCAGGTCATGAACAACGGGCGCCCCAAAAGCGACACCCCGTCCGCAACGGTCCTTCAAACCCTGAAGAATCAAAACCAGAAGCAACAGGACGTGAGCGCCGCCACCACCTTCCACCAGATTCAATCGGTGGCAGATCGAGAAGTTGGCGAGAAAAAGCTCACTGCGGAAGCCGCCAAGGAGCTGAAGATTCAGGCCGTGATTCTTGCCGCCGATGCCCGACTTCGCGCGGGAATCGACCGTAACGAAACCTGGCGCGTGCGGGAGGCTTATCAACTGCTTTGGCCGTTCCAAAAAGCCAATCTGGATAAGCCGGAGTGGAAGGAAAAGACTTACGCGGTTCGAGACCTCACTGCCGATCCCCGCTTCGGATGGAAAGAGTGGTCCGGTCAGGCGCTCTTCGACAAGACCTCGACCATTCTCAGCGAGCGAAACAAGAAGGAACTCATCTGGGGTGTTCTGCCGGGTGGTTACTCGTTCATCGATAGCCTCGTTGCGGTGACAGGTCGGCAGGGCTCCTTCAGCTATGCTTTCGCCGCTTTCTTGCTTGCGTTAGTCGTTCGAGCCCTGGTGTTCCCGTTCAGCCAAAAGCAATTGATGTGGTCTCGGCAGATGAGCCAGCTCACGCCGCTGATCAACGACATCAAAGAGAAGTACAAGGACAACGCTCAAGAGCAGCAGGCGCGCGTCATGAAGCTGTACCAAGAGTACGGTATCAATCCGATGGCGGGCTGCGCCCCGGCTTTGGTTCAAATGCCGCTCTTCTTGACGGTCTACCAGTGCATGTTGCTCTACCAATTCGAGTTCCAAAAGGGCACATTCCTTTGGATCAACAAGGATCTGAGCAAGGCGACCAACGGCTTTATCGCTCCCAACTTGGGTGCTCAAGACACGATCATGATCGTCGTCTACGGCATCTCCATGGTCATCTCCACGTTGCTGGCACCGGTCTCCGACCCGTCAAACGCTAAGCAGCAGCGAATGATCGGTGTGGTGATCTCGGTCGTCTTTACGGGCTTCATGTTCACGGGAGCGTTCCCGGTGGTCGGTGGCTTCGTTCTCTATTGGACGTTTACCAACTTCCTCGCCATGGCCCAGTCGCTCCGAGCCTATCGAATGCCGATGCCTCCTCTCGTAAAGGTCAATGCGGCGGGTGGCGGCGTTCTTCCTAAGGAACCCACCACGTTTTGGGGCAAACTGATGGAGCAAGCTCAAGAACAGGCTCGAATGGCGGAGCAGCAACGGATCGATCCGGCAAGCGCCAAAGAGAAGCCGAAGGATCAAGAGAAGCCGACCGGTAAGGACCAGGACAAGCCCAAGAAGCCACCGAGACCCGGCCAATCTAAGCCTAAGAAGGGCTAACGACCAACACGACTTAACCCGCCCGGCGGCAGGCACGCGGTGAGCCTGGAAATCGTCACCGCAAACACATTCTCAAATACGGGAAGGAAAACGGATGAACTCCATTGAACTAACGGCTAAGAGCGTCGATGACGCCAAGAAAAACGCTGCCGCCAAACTCGGCGTTTCGGCAGACCAGGTCACCATCACCGTTCTGGAAGAGACCAAGGGTCTGTTTGGAAAGGTGAACCTCCGCGTTCGAGCGGAAGTCGTCGCTACGGAAGAGGCTGCTCCGGCAGTCGAAGCCGCGCCGAAGGCTAAGCCTGCTCCGAAGGCTGCGGCCAAGAAGGAAGAGGCTCCTGCAGCTGAAGCTCCGGCACCTCGCCGAAAGCTCGGCGCAAAGAAGGACGCCCCGGCTGCGGCAGAAACCGAGACCGCTCCCGAAGAAGCAGCTCCCGCCGCAGCGGCAAAGCCTGCGCGAGGCAAGAAGCCGGCGAAGGCGGAGGCTACCGAGGCTCCTGCTGCTCCTGCAGAGTCCGCTGAGGCATCTGAAGGCGCCGAGGATGCAGTGGAAATCGTTGCAACCGCCGAGGATGAGAGCTTTATCCTTTCGGTCGCAAACGACCTCGTTGCTCAGTCCGGCCTTTCGGCAGAATTCAAAGCCAGCGGCATTCAGGGCAAGTACGTCAACATTTCGCTTGACGGCAACGATACCAAGTACCTCATCGGTCGAAACGGCGAAGTCATCAACGCCCTGCAGTATCTGATGAACCTTGCGGTCAAGCAGCAACGACCGAACGGCGTTCGCGTCGTTATCGACGGCAACGACTACCGAAAGCGACGTGAGCAAGCGCTCACCGCACTGGCCCAGCGCATCGCCGCGGAAGTTCAGCAGCGCGAAGAAGAGGCCGTTCTGGACGCCCTTCCCGCATTCGAGCGACGAGTGGTGCACAAGGCTCTTCAAGAGATCCCTGGCGTCAAGACCTATAGCGAAGGCGAAGAGCCGAACCGACGGGTCGTCATCGCTCCGGCAGACTGATCTACAGGATTCGAATCAACAGAAACGCCCCATTCATACGGATGGGGCGTTCTTGTTTTCGGGCATCGACTAGTGCTTGTGATCGTCTGCGAGGCAGTTCACCAGATCATCGTTACGAGAGAACCGGGCGAGGGCATCCTTAAGCTTGCCCGCCGGATTGTTGCCCAGGCCTTTCTGCGCCATCAGCTTTTCAATCGAGGCGACGTCTCTGGGTACTCCCGCGCTCAAGTTCACCGGACCCTTCTCCGTGATCAAAATGTCGTCCTCAATCCGGATGCCGATATTCCACCACTTCGGATCGCAAGGAGAACCGGGCGCGATGTAAATGCCTGGCTCAACCGTCAGTACCTGGTTCGGGGCGAGCGTCGTGATCACCTGTGGGTCGTGCACGTCCAACCCAATGTAGTGCCCTGATCCGTGCATGAAGTATCGGCTCGATTCGGCTACGTTTTTGATGATTCCCAGCTTCACCAGACCCTGTGCAACCACCTCGCGGCAAGCGGCGTCGTAAGCGCGGAACGGTGCGCCGTTTTGGCAAGCTTTGATGCCGGCTTCTTGCGCTTGGAGAACCAGTTCGTAGATCGCTTTTTGAGCAGAGGTGAACTTGCCGTTCGCCGGATAGCTCCGCGTCACGTCGGCGGCATACCCGTGGTACTCACCGCCAACGTCCATACAAAGGATGTCTCCGTTCAGGATTCGCTTCCGGTTATCCACGTAGTGCAAGATGCAAGAGTTGATGCCGGATCCCACGATGGATCCGTATGCCACCGCTTCACACCCGTTACGCGCAAAGATGTACTCCACAAGCGCCTGGATCTCGTATTCTCGCATGCCTGGCTCGCAACTCTTGATCGCCTCCGAGTGTGCTGCTACGGTCGAGTCGATGGCTCTCCTTAGAAGCCTGAGTTCATGTTCGGATTTGGTTGCGCGCATCGCACCGACTTCGCGGACGAGGCCTTTCCAAGCGGTCTTGCCTTCGCAAAAAGCTGCGTAGGCCGCCCGCATTTGTTCCAATGGTCCAGAGGCTCCTTCCACAGGTTCGCCGTTTCCTACCTGACTCGGTTTGATCCCCTTCAGTAGCTCGTTGAAACGGGTGGTTGGTAGGGCGAGTTCAACTCCCAATTCGACCTTGGCACGTGCCGGACCCATCTTGATGCCCGTCCAAATTTCCGATCTAGGATTCCGCTCGGTGACAAACAAAACTTCGCGAACGGTCTTGCCGTCGACCACTATGCCGTCTTTGGCAAGCAAGAGCGCCGAATTCGGCTCTTCGCATCCGGTGAGGTACCAGAAGTAGGAGTTGGGTCGAAATCGAAAATCGGTGTCGTTGGATCGTTGCCGCTCGGGATTCGTGAACACCACCGCGACCGAACCGGCAGGCATTCGGTCCAACAGAGTTTGGCGGCGAACCTTGAATTCGGCAGGCTTGATCTTGTCCTCTTCGTAAACGGTGTAAGGCAAGGCGCCTTCCTGGGCAGAAAAGAGCGGTTCTAGAGCTTCGGGCACGCTGGATGAGTTCCAGGTGAGCCCGAACGAACCGGAGAGTGCCAGGGCGGATAGGAGGAGCGAAGTCACTGCCCCCATTGTAAGTTAAGAATTCGCACGCGTCATCCCTTAACCAGACATAATTTCGGCATGGCCCTTTCGACCCTTGTTGCTCTTTTCTTGGCTCAGGCACCTGTTGTCGAATTACCGCCGATCACCCTTCAAAGCACCGTTCAGGTGCAGGCAGAGCCGATCGACGAGATGAGCGGCATCGTCAAGAGCGGCCGGTTCCCGAACACCTATTGGGTTCACAACGACAGTGGAGACTCCGCTCGCATCTTCGCGATCCGTGCCGATGGTTCTACGATCACGCCGGCCCGATACAACCGCAAAGAAGACGCGGGCAAGGTAGAGACCAAGCCCCTCACCTACGAAGGAATTGCCATTGCCGGAGCCGAAAACTTTGACTGGGAGGACATCGCGATCGATGGAGACACTCTCTACGTTTCGGACATGGGTAACAACGGAAATGCCCGGCGAGACATGGGCATCTACGAGATCAAAGAGCCCAATCCGGCGACGACCGAGAAGGTGCGCTATCTACGATTCATCCCCTGCGCTTATCCCGATCAAAAAGAGTTTCCGCCGCGCGAATTAAACGCCTTTGACTGTGAAGGCATCTTTGTGAAAGGAGGCAAGGTGCACTTCTTGACCAAGTGGCGCTCCGGTCCCAATGGTCTGCCCATCGATGGAACCGCTCTGTATCGGCTAGATCGGATCAATCCGGACGGTCGTCAGAACATCCTCACTAAGATCGGGGAGCGCAAAGGGTTGGGTGGATGGGTGACGGCAAGCGATCTTTCCTCCGACGGAAAGAAGCTCGCTGTGCTTACCCACGTCCCTGAGAGCGTGATTTGGGTCTTCGATGCGACCAAGAACAATCCCTTGGACCATCCGCTTATGAAGCGATCCTTGAAAGGAGCGGGGCAGTGCGAAGCGATTTGTTGGGATTCGGAAACGGATGTCTTGGTCACCAACGAGGGTCGAGACATTTTCCGCGTTCGAATGGCGAAGTAATTCCTCTGCCGCTCGGGCATACTGCCACCATGAGCGGGAGAGTGTTTCAGATTGCTCGATGTGCGAGCGGTTGGGTGGCAAGGGAGTCCGGTTCGGATCAAACCGTTTCGGTAGACCTGGCAGGAAACCCTTGGCACCTCTCTCACTCAGAGCTTCTGGATCGGGTCGGATCCGCCCTTTCGGTCGGTTCGTCAGCCAAAACCGTACAACTCCTGCCTTTGGTCGATCCCACTTCCACGCCCGTGCTGGGAGCCGGTGTTACTTTCCAGAACTCTCTTCGTGAACGACGCCTGGAGACCTTCAGGGCGGGTCAAATGGTGGAGGCTCAAGACGACGGACGTCCAACCCCTTACGATGTGGTCTACGACCCCTCCAACCCACCGGAGGTGTTCATGAAGGCCTTCTTGCCGTACCACTTAGCACCCGCCGATGAACTTTGGATTCGAAACGATGGGGGACCGTGGGGCTCGATGGGGTCTAGCGTTCCCGAGCCAGAACGTTTCGTTGCGGTGAACCATCGAGGCGAGGTTGTGGGATTCGGTATCGGAAGCGACACGACCGCCCGACAACTGGAAAGTTTGAGCCCGCTCTACCTCCCAGCCGCCAAAACTTACTTCGGGAGCACGACGATGCACCCCTGGCTCACCGTCTTTGAGGACGCGCCCCAGGAGGTCACGATCCGAATGAGCATTGAGCGCGAAGGGGTGACCGTTTACGACGACTCGTATTCAACTGGGCAGATGAAGCGAACCGTCGAGAGTCTTGTTGAGCATGCTCGAACCTTGCTTTTTCATCCCGGCGACGGTTCGGCGCCGCCTTTCTTCCTCTTTACGGGCACAGGAATTGTTCCCGGAGTCGAGTTCTCTCTCCAAGAAGGAGACCTCGTCACTGTCGACGGCGAAGTGCTTGGCGAGGTTCGATGCACCTGCCACGTTGCCCGCGTTAAATAACGGTCTCACCTATGGATCAACCTTCCGTTCAATCGAGGCTCAACAACCGGAACGCACTTGGGTTTCCTCTCAAGGCAAAGGGACCGGAAGGGTCGCTCAGTTATTCCGCTGAAGACCTTCTTCAGAGGCCGAGTGGGGACTTGTTCGGGATCTCCCAGAACGCCGGGATGATCGGAAAAGGGGATGAGGCCACCCTCCCGAACATGGTGATCCTCTCAACGCTCGGGGGATGGCCGGGGAAAGCGATCGGCGCGCACACCGGGCACAACGAGCTCTACCTCCTGGTTGAAGCCGCTGCCGAAGAGTTCCGCCGGTTGAAGCAACTCCCATTTGCCCTCTACACCAGCGATACGTGCGACGGTCGGACCCAGGGAACCATCTTTGCGGGGATCAGCCTGCCCTCGCGAAATGTGATCTACAAGGGCCTTGCCACCCAACTCCGGGGCATCCCTTGTGCCGAGGGAGTGGTTGGCATTGCCACCTGCGATAAGGGTCTGCCCGCCATGACCATGCTGGTGGCGTCCCTAAGGAACTACCCTGGGAACCTTCCCGGAATCATCGTGCCGGGAGGAGTCACGCTCCCTCCGGAAGAGGGTGAAGACGCAGGAACCATCCAGTCGCTTGGGACTCGGTTTGCCAAGGGACTCATCAATCTTCAACAGGCTCAAGATCTTGGTTGCAAGGCGTGCGCAACGCCGGGAGGAGGGTGCCAGTTCTTTGGCACGGCCGCGACCGCTCAGTGCGTCGCGGAGGCGCTCGGTCTTTCACTCACACATTCGGCACTGGCGCCATCGGGCTTCGATATCTGGACCGACCTTGCGCGCGAGTCCGCCGAAGCGATTGTTGCGCTCCGCTCCCGCGGAATCGGGGTGAGCGACATCCTGACCGATGCCGCTATGGAAAATGCGATGACGGTCCACGCGGCAATGGGAGGATCGACAAACTTGTTGCTACATATTCCCGCGATCGCCCATGCCGCCGGATTGAGGCTTCCGACGCGCGAAGACTTTGAACGAATCAACCGAGCGGTCCCACGCATTGTGGATTGTCTCCCCACTGGGGTCCATCCGACGGTTCGCGTCTTTATGGCGGGTGGGGTTCCGGAAGTCATGCTTCATCTTGCCGACGCCGGATTGTTGAACCTGGATTGCCTCACCGTCTCCGGCTCTACTCTTGGCGAGAATCTGGAAGCCTGGCGTACCTCGGAGCGTCGCAAGACGCTTCGCGAACGCCTCCTTGCCGAAGACGGTATCGATCCGGACGATGTTATCCTTCCACCCGCGAAAGCCAAGGCACTCGGCTTTACGTCTACGGTGTGTTATCCGGTCGGAAACATCGCTCCGGAAGGAAGTGTGGTCAAAAGCACCTCGATCAACCGCAAACTGCTCGACGAGCAGGGGGTGTACCGGAAGACCGCTCCTTGCCGAACCTTTACCTCGGAAGCCAAGGCGATTCAGGCCATCAAGTCTGGTCAGGTTGTGCCCGGCGAGGTGATTGTTATTCTTTGCCGAGGACCGCTTGGGGCGGGCATGCCAGAAACCTACGAGGTAACCGCCGCCTTGAAAGCGGTGGAAGAGCTTTCAGACTGCGCGCTCATTACCGATGCACGGTTCTCCGGAGTCACAACCGGGCCATGCTTTGGACACGTCTCGCCGGAGGCATTGGCACCCAATTCTCCCATCGGCAAACTTCGAGATGGGGACATGATCGAGATTGTTGTCGATACGAAGTCACTCGAAGGCTCGATCAACTTGGTGGGCGAAAACGGGTTCGCCGGAACTCCTGAAGACGGTGATCGCCTGCTTGCTAAGCGCCCTAGCCGATCCGATCTTGAAAGAGACCCCATGCTCCCGGATTTCATTCGGCAATGGGGTCTTGTCCAGCACCTCTCCGGTGGTCCATGGAAAGGCTGCATCGAGGATATCGATGCGTTAGAGGCGAGGCTCTCTTAACCGCTTTTTGCGTATGGCTCCCATGATTCCGATCCCCAAGGCAAATATAGAGGCTGGCTCTGGCACGGGACGCAAGGCGAAGGCAGTGGAGTCGCGATGGGGTCCGGCGCTCACCGTTGAAGTCGCTGCGGTGAGAGGGTTGACGGTCAGGAAATGGCGGTGGAACCAGGTCACGCCGTAAAGCGTTCCCGCAGCGTCGAACTCGATATCCGCAACGTAACTAGCCGCGTCTGTATGGAGCATCGTCCCAATCAAGTTCAGCGAAGCAGAACTCGCGGGATTCTTGAAAAGGTAAGTGTTCAGTCCCGCATCGAAAGCGCTGAGGTAGGTGTCTCCCGTTGAGTCTTGGTGGGCGACTCCCGAGACGCTTAGACCTGAGGGCAGGCTAAGTCCTTGGCTGTAAGTTACGGAACTGGATCCCGTATCAAAGAAGAACAGTTCGCTCGTGGCGTTGCTGAATCCCCACATGCCCGTTCCGGACCAGTCCAAATCGCCAATGTCGGCTCTCCCCGTGGAACCGGCAGGAATAGGCGCGCCGGCGACGTCCCAGAGATTGCCCACTGGGTCGGCAACGTACAAGGCTCCTGATGGAGCAACCGCAAGGCTGTTCGTTGGGAAGGAAAGGCTAACGATCGGGACCCCTGAATTGGTGGCGACGTTCACCAGTTCAATCGTCCAGTTAGAGTTGGCGACCCTCACAAAAGGTGCGGCCATGGCTTGCGCACCGACGCATCCCAAAAGCAAAACAAACGCATTACGCATGCATGCATCGTAACCCAGTTTTTGGAAATTCATCGGCGTCCGCTCTGGGACGTTGGACTTATACGAATCGGCGTCGATTGAAAATATTCGGAAAAATTGTATAATCCGATTATGAAGTGGATTGCACTTACATTCGGCCTTGCATCGCTTACGGTTTCGGCACCGGCGCTGGTGATCGACACTTTCTCCAGCACCCAGGGGCCGTATACGTCCAGCTTTGGGAGTGGGAGCGCGGGCAGAGAGGTGGCCTCCGTTCTCGGTGGATCTCGATTCGTCTCGTCGCTTCAGTTGGGGAACAACTCGGCGCAGAACACGGTTCGAGTCGATAACGGACTCTGGGGCTCTCCGGAGTTTGGGGCGGTTCCGCACGCCTGGATTGCGTACTTCACAACCGGGTTTTCAAGCCCGTCCGTGGTGCAGTACTCGCCCAACACCAACTTTGACTTCGGTGATAACAATGCGTTTCAGATTCGAATGGGTGGGAACGAGAAGCCGCTTTGGATCTCAGCCCGCGTGACCTCTTTCGAAGGGGAGTCTTCGCGAATGCGCTTCCTTAAGCAGATCGAGCCCGGTGGGGAACGCATCGTCACTCTTTTGCCGAGCGACGTAGTTGAGTTGGATCCAGGTTTCGATCCATCCAAAATCGACTACCTAGACTTCAGTTTTCAGAGTGAAGCGAGCGGGGACTTTAAGGTCAACTCAATCATCGCATTCAACCAACCTGTGCCCGAGCCGGCGACGATGATTGCGATGGCGGTGGGAATAGTCGGTCTGATGAGACGTCGATCTCGGCGATGACAGGTAGCCTCGGACCATGCCGTACGAGATCAGGGCGATCGAAGCGGAGCAGTGGTCCGAGGCTCTTCATGTTTGGGAAGAGGTTTTTGAAGTTGGGCAGTGGCTATTCGACTCGCTGCATCGGGGAACCACGGGTCGTAAGTGGACTCATTGTGGGGTCGCTGTCGACGACGGGGGCAGGATTGTCAGTGCCGTCGACCTCTTCATGCGGCAAGTGCGAGACGCCAACGGCCAGCCCGTAAAGGTTGCCGCCGTCGGGAGCGTGGCGACGCTTGAGCGCGCTCGAAAGCAAGGACTCAGTGGCAAATTGCTCGAGCGCGCGCTAGACGTGATGGCGGAAGAACAATGCGCCTGGTCTCATCTATTCACCGGCACTCACCATCACTACCGTCGATACGGTTGGTTTGACGCTCCGCTGCGCACTCGAAAGGGCACCCTTGTTCGGCTTGATTCAGACGCGATCGAAGGGAAGGTCCTTTCCGACGATGAGAAAGACGAGTCTCTCAACGTTCTCAAGACTTGGTGGGAGGCCGATAACCTCTCCCGTCCTCTAACTCATGTGCGCACCGACCTGTACTGGCGAGAAGCGATTCGCCCAAGGCTGGGTCAAGGGAGCATCCACCATAACCGCCGGGTGATCTTGGCTTCTGAGTCAGGTAAGCCGTGCGCCTACGCGGTGGTGGAGGTGGAAGGTGACTGGGCCAAGGTTTTGGAAACCGGCGGCAACCATCCAGCAGCTTTGCGCAGCGTTGCCCGGGTTCTCGGAGAAAGGGAAGTGGTCTTTGATTTGCCCTTCGACGAACCTTGGAACAGGGCTATCGCGATGGTCGCGCAAGACGTTACGGAGCAGGAAGAACCGTGGTCCATGGCTCGGGGACTCCCGTCTGGGATCAGCGACGAAGAGGTACGGTCGATTTTTGGCGCTCCCGG
>CAYYJX010000008.1:39233-59896 GCA_964471545.1 uncultured Fimbriimonas sp. | reverse complement strand
AACAGCGTTCCGGTGGCTGGCGCAATAACGGTCCTCGATAAAAGTATGCGAGTCGGCGGCTAAATTCGTTTCTCAACTTTGGTCTTATTGTGTGAAAGTTGTGAATAAAGACGATATAACGGCTTTCTGCAGGGTCTTTCGCCTTAGGCGTGCAGGGAAAGAGAGGCTTCACTAGCTTCGACTTTGAAGCTTGCCTGCCTTTCATGCCTAACATTCTTAGACTGAACTTGCCCTTACCGCTCTCGTTTTGGTTCTAGCGACCACAATCAATATGGAATGAGTACGACCGAAACGACGAAGTCCCATTCGTTTGAGACGCTAGCCCTTCACGGCGGACAAAACGTCGACCCGACGACCAAGTCTCGCGCGGTGCCGATCTATCAAACGACCAGCTATGTCTTCGACGACACTTCGCACGCTGCTCGATTGTTCGCCCTGCAAGAGTTCGGGAACATCTACACCCGAATCATGAACCCCACCACCGACGTGTTCGAACAACGCGTGGCGGCATTGGAAGGCGGTACGGCAGGTTTGGCAACGGCATCGGGTCAAGCGGCCATTACCCTGGCGCTCACCACCATCTGTGAAGCGGGCGACGAGATTGTAACCAGCAACAGCCTTTACGGTGGCACGTACAACCTGTTCCACTACACCCTGCCCAAATGGGGCATCAACGTTAAGTTTGTGGATGCAAGCGACCCGGAGAACTTCCGACGAGCGATCACCGACAAGACGAAAGTGATTTACGGTGAGACGGTTGGCAACCCCCGGCTCGATACGTTCCCATTCGATGCGGTTTCCAAGATCGCCAAGGAATACGGAATCCCGGTCGTGATCGACAACACCACGCCTTCTCCGTTCTTGGTGAAGCCGCTGGAGCTCGGTGCCAACATCGTCATCCACTCTGCAACCAAGTTTTTGGGCGGCCACGGAACCTCGATTGGCGGCATCATCGTCGACGGAGGCAACTTCGACTGGTCGCAAGGCCGATTCCCGAACTTCACCGAGCCGGATGCTAGCTACCACGGCCTCAAGTTCTGGGAGGTTTTCGGTAACTTCCCGGGTCTTGGCAACGTCGCTTTCGGCATTAAGGCACGCGTTCAAGGCTTAAGAGACACCGGAGCGGCTATTTCTCCGTTCAACGCATGGGCGATCCTCCAAGGCATCGAAACCCTTCACCTGCGCATGGAGCGGCACTCGCAAAATGCAGCTAAGGTTGCGGAGTTCCTCTCTAATCACCCGAACGTGACCTGGGTCAACTACCCCGGCTTGCCCACGCACAAGGATTACTCTGAAGCTAAGAAGTACCACTACCGTGGTCTCTTCGGTGCGCTGGTCGGCTTCGGCATCAAGGGTGGCTACGATAACGCGCTTAAGTTCATCGATAGGCTCAACGTGTTCTCGCTTCTGGCGAACATCGGCGACGCGAAGTCGCTTGTCATTCACCCGGCAAGCACCACGCACCAGCAGCTCACTCCGGATGAGCAGCTATCGGCGGGTGTCAGTGCGGACTTCATTCGCCTCTCCGTTGGTCTCGAAAACATCGACGACCTGCTCAACGACCTCGACCACGCGCTCCGAGGTTAAGAGAGTCAAAAAAAAGACCCCATCCGACGGATGGGGTCTTTTTTGCTTTTTCGGAACGGTTTAGAACAGCTCTCGGAGTTTGCCGTTGGAGTCGCCGAGCTTTTCGATCGGCACTCCAACGCGATCCAGCATCGAGACAAACAGGTTGTTCATCGGCGTGTTCTGATCGTAAACCAAGTGTCGACCCTGGCGGAATCCGCCGCCTTTACCGGCAAGCAGAACCGGAAGGTCGTTGTGGTTGTGACGATCTCCGTCGGAAATGCCCGCCCCGTACACAAGCAGGGTGTTGTCTAGGAGCGAACCGTTGCCCTCCTTGATCGTCGCCATTCGGTTGAGAATGTACGCGAGTTGGGTGATATGGTAGTTGTCGATCTTCCGCTTCTTCTCCAGCTTGTCCGCCATGCGTCCGTGGTGGGAGACGTCGTGGTGACCATCGGTCACACCGATCATGCCGTAGGGACGGTTGGAGCCGTCGTTGGCAAACATGAAGGTGCAGATTCGGGTGAGATCGGTTTGGAAAGCCAAGATCATCATGTCGCCCATCAGTCGGATGTGCTCGCCGAAATCTCCGGGAATGCCTTGTGGGCGACCTACGCCCGCAGCGACTTCTAGCTTGGCCTGATTCTCGAACTTCACCAGCCGCTGCTCAATCTCTCGAACAGAGGTGAGGTACTCGTCCAGCTTGCGAGCATCGCGCGTGCCCAGGCGGTTTTTGAGGTTGGATGCGTCTTCCAGAACGAAGTCGAGGATGCTCTTGTTGAACAATTCGCGCCGAGCCAGGCTCTCTTCTTGTTCGTTGGCTTTGCCGTTTCCAAACAGTCGTTCAAACACCAGCCGCGGGTTGGTTTCCTTGGCAACAGGCGTGTTCTCCGTCTTCCAAGAGATATTGGACGAGTACGCGCAGGAATAGCCCGAATCGCAGTCGCCCGCCATGCCCGATCGCTCGCAGCCGAGTTCGAGAGAGGCGAACCGGGTTTGCTTACCGATGTATTGAGCGGCGACTTGGTCGGCGGAGATGCCATTGCGGATATCCGAACCGGAGGTCTTCTTCGGGTGGACGCCGGTAAGCCAGCACGCGGTGGAGCGAGCGTGGTCGCCAGGACCGTCTCCTAAAGCCGCCGCATTATTTTGGGCGAGACCGGTGAGAATGGAGAACTGTCCTTGAACGGGCTTGAGAGGCTCGAGCAATGGAGAGAGTTCGAACGCGCCCGTCGTTTTGGGCGTCCAGTTTGCCATGTCGATCCCGTTCGGAACGAACAAGAACGCCATGCGAACCGGGGCATTACCTGCCGCAGCCGAGGAAGCAGCGGCGCTCGCCGGTAGCAGTGATTCCATGGCGGGCATGGCAACCAGTGCGCCTAGGCCCTTTAGGAATGATCTTCGATCGACTGCATTGCTCATGGTTTTTTCTCTCTTTGGGTTAGCCGCCCTCTCCGCGTCGCTTGCGGAAAGGTTCTGATTGCACGATTGCGTCTACAACCGCGCTGAACTTGTAGTTAGACTTGGAAGCCTTATTCTGGACGTCGTCGAGCGCGCACTTATCTGCGGTCTGAAGCCCTCTACCCAGTGCGAAGGTCAGGAGTTTTTCGCCGAACGCTCTCGCGAATGCGTCCTTTTCGGCAAGGAGAATCTTTTTCAGTTGAGCCGCACCGTTAAAGTTCTGCCCGCCCGGGATCGTGCCCGTGGCGTCCACGTTGAACTTGCCGTCCTTGGTGCGCCATCGTCCAACCGGGTCGAAGTTTTCAAACCCGAAGCCCATGGCGTCCATCTTCATGTGGCAATTGGCGCAGGCTGGATTCTTCCGGTGCTCCTCTAGGCGCTGGCGAACGGTCATGTTCTCCGTGAAGTGCTTGTCGTCTCCCAGATCGCCCACTCCGGGAGGCGGCGGAGGCGGCGGAGTGCCTAGAATCTGTTCCAGAATCCATCGGCCTCGTTTCGTTGGGCTCGTACGGTTCGGGTTGCTCGTGACGGTGAGAACACTTGCTTGAGTGAGAAGACCGCCCCGGTTGGGATCCTTGAGCGTCACCTTTTGGAAGTTCTCTCCTTCGACTCCCGCAATCCCGTAGTGTTTGGCGAGCCGCTCGTTGAGGTACGTCGTTCGGGAATCGATGAACTCAAGGATCGACTTATCTTCGAGCATGACCGACTTAAAGGTCAGTCCGGTCTCTTGGAGCATGTCGTCGACTAACTTCGCGTTAAACGTTTTGAACAGCTCGGGGTCCGGCTGCATGAAGGGCAACCGTCGCAGTTGGAGCCACTGCATGGCGAAGTTGTCCACCAGAGCCTCTGCGCGAGGGTCGCGGATCATTCGCTTCACCTGAGCGGAAAGAACCGCAGGCTTCGTAAGGTCTCCGGTTTTCGCAAGGGCGAACAGCTCGTCATCGGGCATCGACGACCACAGGAAGTAAGACAGTCGTGAGGCCAGTTCGTAGCCGTTCAAAGACCGAATGGCCTTCGCGTCTTTTGGATTAGCGTCGAGCTCCACCCGATACAAGAAGTGCGGTGAACACAGAATGGCCTGGACGCCGAGTTGGATTCCCCGCTCGTACGGCTCCCCGGTGCGCATAGCCAAATTGAACAACTGCATCAGTCGGTCAACCTCGGTGGGCTCGACGGGGCGCCGATAGGCTCGGGTGGCAAACTCGCCAAGGGCCTTTCTTGCCGCCTCGTCTCGGGTCGCAGCGGTCGGTGTTTCGGGAATGAGCCTTCGGTGCGAAGCAGGGTAGCTCGAAGTATCTTCCGTAGGACCAACCAACTCAATGGAGGCAACGTACATGTTGCGGTCCTGGGCAGGTTGCCCGCCCTGAGCCGCTTGGAAATAGTCGTTGATGAACGAGGCGGAAACCTGAACGGTACCCTTGTTCAGCTTGAGCGGAAACTCGTACGGTTCTGGCTTAGCACGCGGAGCTTTGACATCGACAACACCGAGTTCGTTGCGGTCAAACGTGACACGCATCTTCGAAAACTCGGGGCCCGCATGCTGCTCGCCCGCCCGAACACGAATGCGATACCAGCCATCGGCCTCCACCTTGAACGTCGCCGTCCCTGTTCCGTTCGAGAAGAAGCCGAGTACCGAGGCGTCGTTGAGATTGGTGCCGCCTTGGGCCTTTAACTCGGACCCACGAACGATCACGGTCTTGGATCGCGGAATACGAATGGCCGCTTTTGCGACTTTCTCCGCGGCGCTCATGTACCGCTCCATATGGAGGGCAGAGATGCTTAGAACGTCTCCAATATTGTCGAAGCCGTATCCAACGTCATCGGAAGGGAAGTCGTCGGCGGGGCGTATCGAAACGCCCAAAAGATCGCGAACGGTGTTGTTGTATTCCTCTTTGTTGAGGCGACGCATCGTGACGCGACCGGGGTCTGGAAGTCGACAATCTCCCCCGAACACGCCATCAATGAACTTGACCAGCTTGTCTCGTTGACCCTGGCTCGGCTGTGGCATGCCTTGTGGGGGCATGTGCTTGTTCGCCACGTTCTGTGCCACCTTCGCCCAAAGAGCTTGGTTCTTCTGCACGTCGGTAACCGTGAACTTCTTCGGAATCTTGACTCCGCCCGGGGAGACATCGGCGGAGTGGCAACCGATACAGAACTCGCCCATGAACTTGACAACGTCTTTGTCAAAGCTGGGCGCCGCCGCAGCAGGCTTTGCCGCAGGCTTACCCGCGGACGACTTCTGGGCAGGTTTCTTTGCCCCCTTTTGAGCGCCCGCAGACGTCGGCAGCCAAACCGCATACCCAGCAACGCTGAGCGAAAGAATGAGTGCGGAAGTTTTGAACGAGTTCATGAGGCGGGAGGGTTAACGTATTCTACAAACTACTGACGCGATTCAGTAGCTAACGTTATCGCTTTTGGTCTTTTTGACGCAGATTTGCAGGTTGGTTTAACGATTGCTCGTAACTGAACGAGCAACTTCCGCCTTTGTTTCCAAAGAGTCCTGAGCGGCGGTCTCACCGGCAACAAATCCCGTGGCAAAAGCGGCCTGCAAGTTATAGCCCCCAACGGGTCCGGCGACGTCCAAAATCTCCCCGCACAGATATAGTCCGGGGGTCACCTTCGATCGCATCGATTGCGGGTCGACTTCGTCGAGCTTCACTCCGCCTGCAACGACTTCGCCTTTTTCCAATGAAACCGTTCGAACTGTGCCCAAGGGCCAGTTTTTGAGGGTTTCTACCAGTCGATTACGCGCCTTCTTCTCTAATTGACCCAATGCAATGGCCGGTTCCACTCCGGCGTCGGAGCAGACGGCAGGAACGATCCGCTCAGGGAGTCGTTCTTCCAGAAAAGTAGCCACCTGTCGCTTCGGAGAGGTCTTCGCCTCGGTCAAGAAGCGCTCGATCAACTTCTCTTGGTCGAGGTCTGGGTACAGATCGGCGGAGAGCGTCACCGGAGTCGTCGGCATAGCTTCCGCCACAAGCCGACTAATCCCCAAGATTGTTGGACCGGAGACGCCTTGATGGGTGAAGAGCATGTCGTTCCTCCACCGCGCAATCTCTTTCTTGTCCGCCTTGGCGCGCACAATTACGTCACGCAGAGCAATGCCGGACCTGGCCGGGTCGAATGGGTCCAGTTCCAGGTAGATCGGGGCCAGAGCCGCATGAATCCACTCCACGCTGTGCCCCAGAGCCTTAGCCCAGGGCCAACCATCTCCAGTAGTGCCGGAGTTAGGGTAGCTCGAACCTCCTGTCGCCAGGATCACCCTTTGGGCAGTGATCTCTCCTGGTCCATGACCCCGGTCGTCATCGACCTCATTGGATCGCACCTCGTTAAGAAGGGCTTTTGCACCAAACGCGACTTTTTGTTTGCGATCCTGCGCGTAGCCCTTGTTGGATTCAAAGGGTTCGCCTAGGGCGATTCTAAAGCCCGAGTCGGTCTTTGCTATGTCTTCGACCGGAGTGTTCATCCACACGTCCACTCCGGTGGCAAATAAGTAGTCCTTAAGGATCGCCACGACATCCTTCGCCGTTTGATCGACAGGGAAGACCCGCCCGTCGGGCCGGGTGTAAATTCTGAGGCCCCGGTCCGTGAACATGCGCATGATTTCCACATTCGGAAATCGGTAGACGGCAGGACGAATAAACCTAGCCTCGTTGGGGCGGAAAGCCTTGAGGATGTCTTCGATCGGACCCGCATGGGCGATGTTGCACTTGCCACCCCCGGAGATGAGGATCTTGGTGCCGAGCCTGCAGGTCTTCTCGATAAGAAGAGTCTTGGCGCCTAACTGCGCCGACCTCCAGGCAGCGATAATGCCCGCCGCTCCCCCTCCAATCACCACCACATCGTAGTTCTTTGAACCTGACCGGGAGTTGGAGGAAGCGGGCTTGGACATGCGCTTACTTCTTGAAGCGAGGCGTGGTGACCGGCTTCAAAGGAGAATTGGCCTTGATGAAGGCTTGAAACGCGTCGAGATCCGATGCTTTCAGCACCACTCTTGCGCCTTCCTTCAGGGCAAAGAGACTATCGCCACCGTCTGCCATGAAGCTGTTGACGGCGACCTTATATGTCTTGTCCGCAACGATTGCTTCACCCTTCAACGATGCCGAGACCAATTTGCCGCCTGCACCTTCGTAAGTGAACTCGGCACTCGGGATCAGGCCGCCCTTATCGAGTCCTTGCTGCAAAAGTTCCAGGAGCTTCGCACCCTTGACATCCACAACGACGATTCCGTTGTTGAACGGGGCGATTGCGGCAGCCATTCCGTAGGTGATGTCTCCGGCTTCTAGGTTGGCTCGAACTCCACCCCCGTTCATAAGACCGAAATCGACGGCGACGCCTTCTGCCTTGGCTTGAGCCACATAGGTGTCGGCGAGGAAGTAGCCCACGACCGTGCGATCGGTGATCGCTTGTTCGGCAAACCCAATTTTGGCGCTCGAGATGGCTTCGATCGGCTTACGAAACGCATCGATCAGGGATTCGATCTTGGGGTCGGGAGCGATGTTCTTATCGACAACCAGAGCCGTCGCTTCCGGCACCTTCTTTACTTTGCCTTTCGCGTCGAACTCGAGCGTGATCTTGCCCATGACCTTGCCCCATTCCCAAGCCTGAACGATCGGAATCTCTTCGCCCGACTCGTTCTTGACGTAGGTTGGATACGGTCCGCCCGATGCGCGCCAACCCTCCAGATTCGGGGTTCCAAGCGGTGTGTGCGAGTGACCGCCGATGATGAGGTCGACTCCCTTCCACTTTGCGGCCATGCGCTTATCGTCGTCGTAACCGTGGTGGGTCATAACGATGATCTTGTTGATGCCGAGCTTGGTCAGTTCGTCCACCGTCATTTGCACCGAATCGAAAACGGGCTTGAACTTAACCGAGGGACCGGGGCTAGAGATGTTGGGGGTGTCTTCCAGGATGGTTCCAACGACGGCAACCTTCTGCTTATCGACTTCGAGAATCGTATAAGGCTTCACCCACTTCGCAAGTTCTGGCTCGGCAGAAAGATCAAGATTGCAGGCGAGAAGTGGGAAGTTGGCTCGCTTTGCATACTCGATTAGCGGCTTCGGACCCTTGTCGAATTCGTGGTTTCCAAGCGTTTGCGCCTGATAACCGATCTCGTTGAGGCAAGCAAGGTCGGCGAGCCCTTCATAAAAGTTGAAGTAGAGGGTGCCTTGGAAAACGTCTCCGGCATTGAGCACCAGAACGTTCTTCTCCTTCTTCTTGATCTCCTTGATCAGGGTGGCGTGGCGAGAGTAGCCGCCAAAGGTCGCACCGCGAATGGGCGTTGGCTCCATGTGAGCGTGGAGGTCGTTGGTGTGAAGGATCGTAACCTTCAGAGGTCGCTGAGCAACCGAAACCGCTGAGAGCAAGGCGATTCCGAGACCAAGAATCGAGCGCATGCGCATTAGTTTATTCGTTCGGAAGCCCTGAACGTTCGCTTGCTTAACAGAACAAAGCCCTGAGCCGAATGGCTTCAGGGCTTTGAGGGTGATTGAATCGGGACTTAGCTGAGAAGTCGGGTCGGATTCTCAAGGTAACCCTTGATTGCGTTGATGAACTTGGCGCCGACGGCACCATCCATCACCCGGTGGTCGCACGAGCAAGTGATGTTCATGCGGTTGCGGATTTCAATCTCGTCTTGATCGTTGACAACGACCTTCTTTCGAACCGAAGCAATCGCAAGAATTGCGGAATTCGGTTGGTTCACGATCGCGAGGAAGTTATCCACGTCGAGCATGCCCATGTTGGAGATCGCGAACGTCGATCCCGAAAGCTTGTCCAGGCCGAGGTTTCCATCGCGAGCACCCTTTGCAAGGCTTCGGACCTCGTCAGAGATGAATCGAAGCGACTTCTGGTCGGCGTTGTGCACGACCGGAACGGTCAACCCATCCGGAAGAGCAACGGCGATACCGATGTGGACGCCGCCGTGCGCCAGCAAGGTGGTGCCCTGGAAAGATGCGTTCACTTCAGGCATGTCTCGCAGAGCAAGCGCAGAAGCCTTCACAACGAAGTCGTTGATCGAAACCTTGCCGCTCTCTTCCTCTTCGAACATGCGTCGAAGCTCGAGAATCTTCTCTACATCAACCTCAACGGTGACATAGAAGTGCGGAACCTGACTCTTGGATTCTTGGGTTCGCTTAGCGGTGATTTGGCGAATGCGATTCAGCTGGATCACCTGATCTTCGCCGGGTGTGAAGTTGATCGCGGGAGCAGCCGGGGCCTTCGCAGCCGGAGCAGAGCTCGGAGCGGCGGCAGCAGCGGCAGGTGCGGGAGCAGAACCACCTGCAACGCCTTCAAGGTCCTTTTGGACGATCCGTCCGCCGGGGCCAGAGCCAATTACCGTTCGAAGATCGATACCCTTGTCGGCGGCGATCTTCTTCGCGAGCGGAGAAGCTTTGACGCGTACGTCTTCAGTAACCGAGTTCGATGCGGCGGCTACGGGTGCGGCTTCAGGAGCGCTTGTCGTTGCCGGGGCTTCTGCAGCGGCTCCGGACGAAGAACCGCCCTTGCCCCAATCTGCAGGAAGCGACTCGCCGTCCTTCAAGATCGCACCGATGACGGTGCCAACAGGCACGGTTTCACCAGGTTGGATCAGGAATCCGGTTAGGATGCCAGATGTGGTCGCCTCGAATTCCAGCGTCGCCTTGTCGGTTTGAATCGAGCCAATCACTTCGCCCGACTTCACCTTGTCGCCGTCTTTCTTAATCCACTCGAGGAGGGTTCCCTCCTCCATTCCGTCGCCCATCTTGGGCATGATCACTTCGGTCATCGAACGTGCAAACTCCCTTCCAGTAACTGTACCCGCGAGCGGGTTCTTCTGAGATTGATTCCCCGAATCCTACGAACCGGGGAGGTCGGGTATCGGCGAGTTACGCCTTCCCCCACTTCACAGCTTCAAGTGCTAGCGCGGCTCCGCCCAACATGCCTGCATCTTCGGTCTGCTCGGCAACGCACAGGTTCACGTCTGCATAGAGCGAAGGAATGGCGACCTTTCGGGCGGACTTTCGGGCCGGACCCATGATAAGTTCTCCAGCCTTGGCGATTTGGCCACCGATCGCAAAGACATCGGGGGCGAAAATGTTGATGTACGTGCCGATGGCGACGCCGAGGAACGTGCCAACTTCCGCCAAGACGTCGATACAAACTTCATCGCCCTGATTCGCGGCTTCGGAAATCAGCCGGGGGGTCACCTTCGACAGGTCGCCTTCGACGAGGTCACGAAGTTTCGAATCGACTCCTCGGCGCAGTTGGTGCACTGCCCGAGTGACGATGGCGTCGCGTTGGCAATAAGCCTCGACGGCTCCGTAGCTGCCCGCATTGCAGTCCAGACCGTTCATGGCGATGATGCCGTGACCAAGCTCCGCGCCACCCTTGTTGCCACCAACAAGAACGAGCGGACCACGTGCGTCTCCCAAAACCGAGTTAGGCGACATGACGATGCCTCCTCCGACGCCGGTGCCGAGCGTGAGCATGACAAGACAATTCGCCGAATTCTTTCCCGAACCGTATCGGTACTCGCCGAGCGCCGCCATGTTTGCGTCGTTGTCCATGAAGATCGGAATGTCGATGTACCGGGCGAGCGGCTCTCGAAGGGGAACATCGCGCCAGGAGACGAACACGCCATCGACCGTCTTTCCGAAGTTCGGCGCCCACCGAACCATGCCGTGAGCGTTGTCGATGTGTCCAGGGACGCTGAGACCGACTCCTTCCGGTTTGGTCGCCGCAGAAGAGATCGCCTGCTTGATGGTAAAGGCGAGCGCTTCGATAATCGCCTCGGTACCCTCCTGGGCCCGGCTAGGATTCTCGAATTTCTCGCCCGCTTGGGAGCCATCTTCGTAGTAAGCGCAGGCTCGAACGTTTGTTCCGCCAAGGTCGACACCGATCACACAACGTTGCACGGTCGCAGTTTATCGTCTCCATTCCCCCCAGCGGAAGGGAATCTGTTCGAAGGTTGGCGGCTTCAATGACCGATAATGGACGGGGAAGTTGATGTCTTTGTTTGGGAAGAGCGCAGAAGGGAAGGGGGATCGGTTTTGAATATCACCGTTTCCGCATTGCTAATGGCCACCTCGGGTGGAAAGAAAAAGGCGGGCGTGGGTCGACAGATGATCAACGTCGTCGACCGCTTAGCAAAGGTGGATCTGGGGAACACCTACGACGTCTATCTACCCGTTGGGGCGGAAGAGTCGGAAGGCTGGCGCCAGAGTCCCTGGGTGCGCTGGCACGACCTTCCGGTCGACCGAGCCCGAGACCGCGTGGCATGGGAGCATTGGAAGCTCGCCGCCGAATCCAAGAAGAACCAAGCCGATGTTTTCTTCGGCACCTTCGTCGCCCTGCCCATTCCTGCCACCGCCCCTTGCGTTTCAGTGATGCACGATGCTTTCTCGACCACGCACGCTCAGTGGTTTCCACGCAAGCAACGCCTGATCCTTGACACTCTGCATCGACACGCCGCGCGAAAATCGGCGGTGGTCGTGACCGTGAGCGAGTGGTCGAAAGGCCAGATTTGCGAGGCTTACGGCATTCGCCCAGAGAACGTGGTGGTCGCTTATAACGGTCTTGGCAACGCGGTTCGATTGCTCACGAGCGAAGAGCTAACCGCGATCGACCTTAGCGAATTTCTTGAATCCGACGAACCGTACTTGATGACCGTTTCGACCCTCGAGCCCCGGAAGAATCTCGTCGGGTTGCTCCGCGGTTATGCGGAGTTCTTGAAGTCTTCGAATGAGAAACCAAAACTCTTGGTGGCAGGGGCTAGAGGCTGGATGGAGACGGACGTATTCACCGAGGTCCAAGCATTAGGCCTCGCCGATCAGGTGAAGTTCCTAGGCTATGTCCCCGATCTCGCCCTTAACGCTCTTATGCAGAAGGCAAAGCTCTTTGTCCTCGCTTCCATCGTAGAGGGATTCGGTATCCCGGTTCTGGAAGCGATGACCGTGGGAACGCCTGTGGCCGCAAGTCGTACCTCGGCGATTCCAGAAGTGTCCGGAGACGACGCCTTCTACTTCGATCCGCATCAATCCTCGGATATCGCGCGGGGGCTGTTTGAGGGATGGACGAACACTGGCGATGCTCAGAAGTTCTCCGCAAATGGTCTCGTCCGCGCCCAAAGCTTTAGCTGGGATCGAACGATTGCAGAAATCGGTAAGGCGTTTCAACAAGCGCGTGGGTGAATTCCACCTCAAGCGGTTTTCAATCCGCCTAAAACCGCATAATCTGTAGCATCATGACCGGAACCGAGCGCCTTGCCGAACTTGCAGAAGGGAAGAACCCAAAAGTTGTTTTAAGGCTGCCTTCAGGTTTTGTGGTGATGGCGGATAACCAGTTCCTTACCGGCTACTGTTTGCTTCTTGCCTATCCCGAGGTGAATCACCTCACCGATCTCCGAGAGCGACAGCGCGTGATGTTTCTCGATGACATGGCCCTTATTGGAGAAGCGGTTATGAAGGTAACGGAATGCAAAAGGGTCAACTACGCTGTGTACGGAAACGTCGATCCGTTCCTCCATGCGCACATTTGGCCCCGATACGACTGGGAGGTTCCAGAGTTCGCAACGCTGCCTCCGCTCAGCATTCCGGAAGAGATTCGCACCCATGAGGATACGGTTTGGGATCCGGCGGTACACGGTCACCTTCAGGACCAACTCCGACGTACGTTGATGCAGATGCTGGAAGAGCGGCACAACGAATCTCACCCGCACCGATTCGGACACTGATCTTTCAGTCAGTGATCTCTCAGGCACCGGTCGCTTGGTCGATGCGAAATCGACCGGCGCGCCCTTATGCCTTTACGGCTTTTGGGTTCGCACCGAATCTGTTCAGCCACACGCGAAGCGGCGTCTCGAACCATTTGTAGATGCCGATGCACACGACGTTGGCAACCACGAAATAAATCAAAAACGGTCCCCAGCCATCGTGGATATTGGGGAGGTCGATCTTGAGGAGCTTCTTGGCAACGAACTCGGGCATGAGAACGATAAACGCCTGCATCAAGTACAAGGCATAGCTGGCTTCGCCAAGGAGAACAAGGAGGTCTCGAACCCTGGATGGCCTCGCAAGGCTTTCCGGTGCGGGCAACACAAACGCCGATCCGATGCTCGCGACCATCAATAAGTACAAGATCCGCAAAACCAAGAACACGGGTGCCTCGTCGTCTGGAATGAAATAGTGACCAACCAGAATGGCCGCCACAATGGGCCACAGCATTTTGTTCAGACCCTGCGCCAACCGGGGAACGTCACGCACCAGCATCGCCATCATCATTCCGGCGACAAAGTCGAACACTCGGTAGCCCGGTCGTAGCGAAAGGGCGCCCACGGGCGTGTCTTTGAACATGGCGGTGAGAACCGTTAAGACGATTAATGAAGCGGGCAGAGTGACCCACAGAGCCTTGGTTGGAATCCGTTTCACTAGAGGCAAGATGAAGGGAAACAACGCGTAGAAAACGGCTTCGCAGGTCAGCGTCCACCCTTGTCCTAACCAGTCGGCCGAGGTCCACTTGGACATCGTGGCGAAGTACCAGGCATCCTGCATAAGCACTTTGGAGCCGATGTAGGCCGGAATGTTTAGTCCCTCGCCCCAGCCATTGGAAGCAACGCCCCAGTACAAGAAGGGTAGGTGTAGGACTAGGGCAAAGAGATAAAGTGGATAGATTCTTGCGACGCGAGCAACGTAATACTTGCGCATTGAGCCCGGTTTGCCCATGTCCCGATCGGTGTAGATCATCGCGAGCAGGAAGCCGGAGAGCAGAAAGAAGATAGTGACCCCTCCCGCGCCCCTTGCGAAGAGCTTGTTAAACGTTTGCGTGAAGACATCCGGCGACTTCACGGCATAGTGGACAACGAACACCATGGACGCCGCAAAAAATCGGAGTGCGGTCAGACCTGGGACGTTCTGGTTAACGATCGGCGAAGAAGACATAAAAGCAAACTTGTTCCGATTGTACGACTTGCATGATCGGAACCAAACGGTCGCCTTGTTCAGAAAAACAAAGCGACCTCCGTTATTGTCGGCTTGCCGTTCGCCTTTTCGGGCAGTTATTTGGACAGGGCTAGCTTCAACACTTGGGATCCGTGCTTCACGAAGTGAGTCGTGAGCTGCTTTCGAATTTCTTCGGGAACGTCTTCCATGTAGTCCTTCTTATTGCGCTCAGGCAGGATCAGCGTCGTGACACCCGCTCGGTGGGCGGCAAGCACCTTCTCCTTGATGCCACCGACTGGGAGTACCTGGCCCGTCAGGGTGATCTCGCCCGTCATTGCCAAGCGCGGGTGGATCGTTCGGCCCGTGAACAGCGACGTGAGCGCGGTGAGCATTGTGACGCCCGCGCTGGGTCCATCCTTAGGAACCGCGCCTGCCGGCACGTGCACGTGGATCTCCGCCTTTTCAAACGCGTCTTCCGCAATCTTCCACTCTGCGGTGTTCGACCGGAGATAGGTAAGCGCGGCAGTGACCGATTCTTTCATCACATCGCCAAGTTGGCCGGTGACGATGAGCCCCTTGTTTCCGTGCATCTTGGCGGTCTCGATGAATAAAACGTCGCCACCGACAGGGGTCCAAGCCAATCCGACCGCCATGCCGGGGCGAAGGTCGCGCTCGGCAACCTCGTCGTGAAGGTATCGGGGTGCCCCTAACGCTTCTTCGACGAAGGCCTTGTTGACGACTTTCTTTGCTTTGCGTCCTTCGGCAAAAAGCCGAGTCGCTTTACGAACGACGCTGCCGACCTCGCGCTCCAGGTTTCGCACTCCAGCCTCACGAGTGTAGTGCCGAACGAGATGGACCACCGCGTCTTGCTTAAACTCGATTTGTGCGGGCCTTAACCCGTGCTCGGCGACCTGCTTCGGAATGAGATGCCGTTCGGCGATCTCGACCTTCTCTTCTTCGGTATAGCCGCCCAGCTCAATAACTTCCATTCGGTCTCGCAACGCGGCCGGAATCGTATCCAGCCGGTTGGCGGTGGTGATGAAGAACACCTTGCTTAGATCGAACGGAACATCCAGATAGTGGTCTCGGAACGTGCTGTTCTGCTCTGGGTCGAGTACCTCAAGAAGGGCGGAACTGGGATCGCCTCTAAAATCGTTGCCCAGCTTATCGATCTCGTCGAGAACGATAAGCGGGTTGTGGGTTCCTGCACGACGGAGCGCCTGAATGACCTGACCGGGAAGAGCGCCCACATAGGTCCGTCGGTGCCCGCGAATCTCGGCCTCGTCTCTCATGCCGCCGAGTGAGATTCGACCGTATTTTCGGCCGAGTGCATCCGCAATCGAACGTCCCAGACTGGTTTTGCCCACACCGGGAGGTCCGGCAAAACACAGGATGGGTTGCCGAACCGTCCCATCGGTTTTGACCTTGCGAACGGCGAGGAACTCGAGAATCCGATCCTTGATCTTCTCCAGTCCAAAGTGATCGTCATCCAGTTGCTGCTTAGCGTGAACGAGATCTAGGTTGTCCTCCGTCTTCGCGTTCCAGGGAAGAGCGAGAACGGTATCGACGTAGGTGCGAGCGACGCTGAATTCCGGTGAGCCCGGGTTCATTCTCCGCAGACGGTCGTATTCCCGGTTGACTTCTTTCAGTGCCTCTTGGGGCAAATCCGCCTCGTGAATGCGAACCGAAAGATCCTCTAAGTCCTCGCCTCGGTCATCCGATTCGCCGAGTTCGCGTTGAATCGCCTTCAACTGTTCGCGGAGATAGTATTCACGCTGATTCTTCGTCAGCTCGGTATTGACCTCGTTTTGAACCTTGCTGGTGAGCTCAAGAACGCGAACCTCTTTGCTCAGCATCTCAAGCAACATTCGCATTCGCTTATCCAGCGCGGTGGTTTCAAGAATCGTCTGCTTGTCTTGAACGCTCAAATTCATATGCGCCGAGACAAGGTCGGTCATGACGTTGGTCTCTTGAACCGCCGTCGTCAAGCTGCGCAGCTCGTCTGGTAGGCCAGGTGAGAGGCGAACCGCTTGGTCGAACATCGCGGCAATCGATCGTCGAAGGGCTTCGAGCTCTTCGGCGTGATCCTCGCTAACGGGTTCATCCTCGATCACCTCGATCTTGGCTCGGAGATAGGGCTTCGATTGGAGGGGTTCAACAATCTTGAACCGGGCGATTCCTTGAACGATGAGGCGAACGGAATCCGGCATCTTCACGAGCGTGCGAATGATCACCGCACAGCCGTACCCGTAGACGCCCTCAAACCCAGGTTCGTCTTCTTGCGGAGTTTTCTGCGCGACAACGCCAATCACGCGACTCTCGCCCGCAACGCTCTCATCGATCAGTTGCACACCTGCCTCTCGGGACACGCTTAGCGGCGCGATCAGCATGGGATAGATCACGCTGTCTCGCAGCGGAAGAATGTTGATCTCGCTCGGAATATCGGGGCGTCGCTCTTCTGGCTCTTCGCGCGGTTCTTCCGAATCCGTCGATTCTGAGACAGGCTGAGACACCTCTAGTTCCTCTTCGGAAATAGGAGTGATTTCTTCTTCGATCGGCAGTTTTACGTCAGACATTTATTCGCTTTCAATCTTCAAGGGCCCGCTCAGGGAAGACCGTTCTCGTTTCGGAATGAGGAGTACGAGAAAGCCGTTTTTGTATTGGGCTCGGATTGCGGATGGATCGATGGGAACGTTTGGGAGAGGAATCTCTCTTTCAAACTCCCCATAAAGAATTTCGAGTTGATACACGCCGACCCGATTGCGAGACTCGCCTTGCTGCTCCGGTCGGTCGCCTTTAAGAAGCACCGCGTTGCGCTCGGCAACGTAGGTGAGTTCAATTGCTTCGGCTCTGGCCCCCGCCAGTTCAGCACGTAACACGAAGCAGGTTGGTTCCTCGTAAAGGTCTACTCTGGGTTCCCAACTCTTCCGATGCGCCACACGCGGACGCCCCGGGCTGAGTTCGTCGCCCAATTTTTGGAGGTCGCCACCGACCTGCCAGAACCATTCTTCCGATTCTCGCTTGGGCATCGCCAATAGTTTACTTACGCCCGTCGGTGGATGGTGCGTTTGTTTCGGCGACAGCAATTTTGCCGTGAGGATGATAGCCCTCTTCCAAGTCGCAGAGATCGGGGTCGTCCTCTTCCGGAGCCGGAGGCTCCGCAGGAGCTTCAAGGGAAACTTTATTCAACCAACCAAAGGCGATCACACCGATTCCGAGTCCTACCGCCCCGATCTGCATGGCGAGAGCAATGCCGTAGTGTTCGGCAATCCATCCAAAGGCGTAGGTTCCGAACGGACCGAGACCCGAAAGTGCCCATACGTGCATCGAGATCACTCGCCCTCGGAGCTTCTCGGGCGAGATCAGTTGAAACAGCGTGTTGGTGAGATTGAACTGCACCACCGCCGACATTCCAATGATGAAGAAGAGGGGGATCGAGAGGTAGAAGTTGCGAGTAAAGCTCAGGGCAAGCATCGCGAGCGCCATGGCGCTCATCGCGATCTTGATCATCGGACCTTTGAAGTTGTAGTCAGAAACCTGAGCGTTCAACGCCAATGCGCAAACCGCTCCCAGCCCAATGACGGTGTAGATGTCTCCAAGCCCAGCTTTTCCGAGGTTCAGAATGTCTTTGGCGATTGCAGGTAACTGAGCGATGTAAAACAGCGCGAAAACCGAGACGATGACCTCGAGGATAAACAGGGTTCGCAGTCGCGACTCCTTAAGGGTGTATCTCAGCCCCTCGCCCACCAACTCCAGAATCGGAACCCCCTGGTTACCTTTCGGTCGGAGGTCCGATCTCATGATGAACGCGGCGTAAATGAGCGCCGAAAAGGTGCATCCGTTGAGCAGATAGCAGAACTCGGGCCCAAACAAGTCTAGTAATCGACCGCCGATTGCAGGGCCGATCACGCGGGCAAGATTAAACGTGAGCGCCTGAAATGGAATCGCCGCGCCAAGGTCTTCCTTCGGGACGACCATTCCGACAACCGCCTGTCGAGCGGGCATTTCAAAAGCAGCGATCGTGCCTGTGAACAGCGCCGTGACGAGGATGTGTTCGACGCGCAGAAACCCTTGCCATCGAGAAAACGCAAGGAAGAAAGACGCGCATGAAAGCCCTACCTGACAGGCAATCAGAAGCTTGCGCTTATCCCATTTGTCCACCATGGTTCCCGCCACCAAGCCAAGAATGCTGACGGGCAACATGCCGAAGAACGAAACGAGCGCGAGTTTTTCCTTGCTCCCGGTGATCTCGTAAACCAAGAAGCCTTGAGCAACGGTTTGGACCCAAGATCCAATGAAGCTCACCAGAGCGCCGATCCAGAGGAGCCGAAAGTCGCGGTGCCGAAAAGCGCGGTACCCCTTGCCTTCACGCCACCGTTGAGAAACAGCGGCGGTGATAGCGGCGACTTTCACGATCTCAGTAAACCCCACTGATTACATACGTGTGGAAAATCGAGATTTTTCCGGTATACGCTGGGAGTTCGCGCCCCGGACGGGTCCTCGGGTAAACCTTTCTGCACGCACTTGGCGCCGTACCCAAGTGGCGAAGGGAACGGTCTGCAAAACCGTCATTCGGCGGTTCGAATCCGCCCGGCGCCTCCATTCTTTATCCACTCAAGCTCATTGAAAGTGAGAACTTGATGTTCGAGACGCGATGCATCTCCCCGTCTCGATGGCTTTTTGGCATACTGGGAGTCGATGTCCGACCGAATCCCTATTCTTCTCGATACCGATCCCGGCACGGATATCGACGACGCCCTCGCCATTGCTTATCTCTTGGCGAAACCCGAGTGTGAACTGGTCGGAATCACCACCGTCACCGGCGACACAAAGAAGCGGGCCGCGATTGCCGAGGTTCTCTGCAATGCCGTTGGACGTGCGGATATTCCCATCGTCGCGGGCCATTCTGGACCCATGGCGCACGGTCCGGGGCAGACCTGGCTTGCCCAGTACGACAAGATTTCTCATCTCCCACACCGACTCGATCGAGAGCCGAACTCGGCAGTGAAGTTCCTGCAAGAGACCATTCGAAGTCGGCCGGGCGAGATCACTCTGCTCACCATCGGACCGATGACGAACATTGGGCTTCTCTTCGCGATGGATCCAGAGATCCCATCGTTGCTCAAGAACTACGTGGCTATGGCGGGGGCGTTCAACGTGAACAACGGGTGGGAGACGAACTGCGTCGTCGATCCAATCAGCACAAAGATCGTCTCGCACTCCCATCGACAGTCTCTGAAGTGGGTGCCGCTAGACGTCACCACCAAGTGCGTGATGCAGAAGCCAGACGTTGAAATGCTCTTCCAAGGACCGCTCCTTTCACTGGCGGCTCAAATGGCGGAGGCGTGGTTTGAGAGCGTGGATCACATCACGTTCCACGACCCGCTGGCGGCAGTATCGCTTTTCCTGCCCGAGGTGATCGAGTACACCCCTGGCACGGTCCATGTCGAGCCAGAGAAAGGGCTCACCTCCTTTGAACCCGGTGAAGGGCCAGACGAGGTTGCCCTGAAGGTCCAGCCCGAAGTTCTCTTCGACGAATTCTTCGATACGCTCAGCCGGGTCTAGTTAGACGGTTCTGGAGCAGAGTTCGGCCTAGAAAGCCGAACGGAGTTCGCTAGCAGTCCGACGAGCACCAGGACCAGTAAGGTGGGAAGTAACCCGACCCAAATGGGAGGACCGAACGAGAGGGTAATGGACTCTCGGGGTTGATCCCACTTAAGCGCGATCCAGCCGTCTTGCTCGGTTGCCGTCACGCCAGGATCAACCTGCATGCCCGGGAGCATTCGGAACTTCACGATTGCCTCCCTGTCGGAAGCATCGGTGGCAACAACTACTTTGGACGTTGAGACCTTACTCACCTTCGATTGCCCGGATACCGAGTCGACAAGTGTCCCGCCGAGATTGATCGTCATGTAGGGACCTTCCGGAAGAGACTTTACACTCATGCTCGGTGGCACTTCCCGCGAGACCATCGTTCCGACGCCCCACTTTTTCAGCTCGTCGCGAATCACCGGGAGCTTGACGAACATCATGTTGCCGTTGGTCGCCGGGGACGGATTGGTGCCCGTGATCGCTTGCAGCCGAGCCACATAGTTCCGGTCGATCAGCGAGTCGTAACCTGCTACGTCCTGGATTTTGCTGAGCGTGGCCAGGTTGGGTGGCAACAGATTCGTGGGAGTGGCGAACATGTTCCAGTCTTCGTTGACGAACACTGTTCGGCTATTGGGGTCGGTAGGGAAGTCTTTGACGGTGAGGTCTTGGAAGGGAGCGGTCCGTAGAACCGTGCCCGTACCGAGCATGCCGATGGCTAGACCGGAAGCAAGAAGGACGCGGGCTCCCTCCTTGGGTCTCATCAGCGCCACACCTACGGCAATCGCGCCGAGGAAAGCAACCATGAGAGCCGGGATTCGCCCCATGGCAGAGCCTTCACCCACCAGAGTCGGGAACCATTCGGGTGGCAAATTGGGGATGAAGGTTGACTGGGATTTTGCCAACTGCACGAGATTGAGCCCCAGGCCGAGTACGGCGAAGGGAATGGCGATGACGGCAAACTGAATTTGCTGAATGGGCTTCTCATCCGATTTCCGATCGAGGAGAGTCTGTAAACCAACCGCACCGATTGGAACCAATGCCAACAGAACGAGGATTGAGGCTCGACCGATCGAACCCGTGGAAGACCAGTTCGGAAGCGCGAAGTACATCGCCCGGTTCAGTTCGGAA
>CAYYJX010000008.1:35133-39217 GCA_964471545.1 uncultured Fimbriimonas sp. | reverse complement strand
GAGGCGATGAGTAGGCCCAGGACGCCAACCAAGGCCAGCGGCAAGACCTGTTTAGCGCGAGACTTTAAGAAGAAGAGTCCGACCAGTAAGATCGGAGCAAAGAAGACCGCACCCTCCGCGTGGTTCGCTCCAAGCTTGGTGTATTGGGGCCAGTAAGAACCGACGGGCGTCTCGCCTAACTTGGCATCCAGGTTCATTTGAGCATCGCCAAGCAGATACGGGTGAGCGAGTCCCGCCCATTCGTATGGCTGGATTGCACTCTTGACGAATGCCGAGTATCCATCTTCCGATGGAGTGTTCTTTCGGTGGCTGAGCTTGCCGTAGTCTAGGACGGGGCCCAACTGCGGCATGGCAACGGCGCTTCCCATCAGTCCGCCAATGGCAAGCGTGAGCAATGCGGCGGGTGATCGGCTCGCCACGACCTGACCGAGAGCGTAAATCACGGTCGCCATCAGCCCGTAAGCGGCAAATTGCAAGTGACCCGCTAGCAACATCATTCCGGTAGCAACGGCGAACAGAATCACCGATCGGCTACGGCCCTGCGGGGCATTCTCATCTCTGGGAGGCGTGAGAGCGTAAAGAAGCCAAGGAATGTAGGCACAAGTCGAGATCACACTTGGCAGTCCCGACCAAGCCACAAAGAAGTGACTCAACACCACCGCACCGCCGGCCAAGGTCGCCATCGATTCTTGTGCGCCCAGACGGAGTGTGAGATACCGAACGCCGATCGCGGCGATGGCAAGGTGGACCCACACCAACAGAATCATCGAGGCATGGGTGGGGAGGTTGAGAAAAGAAACGAATACGTGGAGCGGGTACAGTGCGCCCGACTGGCTGTTCGCAAGGAGCGGAGTTCCAGCCATGGCGTACGGGTTGATCGCAGGAACTTCGCCTGCTCGCCAAGACTGAAAGACGAGGTCTCGCCAAACGTAAAACTGAAGGATCCCGTCGGCTTGTAGGATGTCCCAGGCGGAAGAGGGAATAGGGGCCGTCGGATTCGGAAGCTGGCGCGCAAGGTGATCCCAGGGCCCAATCGCCTCACCCCGGAATAAGCACTTCCAGAGCGGGAGCAAGGGTAAAAGGGCAAGGAGCAAGATGCCCCAACGCTTCGCCAACGACTTCATGGCGAGAGTTTACAACCGGAAGAAGTTACGGGCAGTAAACGAGTTGCTGCTGAGCCTTGGAGTGGCTGGGATCAATCGAGATAATCCGCTTAAACTTCGCACAGGCCTCGTCGTACATGCCAAGCATCATCTCGGTCATGGCTAGATCGTACAAAACCTCAAGGTTGCCCGGGACTTCTCGCGAGAGAGCGGCGAGTGAGTTCAGCGAGCCATCGAAGTCGCCTTCGAAACCCTGAATGAGAGCCATTTGGTGGCGAGCGTTCACGTGGCGAGGGTCCATAGAAAGCACGCGCGTCAGTTCGACCTTCGCTTCTGCATAGCGACCGTCGCACCGAGCTTGGAAGCCTCTTTGGTAGATTGCCTCGATATCCATAGCGCGTTTACTAACTCTTCTTTTCGACCGCTCGTGAACTTACCGGTCCATCCATCCGACGCTCTTGCAGAATAATTGTTCCGACAATCACGCGGATTCAGTGAACGAGATTAGACCCGTTCAAGGATTCCCAAGTATAGCACTGGAGTGTTAAAAGAAAAAGGGAGTTGCCCTTAGACGACTCCCTTTTTCTTTTGTTCCTTAACCCTGCGAAATTTCGCAGAATGTTTCTTGATTAAGCCGGACCCGGCTCGAATCGTGGGGATCCGATGTTGGGCATGCCCGGTGCCTTTTCTGATTCTACCGGAGTTCCCGGAGGCGTGCTGCCGGGTGCAGGATCGTTCTTGCTCTCCTTCGGCGGCAACTCTTCGCCCGCCATGATCTTCAAGAACTCTTCGCGATCCAGGGTTTCTCGCTCAAGCAGGGCTTGAACCACTGCATCGAGTTGGACGCGCTTCTCGTTGAGAATCTCGGTGGCTCGAATGTGGCAGCGATCCACGATGGCGCGAACCTCTTCGTCAACCATTCGAGCAACCTCTTCGCTGTAGTCGCGCTCTTCGTAAAGGTCTCGACCCAGGAACGGGTTGTCTCGTCGGTGACCGATGGCGAGCGTGCCCAGTCGCTCGGACATACCGTATTTGGTCACCATGGCTCGGGAGATCGCAGTGACCCGTTGAAGGTCGTTGCTCGCACCCGTCCAAACTCGGCCATAGACAACTTCTTCGGCGACACGCCCACCCAGAAGAGCAGTGATGTCGTCCTCGAGTTCTTCTCGGCTGACCAAGAACTTATCTGCTTCCGGAAGCTGCCAGGTAGAGCCAAGAGACATGCCTCGGGGCAGAATCGTGACCTTGTGAACCGGGTCGCTGTGCTCGAGGATTTCTCCAATCACGGCGTGTCCCGCTTCGTGATAGGCGATCACCTCTCGCTCTTGAGCGTCCATGATTCGGCTGTTGCGTTGGGGACCTGCGATCACGCGGTCTAGCGCTTCTTCGATGTCCTTCGCGGCAATCTTGGTCGCGCCCCGGCGTGCGGCTAGCAGAGCCGCTTCGTTGAGCGTGTTTGCCAAGTCGGCACCGGTGAAGCCAGGGGTTCGTCGCGAAACGACTTCCAGATCGACATTGCTGTCCACGGGCTTGCCCTTGGAGTGGATGCGCAAGATTTCGGCTCGGCCCTTTTGGTCCGGGGCGTCCACCACAATCTGACGGTCGAATCGGCCCGGTCGAAGCAACGCGGGATCCAAGACGTCCGGTCGGTTCGTAGCCGCGATCAGGATAACGCCCGAATTCGGGTCGAATCCGTCCATCTCAACCAGGAGCTGGTTAAGAGTTTGCTCGCGCTCGTCGTGACCGCCACCAAGTCCGGCGCCTCGTTGGCGACCCACGGCATCGATTTCATCGACGAAGATCAGCGACGGACGATGGGCCTTTGCGGTTTCAAAAAGGTCTCGAACACGTGCGGCACCCACACCGACGAACATCTCAACGAAGTCTGAACCGGAGATATGGAAGAACGGTACGCCTGCCTCGCCGGCAATCGCTCGGGCAAGGTGAGTCTTACCGACGCCGGGAGGTCCGGAAAGGAGAATGCCCTTCGGGATCTTGGCGCCAAGCGCGGCGTACTTCTTGGTGTTCTTGAGGAAGTCGACAATCTCAAAGAGCTCTTGCTTCGCCTCGTCGATACCTGCCACGTCGTCGAACGTAATCTTTGGCCCAGTTTCGCCCACCCGGCGAGCCTTGCTCTTGCCAAAGCTCATCGCCTGGTTGCCACCCATTTGGGCGGGGCGATACACGAAGAACCAAAAGACCGCAACAATGATGAGCGGGACCGCTAGGAACGAAAGGACCTGCAGGATCGTTACCGAAATCGGCGCCGGCATGGTGTTAACGTTCACCTTAGAGTCATTGAGCTTCCCAATGATGTAGGTGCCGAGCGAGCCGTCGTAGGGGACCGCATTCACCACGTAGTCGGAGCCGTTCTTGAGCTTGCCCGTGATTTGGTCCATCTGCCAGTTGGCATTCTTGATGTTGCCTTCCTGGACCTGCCCGAGGAATTCTCC
Organism: uncultured Fimbriimonas sp.; assembly: GCA_964471545.1. Classification (GTDB taxonomy): domain Bacteria; phylum Armatimonadota; class Fimbriimonadia; order Fimbriimonadales; family Fimbriimonadaceae; genus Fimbriimonas. The sequence continues at coordinate 35,661 of CAYYJX010000008.1, read as the reverse complement.
GACGGTGTACCGCTGTGGACCCTTGCCCATAAGGGAGCCCATCTTCATTCCGCTACTGAAAACGTTCAGCAGCATGATGATCGCTACGATCACGATCACCACAAGCATCAGTGTTTGTCTGGGGTTCTTCAATGCTTTTCCTGTTTGTTCCTTCGTACCCTACGAAGGAACGTCGTTGCCGGTTTCTCTGGTCTCAACGACCTTTCCCACGGGAAAGATCACCGTTTCGAAACCCATTGTGTTCTTCGATCAAACGTTCTGATCGAAAACCGCGTTCCCGGGTCTCTCAATTCCTATGACGTCTCAACGAGTGCTCGTAAGTCGCACTTCCGCTGAAAAGCCCACCGGCATTGAGATTATGGGATAAACGGTCGGATTCTCCCCGGCACCATTTGTAATCCGTCCTGCAAAACCGGTTCACAACGGTTCGAAGGAGAGATAAAGCGCGTGCTCGTCGTCGGTTGAGACTGCTCGTTGATCGAAACAGACGCCAGGAGCCCAAACCGGACCGACTAGGTCGCAAACGAT
>CAYYJX010000008.1:4383-35033 GCA_964471545.1 uncultured Fimbriimonas sp. | reverse complement strand
TCCAGCCGAACTCTTCCGACTCGGTTTCTCCGGGAACGGTGAGTTTGTAGCGGAATGGTTCGGTGGGTTGCGTCTGTCGGACGTGCAGCGCATCCGTCGACCAGACCAATTCCACTTCTGCCCCTTCCGTGGTGACCGATCCGCTCGCATGTCGAGGATGATCCGGATGGCTGAGAGCCTCAAGCACAAGCTGGGTTTGGTGGAAATCCAAGGAGCCTTGCAGCGCCGAAACCGCAAGTCGCACCGATCGCTTGAATAAGACGGCGGGAAGCTGAGTGATCGCAGCGCGATCGAACCGAATCTCGCAGTCTCGAGTGAGAAATCCGAGAGCCCCATTGGTGGGTAACTCGCATCTCTCCAGGGCAGCGGCGGCGGCACCGTTCAAGAATCGATGTTCTTCATCGATGATCTCGGCCGCTCGCACCATGGCGTCTTCGTACCGAGGGTTGATCGCCGCGAACTCGGGGGCGATCCGGTGGCGAATTCTTGCCCGCGAAAGATCGAGGTCGAAGTTGGTGGGGTCGTCGTGAAACCAAAGTCCATGCTCGTGACAGTAGGCTCGAGTTTCTTCACGGGTAAACGGTAGCAGCGGCCGAATCACGTCCTCGGAGGTGTGTGCTTCGATGCCCGTTAGGCCGGCTGCGCCCGTGCCTCGGGCGAGATTGAAAAGAATGGTCTCTACCGAATCGCTTTTGGTGTGAGCGGTCGCAATGAACCTCGTTTCGGTAGATCGTCTTGCGGAGCGGAAGAACTGGTAACGGGCGAACCTTCCTGCCTCTTCGGATCCGATTTTTAGGTCTTGCACCATCCGGGGGATATCCGCTTTTCCGGAGACGAAAGGAATCCCGAGCTCTTCGGCGAAGGCGTTGCACAGCGCCATCTCCTTGTCCGCTTCGGCGCGTTGACCATGGTGCAGGTGCGCAGCGACGACGTTGAACCCGGCGCGATGAGCGAGATGCAGCAGACAGGTGCTATCGGCTCCGCCGCTGTAGCCAATCAGAATCGGTCCCGTTTGGGGATTGATTCCGAGCCGAGCCATCGATTCAACAAAGCGTTCGAGCACCCACAGAGGGTACCGGAGCCCACCGAGCGGATTGAGGTGAGTAAAGCGCTGTTCCGGTCGTAGAAGCCAGCGTGAAGCGCGCCCTTTGCTGGCTTAGACGAGATTTGCGGACTCAGGACCACACGGCCCTTTGGTTCGCCACCGAGAATTTTTCCGAAGTGGCCCCGGTCTTTGTGTTCGACACTAACATCCTCGGTGAGCTTCAGGACAAGGACGACCGCCGACTCTCGTTCATCCACAAGAGCCTCCAAGAGGTCGATGCAAAATTGCGCGAAGAGGGATCCAGGTTGACGGTGGTCTACGGCGATCCGATGGAGTGGATCCCCCGGTTGGCGGCTCAATTCGGCGCCGATGAAGTGATCACCGCACGCGATTACGAGCCCTATGCGGCAAAACGAGACGCATCGGTTCACATCCGGTTGCAGAAGGATGGTCGGGCCCTGACCACGGTGAAGGATTCGGTGGTTCTCGAACAGGGCGAGGTCCTGAGCAAGACCGGGACCGCGTTTCGCGTTTATTCGCCCTACGCCCGTGCTTGGCGAAACGCTCTCGTAACCAAGCGGGACCTGATCGAATACGAGCCAGATTTCTCGAAACTGGCGTCTGAGCGAACGCTGGAAGAGGCTTTCGGGGCCGAGGCTACGCTCGGTCACTGGTCGCTGGACAAGATGGGATTTCAAGAGAGCGAGTTGTGGATCGCTCCCGGCGAATCGGCCGGAAGAGCTCGCCTCGAGGAATTCCGAAAGGCGATTGACGCTTACGAAGAGAAGCGCAACATTCCGGACGTGGATGGCACAAGCATCCTTAGCCCTCACTTTCGCTTCGGCACCGTCTCCATCCGCTCTGCGGTTCGATTTGCTCTGGAAAGGGGAACCGATGGAGCCGACAAGTGGCTTGCCGAACTCATCTGGCGCGACTTCTACCAAGACATTCTTGCGAACAACCCGCACGTCGTCACGCAGTCGTTCGACCCAGCCTATCGACAGCTGGAGTACCCAGGAAGAGAAGATCACTACCTCGCCTGGGAGCAAGGGCTGACGGGTTATCCGATCATCGATGCCGCGATGCGCATGTTCAATGCGACGGGTTGGATGCATAACCGACTCCGCATGGTGGTCGCATCGTTTCTCACCAAGGACCTGTTGGTCGACTACCGGAAGGGGGAGGCGTACTTTGCCCGAAAGCTCTTGGATTTCGACCTGGCATCCAACAACGGCGGTTGGCAATGGGCGGCCAGTACGGGCTGCGATCCTCAGCCCTACTTCCGGATCTTTAACCCCATGAGCCAAAGCGAGAAGTTCGATGGGGAAGGGAACTTCATTCGCAAATGGTGTCCAGAACTGGCTGGACTGACGGGCAAATCAATCCACGCTCCTTGGACGGCTACGCCTTTAGAGCTGCGTGCCGCCGGAATCGTCCTCGGCGAAACCTACCCTCATCCGATTGTTCAGCACGATGTGATGCGACAGAAGGCGATCGATCTTTTAGCGGTTGCGCGAAAAGAGGCAAAGGATTTAAAGGAGGCGAAGGATTCCAAGGAGACGGTCTCCCCGTAGCCGCCTGTGACGGGTCATACTAGACGTTAATATGTCCAAGGACATCCGCCGCATCGTCGCGACCGACTGTGGGTCGACGACCACCAAAGCGATCCTTATTGAGCGCAACGATCAAGGCGAGTACCGACTCGTTGCTCGAGGCGAGGCTCCCACGACGGTTGAGCGACCCTTCGAGGACGTCACCATCGGTGTTTTGAACGCTCTCACCGAACTTGAGGAGATCACCGAACAGACCGTTCCTGCAGGATACGAGTCTGGAAAGCGCACCCTGTTAAAGGATGGCAAGGTCCATCGGCATCTCAAAGACGGAAGCAAAGTTTCTACCGGAACGACCTCTTTGGATGGAGCCGACATGTACGTCAGCACCTCCTCGGCGGGTGGTGGTTTGCAGATGATGGTTGCGGGCGTGGTCAAGTCCATGTCGGCGGAATCTGCTGAGCGGGCCGCACTGGGTGCGGGCGCCATCCTTATGGACACGCTTGCCGTCGATGACGGTCGAAAGGACTTCCAGAAGGTCGAACGACTTCGCCAACTTCGCCCGGACATCATTCTCATGTCGGGTGGCACCGATGGCGGAAACGTCGATCGACTCGTTGAGATGGCAGAGGTTATTCGCCGAGCCGACCCGAAGCCGCGTTTCGGCGATATGAAGCTTCCGGTTATCTACGCGGGTAACAACCAAGCACAAGAGAAGGTCAAGTCGGTTCTTGGCGTCACCATCGAAACTAAGGTGGTCGACAACCTTCGCCCGACTCTCGATCGAGAGAACCTCGGCCCTGCTCGGGAAGAGATTCACGAGATGTTCTTGGAGCACGTTATGCAACAGGCTCCGGGCTACTCTAAGCTCCTGGATTGGGCTTCGGAAGAGGTGATGGCGACCCCGAACGCGGTTGGAAAGCTCCTCAAGGAGTACGCGGTGCAGGAGGGAATCAACGTTCTCGGTGTCGACATCGGTGGCGCAACCACCGACGTCTTCTCCGTTTTCCAAGCTCCGGATGGAGAGCGCATTTACAACCGAACGGTTTCTGCCAACCTTGGCATGAGCTATTCGATCTGTAACGTTTTGAAGGAAGCAGGCGTCGAGAACATCGCTCGCTGGCTACCGTTCACGATCGATCCGGCCGAAGTTCGAAACCGACTCCGAAACAAGATGATCCGCCCGACAACGATTCCTCAAACCTATGAGGATCTGTTGATCGAGCACGCGGTCTCGCGAGAAGCTCTCCGACTGGCTTTCGAGCACCACAAGTCGCTTGCCCGAAACCTGACGGGTTCGGCACAGCAGCGAGACATCGGTCAAATCTTCAACCAACAAGATTCGGGTCAAACGCTAGTCAACATGCTCAAGCTGGACATGGTCATCGGTTCGGGTGGAGTTCTTTCTCACGCTCCGAATCGCGCCCAGGCTGCGCTGATGATGATGGACGCCTACCAGCCAGAGGGCATCACGATGCTCACCGTAGACAGCATCTTCATGATGCCGCACCTTGGCGTTCTCTCCGAGCACCTCTACGAAGCCGCGAAGGAAGTATTCGAGCGAGACTGTATCGTTCGAATCGGCACCTGTGTGGCACCTGTTGGACAAGGAAAGCCGGGTGAGGCTTGCGTGCGCGTCGTTGCGAAGGGCATCGATGTCACCGTTCCTTACGGCGAGATCCGAGTGATTCCGTTCTCCTTCGCGGAGAACGGCGATACCCTTACCGTTGAGCCGGCGAAGACATTCGACGTGGGCGAAGGCAAGGGCAAACCGGTCACCGTAAAGCGATTCGATCAAAGCCGAGGCAATCGAGATCAGACCACGAACCTCATCGAAGGCACGGTCGGACTGATCATCGATGCACGAGGTCGACCCTATCAGATCGATCTCAACTCGCCCAACCGGATTGAGGGACTTCGAGCGAACCTCGCTGCCTTCGGTCTTCCGCTACCCAAGTAAATCAGGGTTTCTCGCAGAAGAGGCAGTCACAGAATTGGGGTCTCCGATCATGGATCGGAGACCCCAATATCTTTTTTACTCTAGTTAGAGTTCGGATGCGGTGCTCTCGGAACCGCCCTTTGCTGTTACGCCCGTTGAAGAATCTGCCTTGTCATCGGCTCCTTCAAACTGTCCAGTTTTCGGTTGCGGCTCGTTCTTCGCGGAGTCATCCGCACCTGAAGAACCGCATCCGGCAACGATCGCTCCCAGCATGACAGCGAACGCGAAAATGAAGAGCTTCTTGTTCAACTTATTGCGTCTCCACATCGGGTCGGAAGTAGCACCAGTAGAACGGCCCGGTGGAGCCGCTTGGTCGGCAACCCGTGTACGAGGAGGCGAGACCTCGCGCATTGTATGCCGAGTACGGATCTTGGAGCATGTCGAAAGTGCCCGACGCTCCGCCTCCGGTCCGGCCGATGTTTCGGAACTTGGCAGAAGTGTCGGTTCTCACGAAGACTGTGCCTTGTCCGTACGCCCAGTGGGTTTGAATGCCTCCTGGCGTAAACCAAGCTGTTCCGAACGAGCTGCCGTTTCCGTTAGAGGAGTCAGGATAGCCGGTCGGGTTGAACAAGCACGGTGTGGTCGCCGGTGCGGAGCAACGGAGCGTGGGAACCGCCATCGCTTGTCCTACCCAGTTTGTTCGTCCTTGACCAAACCACAGGAGTGGGGTAATCGAGGGAGCGGCGACGGCGGTTCCCGAGTAGCCATGCAGGATGCCGTTGTAGTTGATGCCCAGCTTCATGGGCAATCGGCCAAGCGTAGTGGTTGCCACTCCGCTCATGTCTTCACCCGATGGGTGAGCCATCATTTGCACGCTCTTGATGTAAGGCTGCACAGAGTTCGCCCAGAAAGAGGCGTGACGCTGATTGGTGACCGGGTTGTTGATTCGCCAGTCGGTCGGAACCTCGGCGGTGAGGTTGAATTGCCAGTTTCCACCAGAATTCATGATGACGGCAAGCGGGAATAGGTCGTCGTTATCCGCCGAATAGATGGAAATCGCCGTTCCGGTTTGCTTGATCTGCGAAAGACCCTGGGTCTTCTTCGCCGATTCCTTGGCTTGCGCAAACACAGGGAAGAGTATCGCGGCAAGGATCGCGATGATCGCGATCACGACGAGTAACTCGATGAGGGTAAATGCACGTTTCATGAGAATTCTCTCGGGTTTGTGGAACCCAGCGGTGCCATCAAACTTCAATCATTTACTGCTGCTATCGAACTGCGGTTCCTAGTGAAAAGGCACTATCCGGTGTTGATGTAATGCGATGGTTCGGGCTGTTAACTTTAATTGTTTGCCGGTTAAACAAATCAATTCCCATTGACTTCCGGGAGCAATGCCGAAAAATCGATGCGCTGGGAGTGTTGTTTTGAATCTAGTTTGGTTTGATAATTGTTCGAATGGAAGACGATTTTGAATTGCTACTGCGATGAAGTAAATCATCTTTCGTTTGTAAAACAGCGCATCTAAATGCGAAGAGGTAACGGATCGATGATGTGTTCCTATCTCTGCATGTTTGCAATAGTGGCTAAGTCGAAGGTCCCATGCATTATGTTGTGGGGCTCCCGAAGGTCTTCGGAGGATAGCGCCGTCCCCGTAAAGAAACCTGCAGTGAGGGGGTGGGTTGCGCCGACAATCACTTTTGGGGTTTAATGCAACGTTCGTCGTTTTGTCTGTCGTCACAATCAGCGGCAGGCCCTGACCGCGCAGCCAAGCTGTAGGAGGTTCCGAATGCGCAACTGCTCACAAAGGGTGAGTTTTGTGATTGCCGGGATGTGTGCGATTTCTGTCGCTCATGCCGGGAAAAAACAAGAAAATCAGACCTTCGAGACGAAAACCATCTCGAAGAAGTTGAAGGCGGAGACGCTCTATCGATTGAGCCGATCTGTCCGGGCTGGACAAATTGTCCGAGCCCAAAGTGGGGTTGACGGAAAACTCGTCCGCACCTATCGTCTCATCAAAAAGGGAGGCAAGGTGGTTGGAAAGGAGTTGATTAAGGAAGTCAAAACCGACCCCACACCTACCGTCTTTCACATGGGCAAGAGTGGCTTTGAAACGAGCCGTTCCGGTTTTGTCCGTTCCAAGACTCTCGTCATGCACGCTTCTGCATACGATCCAGGCGTTAACTCGAACGGTCGATGGGCCGGTCGAACAAGCCTCGGTATTCGCGCTCGCTTCGGTGTCGTCGCCGTTGATCCTCGAGTCATTCCGCTCGGCACTCTTCTCTTTGTTGAGGGATACGGCATGGCCTATGCCGCCGATACGGGCAGTGCCATCAAAGGCAAGCGAATCGACCTGTGCATGCCAACCGTGGCTCAATGCTATCAATTCGGTCGTCGAAAGGTGACCGTGCACGTACTGAAGCCACGATGAACTTAGCCGACCGAGGCGAATTGGTCGGATTCTTACGTCGACATGGAATCGACGCGAATAAAGGGCTGGGACAACACTTCTTGTGTTCCCAGCCCGTTGTTTCTAAGATCATCGATGCGACTGCGGAAAGCGTTGCTGCGCTGGAAATTGGTCCAGGCCCGGGTGTTCTTTCTCAAGCGTTGATCCGAAAGTTCGAACACGTCACTCTTGTCGAACTCGATGATCGAATGGAGTCCCTGCTTCGCGAGTCGGCTCCGTCGGCCACCTTCGTCAAAGCCGATGCCCTTCAGGCTGACCTCGGTGCACTGCTGGAAGAACTTCCTGAACCGAGAGCGCTCGTCTCTAACTTGCCCTACTACATCACGGGCCCGCTCCTAGAGCGCTTCGCCGGCGTGCGGAGCCGATTTTCTATTGGCGTGTTCATGATGCAAAGGGAAGTGGGCGTGCGCATCCTGGCGAAGCCTGGAAATCGCGAGCGTGGTGCCCTTAGCGTGATGCTGCAAACGCAGTTTGAAATTGCCAAGGTCGTAGATGTTCCTCCAGGAGCGTTTTTGCCCCCTCCCAAGGTCCAGAGCATCGTTCTCTCCTTCCGACCAAGGTTTGTCGATCTTCCCGATAACTTCGAGCGAACCGTTCGTGCCGGATTCTCTCAGCCGAGAAAAACCCTTGCCAACAATCTCATGGCGAATCTTAGGATGGAGAAGGCGGTTGTTGAATCCAAGCTCCAAGCGGTCTCGATCGACCCGATGCTTCGCCCTCACGAACTCACCCACGATCAGTGGGTCACCGTTGCTAGCGCAGGTTGGTAGATTCGCCGGGGATGGTTCAGATGCGGGAACTTCTGGAGCAAATCGAGGCGATCGCTCGCAAGGAAGGATTCGATGGCTTCGGCGTCTCTTCCGCCTCGGTAGCCCCAGAATCGCTCGCGTTCTACGAAGAGTGGGTTCGCCAAGGATTTCACGGGGAGATGGATTACATGTCCTCTCATCTCCCATTGAAGTCTGATCCTAGCACCCTATTGCCGGGTGTTCGGTCGGTTCTGGCCTTCTCGCTTCCTTACTTCCAAGAGTCCGTTCGACCCGAGAAGGAGGGCAAGATCGCGCGGTACGCCCTTGGACGCGACTACCACAAAGTGGTTCGAAAGAAGCTGGGGCGAGTGGTCCAGTTTCTGGAGAAGGAGTTGCCGGGGTTCCAACACCGAATCTGCGTGGACTCGGCTCCCACACTCGACCGGGTGTTCGCCCATCAAGCGGGTCTCGGCTGGTTTGGAAAGAACACGCTCCTCATCAACAGCCGAACCGGATCTTACTTCTTCATTGGATTGATTTTGACCACCCTTGATCTTGCCCCAACGGCTCCTTCCTTGGGCGGATGTGGGACGTGTAACAAGTGCATTGATGCTTGTCCGACCGGTGCCATCGTTCGGCTTGGAGATCGATGGGCAGTGGATTCGCGCCTGTGCTTAAGCTATCTCACCATCGAGCACCGAGGCGATTTTCAGGACTCGGTTGATCTCCACGGATGGTTGTACGGATGCGATGTTTGTCAGGAAGTATGCCCGTTCAATCAGCCCCGACAATCCCAACCTCATCGGCGACCCACGACGACGGTCGGCGAGTTTCTGGATCAGAAAAACTTTCCCTCGCTATTGGAACTTGCCGAGCTCCCCGAAGCCCAATGGGACCTCGTCACTCAGGGATCTCCGATTCGCCGGGCAAAGGCAGAGGGGCTTAGGCGGAACGCTCGCCGAGTAGCTCGTGATACCGTTCGGGATTCCTAGCTTCCAGGGCGCGGCGATACGTCTCGACGTACTCTTCGGCCGGACCATTCCATCGGAAGTCGGTGGCAAAGCAGTTCGATCGCAGAGTGCTCCAACTCTCCCCCTTATAGGCAGAAATTGCCCTGCGAACCGCCTCAACTAGCGATGCCGCGGAGCGTTCGTGGAATGCAAAGCCATTGTGTTCATCCCGTACGGTGTCCCGGAGCCCGCCTGTGGATCGTACAACCGGAACGGTTCCGTAGCGCATCGCAATCATCTGTCCAAGGCCGCAAGGCTCGAATGCAGAGGGCATTAGGAACATGTCCGATCCGCCATAAATGCGGTTCGCGGTGTCGGGGTCGAATCGGTTAACCATCCGGAAGTTGTTCGGGAATCGGCGTTCCAGAACTTGGAACGCGTCCACCATCGCCGGATCTCCTAAGCCTTGGATCACGAGCTGAAGCCCTAGATCGAACAATCGCTCCGCGCCTTCTAAAACGAGGTCGAAGCCCTTCTGGTGCGAAAGACGGCTGACCATACCTGCGATGGGCCCTTCCGATTCGGGAAGTCCGAGTCTCGCCCGCAAATCCATCTTGCAGAGGGCCTTGCCTTGAATCGTTTCTGCCGTGAATCGAGAGGCAAGTACGGGGTCCGTCTCGGGATTCCAGACGTCGTAGTCGATGCCGTTCAGAATGCCCGTGAGTCGTCCTGTGAACGCGAGGTGCTGCATGAGCCCTTCCAGGCCGTGACCGAACTCGCGAGTTTGAATCTCTTCGGCGTATCGTGGCGAAACCGTAGTGGTGTGATCGGCAAAGGCACACCCCGACTTCAGGAAGTTCACTCGACCCCAAGCCTCGACCTGCGTGTAGTTGAAGAGGTAGTGAGGCAGCCCTAGCCAATCGAGGGATTCAAGCCCAAACTCGCCCTGGTACGCCTGGTTGTGAATGGTGAAAACCGAGGCGGTCGATCCCCAAGCTGGACCCGCTTTTTGTTTGAGCAACACCGGGAGCATGCCCGTGTGCCAGTCGTTGGCGTGGAGAATGTCGGGAATCCATCCAAGCAGCTCCATCGCCTTCAGCACGCCCGAACAGAAGAACGCGTGCATCTCTCCGCCGGGGCGGTAGAGGGTCTCTGAAGAGACGGATTCCGTGAACCAGCGATTGGTCCCGAGCAGATAGATTGGACCGCCCGCATGGTCGATCTTTTTGAGATAAGCGGGCTGGATCCAGCCGTTGTTCATGACAACGGGGAAGTCTTCAATAACGGTTTCGACGTCCAAAGAAGGATCGTTCTCTACCATTGCGTAGGCGGGCATGATGGTGCGAGCATCGACTCCCAGTTGTCGGAGCGCGTGCGGAAGAGAACCCGCAACGTCGGCCAGCCCTCCCACCTTGGCGAAAGGTGCTACCTCCGCCGACACATATAAAACTCGCATTCTTCGATCGCCCCGCATTGGACGCTTCCCCCAGTGTGAGCGTTCCACACCGGTCAGCCGTCCGACCCGGTAATGCTACCGTCGCCAAGATTAATAGGGTCAACGGGAGAGACGGGCCCCAGGAGCTTGCCCCTGGAGCCCTTGAGTCTACGCGATGTTTTCGATAAGAATTGCAGTAGCCTCGCCACCGCCGATGCACGGAGTAGCAATGGCGTACCGACCGCCTCGTCGCTTGAGTTCGTAGAGAGCGGTCATGATCAAGCGCGTGCCCGTCATGCCGATCGGGTGTCCGATCGCTACCGCACCCCCGTTCACATTCAACTTGTCGTGCGGAATGCCGACTTCTTTCGCGACGGCCATGGCAACCACCGCAAAGGCTTCATTGACTTCGAACAAGTCCACGTCGTCGGCAGTCAAACCGTGCTTGTCCAGAAGCTTCTTGACCGCGCTTGCAGGAGCGGTGGTGAACCACTGCGGCTCTTGTGCGTGTTGGGCGTAGCCCACGATCCGTCCGAGCGGCTTCAATCCGTGCTTGTTCACCGCCTCTTCGGAAGCGAGAACCATCGCGGCGGCGCCGTCGTTAATGGAGCTCGCGTTGCCCGCGGTCGTGACGCCATCCTTTGCAAAGGCAGGTCGAAGAGCGGCTAGCTTTGCAGGGTCGCCTCCTTTGTTCGGCTCCTCGTCCACAGCAACAACAACTGGATCGCCCTTTCGCTGCGGGACTTCAACGGGAACAATCTCCTCTGCGAAGATTCCTGAGTTCACAGCGTTCTGAGCGCGCTTGTAGCTCTCCGCGCTGAACGCATCGAGATCTTCTCGGCTGAATGAAAGCTCTCGGGCGGTTGCGTCGCCGCAATTGCCCATGTGGCAGTTGTTGTACGGATCCCAGAGCCCATCGTTGATCATCGAGTCGATGAGCGTTCCGTTGCCCATTCGGTACCCGGTGCGAGCCTTATCGAGGAGGTAGGGGGCATTCGACATGGATTCCATGCCACCCGCGAGCACCAGATGAGCGTCTCCTGCCTTGATCGCCTGAGCCGCCATCATCGCGGTTTTCATGCCGCTTCCGCACACTTTGTTGATGGTGGTGCAGGGAATCGAGTTCGGAAGGCCTGCGCCAAGAGCCGCTTGCCGCGCGGGAGCCTGCCCTTGACCACCCGTCAGGACGCATCCCATCAAAACTTCGTCAAGGGATTCGCCGGTGATGCCCGCTTGCTCAAGCGCCCCCTTAATGGCGATCGCGCCAAGTTGCGAAGCGGTCAGTGAGGCCAGCGATCCTTGAAACGCGCCGATCGGCGTTCGCTTGGCAGCGACAATGTAAGCGTTATTAGCCATAAGGTTGCTCAAACTCCGTTGTTTCCTACGCCGGTTTGCCCGGCGTTAGGTGCTCCCATAGGGTACCTGTGAGAGGGTCTCGATTCCGCTTCAAGCGGGCATCCCAAGCTTGCCTTTGACCTTTGAAAGTGCGCGATCGACCCATTCGGATTCGGGCATTTTGAGAGCCTTGGTGAGGAAGAAGTAACCCCAACTGGCAACCATCAGCGCCAGGAAAGTCACGCCTAGGGTGGGGAGTTTCTTGCCCCAAATGGCGTCCGAAATCGGCGAGTAGGCAACGACCGCACCGGCGATGCCGACTGCAATGGATCCGACCACGCACTTGCCGACCGTTACGACGAGGTTCTTGATGTCCATTCCGCCGATCTTTGGCGCCAACACAACTGCCATCATCAGCACCAGCGAGATGGCCGCGATGGAGCTTGCGAGTGGCAGAGCCAAATAGCCCAATGCGGTGTTGCGCAAGGTGAGAAGCAGCGCGAAAAAGAGTCCGGTGCAGAGGGTGCCGAGCACTACGGGCGTCACTGTGTCCTGAATCGAGTAAAAGGCACGCATGAGGACTGGGTGGAGGCACCATGCCCAGATTCCAATAGAGAAGAATCGCAGGCAATCGGCGACCCTCATAGCTGCCTCTGAAGTGAACTTGCCGTGCAAGTACATCGCCGCCGATAGCTGCGGCGCCATCACGAACATGATCACCGAGACAGGCACGGTGAGATACATGACCGTCCGAAGCGTCGTATCCAGTTGGCGACGGAACTTATCCATCTCTTTCTGGGCGAAGAACTGGCTGAGAGCAGGGAAGACCGCGATTGCAAGACTCGATCCAAACACGCCTAAGGGGGCCTGCATCAGCTTGTTCGAATAGTCCAAGACGGTATTTGTCCCTGCCGGGTAGTAGCTGCCAAACGCCTGCATGATGAGCCCGAAAACGCCCGGGAGCGAGAGTCCCAAGACCACCGGAAGCATGAGCTTGAAAACTTTCCGGACGCCCGGGTGAGAAGTGTCAAAGCTGGGCTTGAACTGAACGCCCATCTTGCGCAGGACAAAGAACGGAATGAGCAAGTTGCCGATGGCCGCCCCGACCAACGCGCCCCAAGACATGCCGGAAACGCTTGGGGTGACGATCCCGCTCAGCACAACCGCTCCGAGGATGATGCCGATGTTGTAAACGTTCGGACCCAGACCCGGGACGGTGAAGACCTGCCTCGCGTACAGCGTCCCGAACATGAGGCCTCCAATAAAGAACGCGAACTGGGCAGGCAGCAAGATCCGCGACATGTACGCGATCATGGCCACCGAATCGGCATTCGCTCCTGGAGCGATCATTTGGCTCAGCGGGGTCGCGAAGATCCATGCCACGACGATGAATCCGAGAACGATCGCCGACATGATGGTGGTGACACCGCTGAAAACCTTCCAAGCATCCTCTTCACGCTGGGTGTGCCAGTACTCGCTGAAAACGGGAATGAAAGCCGAACTGAGCGCGCCACCCGAGATGAGAAAGAAAAGAAGGTCTGGAACGCTGAAGGCTAGTCGATAGGCGTCCGTATTCGGATCGGCACCGAACATGCCCGCGATGATGAAGTCTCGGACGAGTCCAAGAACTCGGCTGAGAAGGAGGCTGGCAACCATGATGCCGCCCGCCTTGGCGACATTGGGAGCTTTCGAAGTCTTTTGATCTTGAGAAGGCTCCGGTGATACAGGGGCTACGGACGGGTCTTGATCCATGGATGGCTCAGTTGAAGATGGTAGCCGATTGGCGACCAGAAACTAAAAATGGCAACACCCGAGATTGGAGTGTTGCCATTGATGAGATTGCCGAACTCGCTTAGAGGTGTCGATCCAGAAGTGCGGCGAGGTGTGCCTTGGGAGCATTGCCGACGTGCTGATCGACCACTTGACCACCCTTGAACACGAGAATCGCGGGGATGCTCATGATGCCGTACTTCATGGCAAGCTCACCTTCTTGATCGACGTCTACCTTGAAGACCTTAGCCTTGCCCGCGTAGTCGTTCGCAAGTTCCTCAACCGCCGGAGCGATGAGTCGGCAAGGGCCGCACCAGGTTGCCCAGAAGTCGATAAGGACGGGCTGGTCGGACTGAAGCACTTGGGAATCGAATTCGGCGGTGGTGATAGCGAGGTTTGCCATGTTGTTTTCCTATTGTAGGAATACGTAAAGGTTACCCCTTGCGCTCCAGTTCCTCAAAACCGTCACAATCCGCACTCCTCTCTCGGAATGGTTGGCGAGAGAGAAAAAATCGTTGATGAAATGTGACATCAGAATTGTTGGATGCGTCTATACTGCCAAGTCGGACAGGAGAACGCGACCTTAAGGGGTGCTTAAGGAGGCGGTTGCAATCTCCGACGGAGGCTAGACGATTGAATAGGAACATCGCGATTCTTGCCGGGACGCTGGCGCTGGTAACCGTGGTTAGCCCGGTTGCTGTTGCTCAGAAGAAGAAGTCCACTGCTAAAAAGAAGGCTGCTCCAGCACGAACGATTTCGGGTCCGGAGACGGGTCTGCTTGGCGTTAAGTTGCTCGACAACGCACTTAAGGTCATTACGCTTTACGGAAACCCTGACCAGATTCAAGCCCTTGGTGGTGGAACGGTCGCCGGCGGCGGTGGCGGTTTCGGTGGTCCTGGCGGCCCCGGGGCAGGGGGCCCTCCCGGTGGTTTCGGTGGTCCTGGTGGTCGCGGTGGCGCAGGCGGCGGTGGCGGCGGCGGTGGAGCTTCGGTCCCCAACGTCGACTTCATGAATCCGTTCGAACTCAATCCTTCGCTGAACAAGCAAATGTCGCCTGAGTCCGGCCCTGGTGCTTTCGGACCACCTTCCGGTGGAATGGGGCCTGGCGGTCGCGGTGGTTTTGGCGGTCCTGGTGGTCCCGGCGGTCCTGGTGCACCGGGCGGAGCCGGCGGCGGTCAGCAGTCTTCCGGTGCGGAATACACCCGATGGGTCTATCTTCGAAGCGGCACCAAGATCGGCTTTGTTGTCGACAAGTTCCAGCGAATCGTCCAAATCGAGGCGATTGGTCTGCAGAACCAACGCGTGAAGACGCGACGAGGCATCGGTTTCGGTTCCTCCTTCGGATCCGTTCTGAAGGCATACAGCCAAAACCCGCCCGACAACTACGACATCGCCGGTGACACCGTCACGGTCAAGTACTTGACTCGCGAGCGCGTCGCTTTCCGCTTGTCTCGACTCGGTAGCAAGAAGGCGCACGTCGTCACTGGCATCGTCGTCGCGGCCGGTAAGTAACGCGGAGAACGCTCATTGAGCGATGAACGCGATGAAATCCGGCGGCGTATCGACCTTGTCGATCTCGTCGGTCAACGCGTTCGCCTAAAAAAGTCTGGCAAAAATTACACGGGGCTCTGTCCTTTTCATGAGGACAAGAGCCCTTCGTTCATGGTGAGCCCCACGACGGGGCGCTATAAGTGCTTTGCTTGCGGGGAGTCTGGGGATGTCTTCACCTGGACCATGAAGACGCAGGGTCTCGATTTTCGAGAAGCGCTCGAACTCCTTGCCAAAGAGGCGGGAATCGAACTTCAAAAGGGAGGGGCCTCTCCCGCACAAAGGTCGGACCGTGTCCGGCGTTTAGAGGCGATGGAGTTCGCCCTAAGGTTCTTCCGAGACGCGTTTCTGAAGAGCGAGGCAGCCACCCAGTACTGCTTGCGTCGCGGCTTTGAGAAGGTGGTCACCGACAAATGGGAGATCGGCTACGCGCCGGATGTCGGAGACGCGCTTGCGGTAGCACTTAAGAAGGCGGGCTACTCGCTGGATGAGTGCAAGTCGTTGTTTCTGGTGGAGCGCGATGGTGGAGGCGGTTACTACGACAAATTCCGCGGTCGACTCATGTTTCCGATTCGGAACGAGCGCGGAGAATTGGTTGGCTTCGGAGGCCGACTGCTTGGTGACGGAACGCCGAAGTACGTCAACAGCTCCGATACGCCTCTTTTCCACAAGAGTCACGTTTTGTACGGCTATTTCCAGGCGCGAGATCGCTTGATGAAAGATAGCCACGCCATCCTCACCGAAGGCTATTTCGACGTCATTGCCTGTCACCGCGCAGGGGTCACCGGGGCGGTGGCAAGCCTTGGGACGGCCTTCACCGAGGACCACGCCAAACTCCTTAAGCGATTCGCGAGCAAAGTGACGATTCTTTACGACGGCGACGGCGCAGGGCAGAAGGCGGCTCTCCGAGCGTTGGAAATCCTAGAGCAGACCGGGCTAGACGTTCGAATCGCTCGTACGCCCCAAGGGTCCGACCCTGATACCGTCCTTCAGAAGGAAGGTGCCGAAGCCGTCCAGAAACTCGTGGACGATGCCGTTATTCCACTCGACTTCGAACTGGCGCTTCTGGAAAAGAACAACCCGGTTTCGTCGGCAGATTTCTGGAAGCAAGTTCTTCCGGTGTTGGCGAAGGCGAAGTCGAACGTGGACCTGGAACGGCACTTGATGCGCCTAGCCGCTGTTCACCCAGAGATTTCTGACTTCCGAAGCGCCCAACGGGCCATTCGTGCCGACGTTGCCGAGTGGAAGCGGCAAGCCGCCCGTGCCACCCAACCCGACGCACCCATAGTAGGCCCAGGAGTTGCTCGGCGACTAAAGCCCAATATCAAGGGGTTGCACTCCTGGGAGTTGGTGCTCTTCCGAGCGATCTTGGACGACCGCCTGAAGAAAGAAGCGTGGTCCGCGGTGACCGATCCGGGCCTCATGGTTACAACGATCGGCCGCCAGTTGGCGAACGAACTTGCCGAGGTGTTCGGTTCCACAATTCCCGTGGACCCTGCTCAGGTGTGGTTGACCCGATTGGACGATGTGCTGCGAGAGGCTTTGGCTGAACTGGAATTTGCCCGCACTGAACAGATCGTCTCCAAGGAGCAAGTTTTGGCCGCGATTGAACAGCTGGATCAGCGGCGACAAATGAACACCTTACGGTCTGATAGGATGCGCCGGCGTGCCTCCGTGGAGCCGGTTTCCGAAGCCGGTCCAGACGATTCTGAGAGCCAGCCGAACCAGAGCGCAGGGCACTTGGATGATAAAACGTTACGCGAACTCAACGCGCGACTGCGCAAGCTCAAAGGAACCCCCGAAAACGAGGGCGATCAGTCCTGATAAATATTCATACGATTTGTTTTGGGATTCCGGAAAACCTTTGATACTATGTTCTCTGATTTGGATTTCACCTTGGGGAACATGGCAGTAAACGAATCGATGGAGACCAACGAGGGTCTCGATCAACCAAAAACTCAATCGGCATCGCAAACGTATGCTCACCTTCGTTGCCCGGCACGAAGGATTGCTACGACGAACGCGCATCGCGCCCGTCCCATCCTGTTCGAAGACTACGAGGAAGCTGAAGAGCAACCTGTAGTGATGGAGCCGGGATATGAAGACTCCATTCAGTCCTGGTTCAAGAAAATCGGACGCATCGCCCTACTCACGCCGGATCAAGAAGTCGAGTTGGCAACTCACGCTTCGTTCGGTTGCGACCAATGTAAATCGCTCCTCATCGAAGCCAACCTTCGGTTGGTGGTTAGTATCGCTAAGCGATACGTCGGAAGAGGTCTCTCCCTTCAAGATCTGATTCAAGAAGGAAACATGGGACTTATCCGAGCGGTAGAGAAGTTCGACCCCACTCGCGGATTCCGGTTTAGCACCTACGCCACCTGGTGGATCCGCCAAGCCATTTCCCGCGCCATCTGCGATCACGGTCGCACCATTCGCATTCCGGTTCACACCCTGGAAGCGGTGAATCGAATGCTCAAGACGGCAGGACAGCTGCAGCAGCAGCTGGGCCGAGAGGCCACCCTTGGAGAGCTCTCCGGAACATTGAACGTTTCGGTCGATCGACTCCAAGAATTCCACCGAGCCACGCACGATACGGTCTCGCTCGATTCCCCCGTCGGAGAAAGCGAGGATCTTTCGCTCATCGAGTTCATTGTCGACAAGAGCGAAGAGAACGCTGTGGAGAGCGCTCACAAATCGCTCTTGCGCGAGCAGATCGAGTCGATTCTCGGAACCCTTACCGAGCGCGAGCGAGAAGTTCTTTCGCTTCGCTTTGGTCTTGCAGACGGTCAAGCCCGAACGCTTGAAGAGGTGGCTCGCCACTTCAACGTCACCCGAGAGCGCATTCGACAGATTGAGCAAAAGTCGCTCAAGAAGCTCAAGCATCCGGCACGAATCAAGCCGCTCAAAGAGCTGTTGGACTAAATTAAGTTCACCAGAAGCTGAGAAAGCCCCTCCGGAACTTTTTTCGGAGGGGCTTTCTTACGTATGCTAGAACCATGTATGCACCGAACGTCGTTGTCGCTCTCGACGGGAACGAGCAGCGAGAACTCGCCGCGTTCTACCGCGACCAGCCGGTTGTGGTGATCTTCCTGCGACATTTCGGATGCATCTTC
The DNA here is from genome assembly GCA_964471545.1 of uncultured Fimbriimonas sp. Classification (GTDB taxonomy): domain Bacteria; phylum Armatimonadota; class Fimbriimonadia; order Fimbriimonadales; family Fimbriimonadaceae; genus Fimbriimonas. The sequence continues at coordinate 17,132 of CAYYJX010000008.1, read as the reverse complement.
TGCCGCGAGCAGGTTGCGCAACTGCGATCCCACCCCGAATGGAACGTGCTTTTTGTGACTATGGGCACGCAAGAAGAAGCAACTTCTTTCCGAGCGAGCATGGAATCGCCCCACCGCTTTATTTCTGACCCTAACAAACGGCTCTACGAAGACTTCGGTCTTCGGCGAGGATCGTTTGGCCAGATGTTCTCGCCGAGAACGTTTCGACGAGGCTTCCAAGCCACTCGGTCTGGACATTCGGTAGGGAAGCCGATCGGCGATCCCTGGCAGCTCAGCGGCGCCTTTCTCATCGGTCGAGACGGGAAGATTCTAGGCGAGCATCGAAGCTCGGACGCTTCAGACAATCTCTCCGTTGAAGAGATCGGGGCTTGGCTGGCTACCGAATCAGTCGTCTAGTCGCGGAAGAATTCGCCAAGGACCCTGGATGGGGCTCGGTCGTTTGTACACGGCTTCATCGAACGGTCGCCCATCGATGTAGGAAGCCTCCATGCCTACCTCGCGGCAAATGAGTACCGCGGCGGCTACATCGTAAAGCGATTCGTTGAGGCCGTACAGGGCTCGGTATCGGCCGGTGGCGGTGAAAGTGCCGTCGATGACGAACGCTCCCGAGCAGCGAGGTTTTCCGACGAGGGATCCCCGAAGACGCGTGATGATCCCGTCGCATGCCGAAATGGGCGCGTAGACGTCTACCGGTCCGGCTGCAACCTTCGGGAGCGGTTTGCCGTTCAACCAGGCTCCTGCCCCTTCCTCGGCGAGATAGACCTCGTTCAAGTCGGGCAGTGCGATTCCTCCGGCAATGATCCGGTTGCCCTTCATGTAGGCAATCGAGATTCCCCAAAGCGGATTGCCATAGGCGAAATTCGTGGTCCCGTCAATGGGATCCACCAGCCAGACGCCGTCATTGGATCGCTCGTGGTAGCCGACCTCCTCGCCGTAGTAATCGCCTGCAAACCCCTCTACTTGGGCGGTCGCTTCTAGAAGGAGGATATCAACGGCTTTATCCACGTTGGTTACAAGGGATCCATCTTGCTTTAGCTCCACTTGAAGGCTGGCGCGCTCGTGCATAGCTTTTTGAGTCGCCAGATTTAGGAGGTTTTCAATGACGGATCGCCCGTTTTCCATGCTTCATTATGGCTAGAGTCAGGTTCAACAGAGGTTAAGGTCGGGTGGCTAGGCGAGAGTGGATAACCGGAAAAAATCTTGGTTGGATGGGCTCAGGGCTTGCCTTTCCGAAAATCCGCGGGTATAAATTTAGATCCGCGAGCGGGCATAGCTCAGTGGTAGAGCGACTCCTTGCCAAGGAGTAGGTCGCGGGTTCGAATCTCGTTGCCCGCTCCATTTTTGTTTGTCAGGATCGTCCTTCCGGCAAATATTCCCCCAGAACTGTTGAGTGATAGAACTCCTCGAGTCCGCACATCGATTTCTGTGCGCTTAGGCTCTCGTTAGAACCAGGCATCCGCCGCGTAAACGGTTCGATACTCGGCATTCACCCGAATGGAAAGCGATCCGTCTTCGTGGATGGATTGAGCAACTCCAACCAGACCGTCTTCCAGCCGGAACGGTTTTCCGGCAGTTTCATCCCGCTCCATCCACCGTTCGCGCAGGTCTTCCCATGAATTCGGTTCGGGGACTTCGGCAATGGCTTCGATCAATCGATCCAAGGCATCTCCGGGTGTCGTCTCGATGCCGCGGTTGAGATACAGCGAGGTTGCGCGGTGGGCGATGACGATTGGGAACTCTCTCTGATTGAGGTTTAGACCGAGTCCGACCACCGGGATGTTGCGCCCTTCATGCGGGAACATCTCCACCAAAATGCCACCAATCTTCTTTCCATTCTCCACAAGGTCGTTTGGCCACTGAAGGCACAGGTCGAACGCTTCGGCAGCGGCAAGCGCGACGGCCATGCCCACAAGATATGGCCGTGGATGATTGGCGTAGGCAGTAAAGGCCAGTGAGACGGTGAGGGAGTCGTCTTTGCCGCTTACCCAGGTGCGGTCTTTTCGACCACGACCTGCCGTCTGCAAAGAGGCATACAGAATTTCGACATCCTCGCCCGAAAGGATCGCCTTGCGTAAGGCGTCCTGGGTGCTGTCCACGGCAAGAAAGTGCCGTGTTTGACCGGAAGGAATCTGCATGGGCCCAGAAGAAAACTAAGTCTACAAAAAAGAAAGCTAGTCGCGGAACTCCATATGCAACGAGAGACTCGAAGCCGAGTGTGTGAGTGCCCCGACACTAATGACGTCCACACCCGTCTCGGCGACTCCCCGAACTGTATCGAGCGAGATGCCCCCGCTCGCTTCAAAGATCGCTTGACCTTTGAAGCGCGAGACGAGCGATCTCATGGTGAAGGGGTCCATGTTGTCCAGCATGATGATGTCTGCGCCCGATTGAATGGCTTCTTCCACTTGCTCGGGATTCTCACATTCCACTTCAATGCGGGTGGTATGAGAATTCAGCGCTCGAAGAACACTGACGGCTCTTGAGATCGATCCGTGCGCGGCAATATGGTTATCTTTGATCATCACCGCGTCGTAAAGCCCCATTCGGTGGTTGTATCCTCCCCCACATCGAACGGCGTACTTCTGGAGTTGCCGCATCATCGGCACCGTCTTTCGAGTGTCGACAATCCGCACGGGGAGTCCTTTGACGCGGTCGACGTACTTTGCGGTGAGTGTTGCCACACCGGATAGCTGCATGAGGAAGTTGAGAGCGGTTCGCTCGAGCTGAAGCAGGCGAACGGCCGATCCTTTGCCTGCAAGAATGACATCGCCCCGGTCAACGATGTCACCGTCTCGTCGATCGATTGCCATCGAACCAGAATCGGGACCGATCGGGCCGAGGAGGGAAGCGGCGATACCGACTCCGCAAACGACGCCACGCTCTTGTGCTTCGATCTCCCATTCCACCATGCGGTTTGGGTCCATTCCCAAAGTGCTCAGGTCGCCGGGTCCAAGGTCTTCGGCGAGAGCGTCTTCCACAATGCCCCACCATCCGTTTGGTTCGTATCCTAGCCAGCCCGTCATAATCCGCTCCCCGACATTAGGTTCGGGTTTACCTAAATACCGGCACCCTCTGCGCCCCTTTTAGAGCTTCTCGTTTGCCAGTGGCATTTCTAGGTCACATCACGGTATCCTATATGTTCGCCCAGCCATGCTTCCAAATCCCGATATTCTCAACGACTTTCCTCAGGGCAAGTTCGTCCTTTCCAACCTTGCAGCTAAGCGCGCGAAGCAGCTTCGCGAGGGAGCAATCCCGCTGGTGCATATCGATTCTCACCACCCGCTGACGATTGCACTTGCTGAGATCGCTGCAGGAAAGATTAAGCCGATCATGTCCGCCGCATCGCTTGAACTGGATACGGACGACTTGGTAGGCGGCGTGTTGCTCTCCGACGAAGCCGTACCTGCCGAATTCGGTATGTTGCTTCCCGCTCTCGACGAGAGCGAATCCACGCTTATCGCCGATGAAGTCATCGACGAGGTTCTGGATGTGGACGGCGAGCTTGGCGACGACGAGCTGAGTCTCAGCGACCTCGCCGGCGAAGACGAAGTTGAGGAAGAAGTTGTGGAGTCTGACGACGACACCCTTTCGCTCAACGATCTCGCTGACGAAGAAGCATCGCTCGACGACGACGGCGAAGCATCGGACCTCTAATCTCAGCGTAATCGCCCCGGTAAGCATCCTCAGGTGCTACCGGGGCGTAGATTTGCGTGACGGAATCGAATCGGTATGTCTCAACGCGATCCCTACGAAGTCCTTGGAGTCTCCCGGTCTGCCACCGCAGACGAAATCAAATCTGCCTATCGACGTCTGGCTCGGCGATATCACCCCGACGTCAATCCTAACGATCCCGAAGCGGAAGAGAAGTTTAAGGAGATCGGCAACGCCTACTCCATCCTTTCCGATGCCGACAAAAAGGCGCAGTTCGATCGTTTCGGAACCGTTGGAGACATCCCCCAAGACCCGTTCTTCGGTGGTGGGGGCGGTGGGTTCTCTGATCTTTTCGATATGTTCTTCGGAGCCGCCGCAGGTGGCTCGCGAGGTCCGCGCTCGGCGGCTCGTGAAGGCGAAGACGTCCGTGTTGACATCGAGCTGAGCCTTGCCGAAGTGATCACCGGATTCGAACGCGATATCGACGTCGCTCGGTCCGAAGAATGCGATTCATGTGCGGGGACGGGTGCGGAAGGCGGAGCGGCTCCCGATCGATGTTCTCAGTGCAACGGAGCGGGTGTGGTGACTCAAATCAAGAGCACCTTCATCGGCCAGGTCCGAACCAGCGCTCCTTGCCCCTCCTGTCGTGGGGAAGGATTCACCATCAAGAATCCTTGCTCCAAGTGCCGAGGCGTGGGCGTGAAGCCCGCCACCGGAAAGGTCAACATCAAAGTTCCGGCCGGTGTGGAGACAGGCATGACCATGCACATTCCAGGACAGGGAAGCGATGGAATTCGCGGTGGTCGTCCCGGCGATCTCTACGTGGTCCTTCACGTCTCCGACGATGATCGATTCGAGCGCCAAGGCCAGCACTTGTTCACATCTCTCGATCTGACCTTTGCACAGGCTGTGCTGGGCGATGAAGTCGAGATCGACGGTGTGGATTCGGAACATACGATTGAAGTCGCCGCCGGAACCCAGCCGGGTGATCGGGTTACGGTCAAAGGTGCAGGTCTTCCGCCGCTCCACGGTGGACGCCGAGGCGATCTGATTTGCTCGTTCAATCTGAGCGTTCCTAAGAGCGTTTCCGAAACGGAGGCGAAGCTCATCCGAGAGTTTGCCGAGCTTCGTGGCGAGCGAGTGCCTAAGCCCAAGGGCGGATTTTTGGGCGGACTGTTTGGTAAGAAAAAATGAGTTGGATCGAAGTAAGGGCCATTTTTGAACCTGCTCCGTTAGATTGGAGCCCCATGGTCGAGGCCTTTCGCGATCACGGTATTGAGAACACGCTGGAAGAGTCCAACGCTCTCTCGGGTGCCATCGTCGACGTTGAGGCGACGGGTGCGGAAGTCGCGGCTTTGAAGTCTGTTTTGGAGTCACTTGGAGCCACCGAAGTCATCGTTCGCCCGCTCGAAGAAGTGAATTGGGAAGAGGCGTGGAAGCAGTTCTTCAAGCCTCAAAGAATTGGCAACCGGTTTGTTGTTCGCCCGACCTGGGAAGAGTTCGCCGCCGAGCCTGACGACCTGGTTATCGTTCTCGATCCCGGCCAAGCCTTCGGTACGGGTGATCATGGAACCACTCGGATGTGCCTTGCCCTGCTCGAAGATTACGTGAAGCCGGGGCAGACCGTGATGGACTTGGGTTGCGGAAGCGGAATCCTCTCCATTGCCGCCAAGATGCTCGGGGCTAGCCGAGTCCTTGGGCTAGACATCGAGCCCGTATCGGTTGAAGTCTCAAAGGAGAACGCGGCGAGAAACAACGTCGAGTGCGAGTTTGTGACGGGCGATGTCCTTGATTTTCGTCCCGACCTTGGCTGGGACATCGTTGTCTCGAACATCATTTCCGCCACCCTGATTTATCTCTCGCCAGATGCCTACGCCTCGGTGAAAGAAGGCGGTGTTTGGATCGTGAGCGGAATCATCCAACAGAATTGGGCCGACGTTTTGAAGGCCGCCGAGAAGCAAGGCTTTAAGCTTGTTGAGCGCCGAGAAGAGATCGACTGGGTCTCGGGTGTATTCCAGCGCTGATGAGCAAAACCGAAAGTTCTTCCACCCGGGGACTGCCCAGAGCCTTTGTGCCTGGCGCACCGCATTCGGAAGAATTTGAGCTTCCAAAGGATGAGGTGAAGAAGTTTCGCCAAGTTCTTAGGTTGAACTCCGGCGCAACGATTGCGATTCTGCCGAACGATGGGACCCTTCTCGTCTGCCGCTTGGATGGTCACCGCGCGGTGCCCCTCACGGTGGAACATCCGGATACCGAGCCAAAGGTCGACGTGACCATTCTTCAGGCGCTTCCTAAAGGCGACAAACTCGACGAAGTGGCTCGCTCTTGCTCATCGATCGGGGTGAACAAGCTCGTGTTCTTCCCCTCGGAACGCAGCGTCGTTCGCTGGGATTCCAAGAAGCTTGAGGATCGTCTGGAGAGAGTACGGACCATCTGTCGAGAATCTTGCGAACTCTCCTACCGAACTCGATTGCCAGAAGTTGAGTATGTGGATTCCCTCAAGGTCGCCTTGACCCGATATCCAGACTCCATCGTACTCAGCGAGGTGGAGTCGGAGAAGTCGTCCTTCTCCGAGCGGATCAACGGGAAGAGTTCCATCGCTTTGGCGGTTGGGCCCGAAGGTGGGTGGGCGCCGAGGGAACTGACTCTCATTGGAGATCGGGGAGTGACGCTCGGTCCGCGGGTATTACGAACCGAGCACGCCGCTTTCGCAGCGGCGTCCAAGATCTTGCTACCCTAAGCTCTACGAGCCAAGCCAGGCGGCGAATGCCTTCACGTCTCGAGTGAATTCTCGAACCTGAACCGATCCGTCGGGCTTCACGATGACGTACTGAGGCAGCGTGATGGACTTCGTGAGGTCCTGCATCAGCTTTTGATTCGCCATGTCCTCTTCGGTCGGTCGATCGGTGAACAGCTTCACCTTCACGTACTTCTCGAACTCCTTTTGCACCGCCGCATCCGGGAACACGTTGCGCTCCATGTATCGGCAGTTGGTGCAGTAGATACCCGTGAAGTCGATGAAGATCGGCTTGCCCGTACGCTTCGATTCTTCTTGTGCGGCAGCGTATGTAGAAAGGAACCCGCCCTCTTCTTTCGCTACCGCTTTACCCTTTTGGTTGGGATAAGGGGATGGCGGCAGGAACGCGTCGATATCGCCCAGTGGTCGACCGTTAAGGCCGCTCAGAACGAATCCGGACAGGACAATGGTGGCGATTCCGAAGACCAATCGGAACGGCCCTGGACGACCCTCTTCGTGGACCGCAGGAAGCTTGATGGAGCCTACGAGATAGAGACCTGCCAGCAGAAGAAGCCCGAACCAAACCGCTAGGAACGTTTCCCGTGTGAGGATGCCAAGCCCACCACCGAGTCCCAGGTCGGTCGAAGAAAGGAACTTCACGGCTGCCATCAGCTCGATGAAGCCCATGTAAGCCTTAATGGTCGCCAGCCACGCGCCCGACTTAGGCAACTTGGAAAGAGCTTGAGGCCAAAGAGCCAAGGCAAAAAACGGAAGGCAGAACGCGGTGCTGAAGCACAGCATGCCGATGATGGGATACAGAAAGTCGCCCTTGGAGGCGCTCACCAGAATAGTGCCAACGAAGGGCAGCGTGCAGGTGAAGCTGGTGAGGCTGAAGGTGAGACCCATTAGAATCGGTGCGATGAGCCCCGTCTTCCCCGTAGCCGAGAATCGATTGAGCAGTGCAGGCGGGAGAGCAAACTCGAATACTCCGAACAGGCTGAATGCCAACACGATGAAGACAATCGCCAGCACCAAGTTCATCCAGGGGTTGTTTGCGAGCGTCGTGACTCCTGCCGCACCAAAGAGGAGCGATGCCACGATGCCGAGAATGGTGAACGTTCCCACAATGCCGCCGCAGTAGGCAAGCGCTTGCTTCAGAACTTCCTTCATGCCCCCTTCTTTGCCCTTCTTGCTGAAGAAGCTCACCGTGATTGGAATCATCGGGAAGACGCAAGGCGTGAGCAGTGCAAGGAAACCTGCGCCGATCGCAAGCTTGATATACGAAAAGAGACCTTCCTTCTTCGCTTTTTCAACTTCGCTCAGGTCCTTTTCGCCGGGAGGGTTTGCCGAGGTAGTGGATCCAGCATTAGCCGTTGTCCCTTCCGAGTTTGCGGCCCCGGTCGTTGTATCCGGAGAAGAGGCGGCTCCAAACTTCGACTTCGCGAGAACTCCTTCTCCGTTGAGCGGGAGCTCCACCGTTTGCGGCGGAAGGCATCGACTGTCATCGCACGCTTGGAAGCGCACCTTGATCCCGCCTTCCTTGCCCTTTTCACCGAGCTTCACCTTGGCTTCAAAGACAGCCGTCTTGGCGAAGTAGCCTACTTCCACCCCGAAGTTGGGATCGACTTCACGGATGGCATCGCCTTCTTTGACCTCGCCGATAATCTCGGCGTCGCCGCTGCTGAAAGTGGTGGGGTACGGACCGTCCTTCACCTCTTTGATTGAGTAGAGGTGCCACTTGTCATCGATCGTGGCGGTCACGGTCATCACGCCTTCTTTGTCGTCGCCCACGTAGGTTGAAGACCATTTGACGGGCTGTTGAGCCACCGCCAGTGCGGTGAATAGGCTCATGACCATCAACAGGAGAAGGCGAAAAGCTTTGCGCATCGTCGTATTCCTAATACTCTTTGTCCCCAAATGGTTCCTGGCTGGGATCCACCAAAAAAGACCTCAGGGACACGGGGTCTCTGAGGTCTTGATGTTGCCTCGGTTCCTCTAGAGAATTCCGTTAACGGAAATTCTACTTGAGCGAGGTGAAGCCGGGCTCTTTACAGAGTGCCCCGTACTGCTTGTTCGCGCTCGATTGCTTCAAAGAGCGCTTTGAAGTTGCCCTTGCCGAACGAAGTCGCTCCCTTTCGGTGGATGATTTCGTAGAACAGCGTCGGTCGGTCGGTGATCGGCTTCGTGAAAATTTGGAGCAGATAGCCCTCGTCGTCGCGATCCACCAAGATTCCAAGTTCTGCCAGAACATCGATATCCTCGTCGATGGTTCCAACGCGCTCAGGCAGCATGTCGTAGTAGCTGCGCGGTACGGAAAGGAATTCCATTCCTCGAGCCCGAAGTCGGCTAACCGTATGAACGATATCGTCCGTTCGAAGGGCGACGTGTTGGACACCGGATCCGCCGAAGAATTCCAGATACTCGTCGATCTGGCTCTTCTTTTTGCCATCGGCGGGTTCGTTAATGGGAAACTTGACTCGTCCGTTTCCAGAAGCCATCACCTTCGACATGAGAGCGGTGTACTCGGTGGAAATGTCTTTGTCGTCAAAGGAAATCAGGTTCTTGAAACCTAGAACTTGCTCGTACCAGTTGACCCAGTAGTTCATCTTGCCGAGTTCAACGTTGCCCACGCAGTGGTCGATCTCTTGAATGCCAATGGGGTCACCCGCGGTCATGGTCTTCTTGAACCCTGGCAAGAAGTGTCCCTTGAAGTTGTCGCGGTTGATGAACGTGTGCAGGGTGTCGCCGTACGTGTGGATCGACGCGATCCGTACGTATCCTTCGTCGCTTTCCAGCGAATAAGGCTCGCGAGCTCCGACAGCGCCGCGCTTGACCGCTTCGTTGTAGGCCCAGTCGACATCGTCGACTTCAAAAGCGATGTCCTGAACGAAGTCGCCGTGTTGAGCGATCTTGTCCGACATCGGGTGCCCGGGTCGAATCGGGGCGGTGAAGAGCAACTTAACGTCGCCCTGTTCGAGCAAGTAGTCGACCTCATGGCGAAGACCGGTTTCGAGGCCGTGGTAGCCCGTGATGTGAAACCCGAAAACGTTGTTGTAGTAGAACGCCGACTGTCGGGCATTACCGACATAGTGGCGAATATGGTCGACTTTACGAATGGGAAAGTTGTCCTGCGTCATTGCGTTCGAACCTCGTGGTTTAGTCTCTATTATGAGTCCTTCCGGACCCTCTAACCCGAATTCTTAACCGGATTGATTCTAGGAATGAAGCAAAGTGAGGATGAGTCGTCCCGTTGCCTTCGGTTATTCTGGAGGGCTAGATGCAGTTCTCTTTCGACGATCACCCGCATAGACGATTCAACCCGCTCACGGAGGAATGGGTGCTCGTCTCTCCGCATCGCACCAAACGTCCCTGGCAGGGAAAGGTTGAAGAACCCGACCGGAGTCTTCGCCCGGGTTACGATCCATCGTGCTACTTGTGCCCCGGCAACACGCGTGCCTCCGGCGATGTCAACCCGAACTACGAGACGACCTTCGTTTTCACCAATGACTTTGCGGCCGTTCTAGAAGACACGCCGGAGTTTGCCTCCGATGAGGCCGACGAGCTCTTCCAAGTGCGATCGGTCCAAGGGACGAGTCGGGTGATCTGCTTTTCCCCTCGGCACGATCTGACGTTGGCGGAAATGTCGGTGGAGGAGATCTTGCCTGTGATCGAGGTCTGGAAATCACAGACGGCGGAACTTGGTGAGCAATACGCCTGGGTCCAAGTGTTTGAGAATAAAGGCGCGGTCATGGGTTGCAGCAACCCGCATCCTCACGGACAAATCTGGGCGACCAACACGATTCCTACGCTGGTCTCCAAAGAGGACTCGTCGCAGCGAGCCTTCGCTCAACGCACGGGCAAGAATCTCCTTCTGGAGTACGCCCTCTCGGAGAGTGCCAAAGCCAAAAGAACGGTGGAGGAGAATGAAGATTGGATTGTGGTGGTTCCTTTCTGGGCGACTTGGCCCTACGAACTGCTCCTCCTGCCAAAAGTCCATCGACCGCGCATCACGGACCTATCCGCAAGAGAGGAGAGATCCTTAGCGGAAATCCTTCGCCTTTCCCTAATTCGTTACGACAACCTCTTTGAAACTTCCTTCCCCTACTCGATGGGGTGGCATGGAGCCCCGTTCGTCGGCGACACGAAAGCCGAATCCGCTTGGCAGCTTCACGCCCATTTCTATCCGCCCCTGCTCCGATCCGCTTCGGTGAGAAAGTTCATGGTTGGATACGAGATGCTTGGGGAGGCTCAAAGAGACATCACCCCGGAACAAGCCGCTCAGCGACTCCGCGAGGTGCCGTCCACGCACTATCGGACGCGACCGTGACGTAGGAGTCTTTGGAAATGAGTAAGAGAACCGTCCTGATCACCGGAGCCAACCGCGGGCTTGGCCTAGAGACCGCACGCCAGATGGGCAAGCTCGGTTACCACGTCTACCTTGGCGTACGCGACCTGGCAAAAGGAGAATCGGTCGCAGCCGACCTTGCCAAAGAGGGCATCGAATCAGAAGCCGTTTTGCTGGACATGGCGAACCCTGCCACGATCGCTCCGGCGATCGAGAGGATTGCAGCCAAGTCAGGATCATTGGATGCCCTCGTCAATAACGCGGGCGTCAACCTAGACGAAGGCCGCAAGGCGAGCGAGATTCCCGTCGACGCCATTCGCGAAACCTACGAGATCAACGTCTTCAACGTCATTGCGCTCATTCAGGCCGCGCTTCCTCTGCTGGAGAAATCTCCCGCGGGTCGAATCGTCAACCTCTCCTCGATCCTCGGATCGTTGACCTACAACTCCGATCCCAAGGCCCCGCTGGGAGATTGGAGACTTCTGGGATACAACTCCTCCAAAACCGCACTGAATGCCGTGACCGCCATTTTTAGCTACGAACTGCGGAACTCAAAGATTAAGATCAATTCGGCCCACCCCGGGTGGGTGAAGACCGATCTGGGCGGACCGAACGCCCCAATGGAACTGGAAGACGGCGCCAAGACTACGGTCTGGCTTGCGACCCTTCCGGATGATGGTCCCACGGGCGGCTACTTCCACATGCAAGATCGCCTCCCCTGGTAAGGACCTGCTGATGGATCCGCGTGTTTGGGTGGTTACAGGTTGCTCGTCCGGGATCGGACGAGCAATCGTTGAGCAGGTTTTGCACACCACATCGGACCTCGTTGTAGCAACGGTACGCAAAGAGGGAACTCTTACCGAACTGGCCGCGGAGTTTGGAGATCGCCTTCACGAGTACGTTCTCGATGTCACCGATCCTGAGGGTCGCGAGACCCTTGCCACGTTTGTCAGCGAACGATATGGGCGCCTCGACGTGCTTATCAATAACGCTGGGATCGCCACGATGGGTGCCGCCCTCGATCTTCCCGAATCAGAAATGCGGCGGGTTTTCGAAACGAACTTTTTTGCGGTGACCGCTCTTTCGCAGTGGGCCGGAAAGCTGATGGTGGCTCGGCAGCGGGGAGTACTGATTCAGATCAGCTCGACCGCAGGAGTGATGGGATTCGCTGCAAATGGGGCTTACTCCGCTTCCAAGTTCGCTCTGGAAGGCTTTAGCGAGGTCCTCGCCGAAGAACTCAGATCTTTTGGTGTCCGAGTCCATGTTGTCGAACTAGGCAACTGCGAAACGGGCTTTTTCGGACACAACTACCGGGCGGTGGCCTCTCCGCATGGAACCGATGCAGTTAATCTAGCCCTCGAGTTTTTTGATTCAAAAAGGGAAGGGGCTCCTGTCTCGGCGCTCACCCCTTCCGAGGTTGCACGAGGGGTGGTCCAGATTGCAGAAGACCCGGAAGCTCCGATGCGCCTGATGATCGGTACGGAAGCTTTGCAGACGGCGATGGCGAAAGCCGACCTCCTTGCGGACGATCACGCGCGTTCGATGACATTTCAGGAAAAGCTGAGCGGTGGCGCAGGCTCTACAATACAGACGTGAGCATCGCGGTAATTGGAGTTTGGGCGACGATGGTGGTCGCAAAGCCCGCGATTGTTCTTCGCCCAGTGGCCACGCCGATCTATCAGCAGGAGAAGTCCGCATCCGTTCAACTCGCGAGTGACTCCGACGGTGGAACGGGAATGCGTTTTTCCACTACCAAGATTCTGCGGCCCGTAGCAGAGGGCGTTCAGTCGGAAGTGCCGAGCTATTTGACGCGAGACCGCGACGCCGGGCAGGTTTTTGTCGCCCAACGGTCTGGCACCGTCAATCACCTTTTAATGCGGGTGAGCGAGGTGGAAGATGCGATTGGGAGTGACACTGAAGGGGCGCTTGTTTTTGTGCAGTGGTACGAAGTCACCGGCACTGCCCGGCTGAACAACAATCGAACAACAGAATGAGTAGACAAGAGAAATAGCTGCA
>CAYYJX010000008.1:0-4373 GCA_964471545.1 uncultured Fimbriimonas sp. | reverse complement strand
ACCGAGGTGCGTGTTGTGGATTGGACGGACGACCCCCGAGCCGACGATTATCTAGAAGGGGAGAAGTATCGCTCCGTTGGGGTGTATCGAGGCGGCGTGGTGCCAAAACTTGGTGCGGGCGACTGGTTTGAGATTCGCTTTACGGGCCGAGCCCCGCGCATCGCCGAAGGGAAGCGATACGGTTTCTTGATCGGCTTTGAGAAACCTCGAGCAGACCAAAGCCTCGGTTTGGCAAGCCTTTACTGGGGAAGAACCGGCCCCACCGATACGACTGTACGGTTGAATCACGGTATACGGCGAGAGGGTTCGCCCCAGCCCGATCCGCTGCTTTTCCCAGAGACGATACCGTCGCTCCCCGGAGGTGGAAAGGATTCATTCCCGCCGGATCACGATCGCTGGTGGTGGCGTCCCACCCTTCCGGCGGATCTTAATCTGCGGTTGAAGCAGTCGCCGGGGACTCGCGGTCGCCCCGACGTGGACACATGGCGCGAGTTCGCTCATGCCGTCATCCTTCGTTAGAACGGCCGTTTAACCCCCGTTAGATGAACAGTTCATGACAGCGGTGAACGCTTCCTGACAGATTTCCGAATCGGACCTTTTCCATCTGTAGATTCTTTTCAGAGCGCGGCAATTTGGGCGCGTTCGGTGAAGAGAATGAATTTTCGTGTTATCGGCTCCGTTGCCCTTCTAACCTTCTCGCTGACCTCCCACGCGGTCTCGGTCTTTGGACTGACGACTCGGAACCAGCTGGTGCGGTTCGACTCCTCGACCCCCAACGTGATCAACCAGTCGTCGTTCATCTGGGGCCTTGCCTCCAACGAGGAACTCATCGGGATCGACTTCCGCCCTGCGAACGGGATGCTCTATGGCGTCGGATCGTTTGGGCGGATCTACACCCTGAACACCCAATCGGGAATGGCGACCTTTGTGACCTCGCTGACGAACTCCGTGACCGGAGCCCCGCTCAGCCTCATGGGTACCGAGTTTGGCGTCGACTTCAACCCGGTTCCAGATCGGTTGCGGGTGACGAGTAACCAGGGTCAAAACCTCCGAATCAACGTGGCCACGGGCGTCACGGTTGTCGATGGGATGCTGAATCAAGCGAGCGGCTCTCCGTTCATCGTCGCATCGGCTTACACGAACAATCGAGCGGGCGCTACCACGACCACGCTCTACAACATCGATTCGGTGAGCGACATGCTGACTCGCCAGGTTCCGCCCAACGATGGAACGCAGGTCAACGTGGGCATGCTCGGCATGGACGTTTCGGCCTTGGCAGGCTTCGATATTCGAACGACCAGCGGGATCGATACGGCTTATGCGGCACTGCAACCCGCGGGCACAGGATTCTCCCGATTCGCCCAAATCAACCTGATGACGGGCATGGCAACGGACTTGGGTGTGATCGGCTCCAACCAATCGACCGATCCGCTTGCCATCCGAGACATCGCCCTCGCACCGGTACCGGAGCCCGGCACCATTGGCGCACTGGGGCTTGGATTTCTTGCAATGATGCGACGGCGCAAAGCACGTCGCGGCTGACCTACTTAACCGCCGTCCTTCCCCCAAGGCGTGCGGTTTTTCCTTCTCCCCCGTTGTCGCCCGACAGTTTGGGGGAGTGCCTCAATGGGTGCGTTCCTCCTCGCAATCTCCTTGCCTTTGGGCGCACCCCCTTCTCGCAACCCGAATCTCCGAAGGAAATCTCATGATGAACCTCAATGAAAAATCTCTCGATCGTCGCTCTCTTCTAAAAGCGGCAGCCATCACGGGCACCGGCGCCCTGTTGGGCGGTCTACTCGCCGGGTGCGGTGGCAACGGCGTCACCGAGGTCACCGGCAATCGAGACGCGACCATCCTCGGCGCGGCGAAAATTGCCGAAGCGTTGGCGACAACCATGTACACGGCCATCATCAACGATGCTCCCTTCTTCGCCTCGCTCTCGGCAGAGAACCAGGCGTACATCACCGCTGCTAGGGATCAAGAGAAGTTCCATTACGACCTGCTCAAAGGCGCAACGGGCGGGGCAGACGCGCAGTTGAACTACTACTTCCCAACGGGCATGTTCACCAATGTACAAACCACGATCAATGTGTTGGTCACGTTGGAAGATGCGTTTATTGCCGCCTATCTCATTGGCGTCAAGGATCTCAGCACACCCGCGCTGCGCGTCCTTGCGGCACAGATCATGGGTGTGGAAAGCGACCATCGAACTTTGGCAAGGCTGATCGGCGATGATCTGGGGCTCACCGAGGTCACCGGCCTAAGCGGTTCGCCCGAAGAAGTGGACCCGCCCAACAACAACGTTTACGAGCGCACTTACGGTCTCACCAATATCGACCAAGTGGTCACAGCCCTCACTCCGTTCCTCTCTCTTGGGGCCAATACGGTGGAGAAGACCTTTGTGCCAGGCTATGTTCCTAGTAACGATGGTCTGTACCCAAACCCCGCTAACGGCTAAGAGAGGGAAGGGCTAGACTCCCATTAGGTATGCCGTTCAGCAAATCCCCTGTCGCTCTCCGGACCATGCAGTCCGGGGAGCAACTTGGAGTCCTCCTCTCCATCCTCGGTTCGGTAGAGGTGGGGATGATGCTCACCGACCTTGAACACAACACCTTGGTCACCAACGAACGGCTAGGCGAACTCTTCGGATTTGCCCATGACGAAGCGGTGCGAAACGACCCCATTGCCGTCCGGCAGTGGGTCGCAGACCGGATTGTCGACTATCCTGCATGGGAGCGCAACCTTGCGGAGGTCTATTCCGATCCCAACACCGTTCAACTCGATCACCTCGAACTGAAGAACCCGTTTTCCGTGTTAGAGCGCCGAACTCGGCCGGTGTTCGATCAAGAAGGGAAGCCCTTCGCCCGGCTGTGGACATTCATCGACCGCACGAAAGAGCATCGGCGCGAGAAAATCCAGTCGTTCATCCAAGAAATCAGTCTTACGTTCGATCCAAAGCCGAGCGTGGTCTACCAAAAGATCGTTCGATCCCTGAGCGAGTTTTACGACACCACGAGCATCCTCAGCATTCTGGAAGGGGAAGTCATGCGCTTCCAAGCCATTGCCAGCCCGGTCCCCGGCGCGGAACAGATGACCCAAAACGACCTGAGTCAGTCGTATTGCCAGTTCTGCCTCGAAGCCGACTCTCCCTTCGTGGTCCAAAACGCTCTCGAAGACCCTCGCCAAGCTCAGGTGTTACCTGCGACCCTGGGCGTGACCCGTTACATCGGAGTCCCTCTACGCCTGTCGGACGGTTCGGTGATTGGAACCTTGTGCATCATGGACCACCGTTCCGAGATTGGGGTCACCGAAGACGACGTCCGGCTTCTCAGCGTGCTCGGTATGAGGGTGAGCACGGAACTCGAGCGGGAGTCTCACCTGAAAGCGCTCGAGAAGAGTGTCGAATCGGCCGAGGCGAAAATGATTCAGAGCGAGAAGCTCGCCGCCGTTGGCACCCTAGCCGCCTCGATTGCCCACGACATCCGAAATATCGTCAGTGCGATCACCCTCGACCTTCAGCAACCCGGCGAGGCGGAATCCGACCGTTTGGAGCGCGCGGGGGCGCACGTCGACCGATTCAACGTCTTGGCGGCGCGTTTACTCTCGTACGTTCGCCCCACCCAGATTGCGGTGAGACCCGTCTCGGTTCGCACCGCCGTGCAGTACGTGGCAGACCTGCTCTCGCGCCACCTTGATCTCGCCAAAGTGCGGTTGGACATTGATTTGCCCGATTCGTTACCGCCGGTTCTTGCCGACCTTGCCCGTCTTGAACACCTCTTCATGAACCTCCTTCTCAATGCTCTGCAGGCGTCCGGCGCGGGTGGCAAGCTGAGGGTATCGGCGGAAGAGCAAGGGCGATTGGTGCTGATTCGCGTAGAAGACAACGGTCCTGGCATGACACCGGAGCAGATCCAGGTTGCTTTCGATGCGTTCCAAAGCTCGCGCAACGATGGATTCGGTCTCGGTCTCTACAGTTGTCGACAGATCATGCGTGAAATCGACGGAAACATCGAGATTGCCTCGCAAGTTGGTGTGGGGACGACGGTCACGCTTGAGTTCCAACGGGGGATGCCGTGATTCTGGTTGTCGATGACGATCTGTTTTTGGTGACGAGTATTCGCCGGTTGCTGGTTGCAAACAACTTCTCGGTTGAGAGCGCGCACCGGGTCGATACCGCTTGGCAGATGATCTTAGCCAACCAACCCGATCTCCTGATTCTGGACTTATCCCTCCCTGACGGAGATGGAAACGAGTTGTGCCAGCGCATTCGCACTCAGTTCGATTTTCCCCTTCTCATGCTCCCGTCCCGATCCGACTCGATCGACAAGGTCACGGGGGTGGGGTTAGGGGCGGACGACTACCTGCCCAAACCG
>CAYYJX010000007.1:0-61387 GCA_964471545.1 uncultured Fimbriimonas sp. | reverse complement strand
ATAGCACCTTGGGCGATGAGGTGCTTCACCGACTTCACCGTTTCGAAGACTTGAACGTGCGGGTCGTTCTGGCATCGGGACACCAAGTTCGAAGCGATATCCTCCATGACATCCAGGCCAACAAGATCGTTGAGCCTGAAACTCGCACTTTTGGGTCGGCCCAAGAACGGACCGGTAATGGCATCAACCTCTTCCACGGAGAGTTGAAGCTTCTCTGCGATGGCCACTGCGTAGTACATGGACCACATGCCGAAACGGTTGGCAATGAAGCCGGGAGTGTCTTTTGCAATCACCACCCGCTTGGCAACTTTTGTTTCGAGAAACTCGGCGATCGCCCCAAGCACCACCGGATCAGTCTCGTCCGTGGGAATCAGCTCCATGAGCTTTAGGTATCGCGGCGGGTTGAAAAAGTGAGAACCTACGAATCGTCGTCGGAAAGACTCCGATCTCCCCTCGGCGAGAAGAGAGAGTTGAAGACCGCTCGTGTTCGTTGTAATGAAAGCGTCTGCGCGAAGATGCGGTTCGACTTGCGCGTAGAGCGCTCGCTTGATGTCTAATCGCTCGACGATCGCTTCGCAGACCCAGTCGGCTTCCTCAATTTTTGCGAGATCGGTATCTATTCCAAGAATCTCAACCGACGCGGCGGTAGAAGGAACGTAAAAGTGAGGCGGTCGAATGTGCTTCGCCCGATGGAACGCTTCCTCGCACTCCCTTCTTGTCCGGTCGAAAAGCATGACCGAGAAGCCGAGATTGGCCAGATGAGCGGCTATTCCGCTCCCCATCGTCCCCGCTCCTATCACGGCGACGCGGCTCACAACAGAGGGATACAGCCCTAGCCCGGGATCTACGACGCTGGAATTCATGGTGCCTAATCTACCGCCTCTGTTCTACACGTTCTTTTCGTTTGCCATTTCGAGCAATCGCAACATTAAATTTGAAGTGACCTGCTAAGTTTGACAGTCCCCCCTGCCGAAGCTATAATTGACTCGAATGCGTCAACGTATGAATGAGGTGAAACAATAGCAAGGTTTAGAAGACCTGTCCGTCCCGAGCCAGCCCCGGACATTAATGGGCGACTGCTCAAATTCAAAGAACTGCGCCTAATCAATGCTGAAGGCAAACAGCTTGGCGTGTACTCATCACGCGAAGCCCTCAACATGGCTCAGGGCGAAGGACTCGACCTCGTTCTCATCACCGCAACTGCGGATCCTCCCGTGGCGAAAATCGTCGACTACGGCAAGCACAAGTATCTGGAAGGCAAAGCCGGAAAGGACAAGAAGAAGCAATCTGCCGAAGTTAAGGGTATAAAGATAAGTCCGCGAATTGCGGAGCATGACATGGGCTTCCTGTCCAAGAATGCGATTCGCTTCTTGGAAGAGGGTCATAAGGTCAAGGTCACCTGCCAGTTTCGGGCGCGAGAAATCGCACACCCTGAACTTGGACAGAAACGACTAGCCATCTTTGCCGAGTTGTGCGCCGATGCGGGAACCGTTGAGAGAGCTCCGGCTCTTGACGGAAGGCTCATGATCATGATCCTGACGCCAAAACCTGGAGCAAAGAAGAAAGATGCCAAAGCTGAAGACAAACAAGACGGCGGCCAAGCGATTCAAGATCACGGGGACGGGCAAGATCACCCGGAGACGGACGCATAACAGCCACCAGTTCTTGCACAAGCGAAAGAGCGCCCGACGAGCCCTGGAAGGGGAACCGGTGATCTTTCAAGGCGAGAAGAAGCGAATCCGACGCCTTCTCGTACTGTAGTTCAGTGGGAGTTCGCTCCCACTTCGTCCTTTACCGCTACTGCCCCTCGGAAGGGTTGGGAAACGGTGAACCAAGCAAACAAGGAGTAAAAAATGGCACGTGTTAAACGTGGTTTAATGCGCCACAAGCGCCACAAGAAGATCATTTCCAGAGCATCTGGCTACTGGGGTCGAAAGAAGAACGTCTTCAGCCGAGCCCACGAGCAGGTGATGAAGTCTGGACAGTATGCGTTCCGCGACCGACGAGCCAAGAAGCGCGATTTCCGCCGACTTTGGATCGCTCGAATCACCGCCGGTTGTGCTGAAGCCGGGATCAAGTATTCGCAACTCATTCACGGTTTGAATAGCCAAGGTATTCAAATCAACCGAAAGATGCTGAGCGAATTGGCAATTGCTGACATGAACGCTTTCAAGGCCGTTGTCGAGCAAGCGCGCAAGGGTCTTTAAGAGACACCTGTTAAGTCAAAAGAAAGACGGGCAGCGATTTTGCTGCCCGTCTTTCTTTTGTTTGTTCTGCTCTAAAGTTTCATCTTGAAGAAACCCGGGCCAAGATGGTCACTCCACCGAATTCTCAACCTGAGCGGTCTCTCGAGCTTCCTTCTGTTTGAGGCCGTTCAGTTGTGCATCGTTCCAGTCGCCGTTGGCTCGACCGACTCGCTCGATTTCAGGCAGCGCCTCCAGCGCGAATGTTTTGAGATCGCGGGAAGAGAAGTCGGCACCGGCGTCTCGGAATGCGTGCGGGTAGTTCAGAACCGCGCCACCTCCAACACCCACCAGAAAGTCTTGTTTGGTGGACCGAAGCTCCGTGAGCGATCGAAGAAGCTCGAGGGTCGATTCGATGCTGTCTGCCGCCGAGCAACTGATCAAGACCAAATCCGGCTTGTTCTCTCGGACGGACGACACAAAACTATCCACCGGCACGTTCGCACCCAAGTATTGGGTCTTCCAACCGCAGAATCGCAGGTAGTCGTTGATCATCCGAAGTCCAATGACGTGCCAAGAGTGCGGCGCGCAACCGAGGATGGCCGAGCGCTCGCTTCGCGCTCTTGGACCGAAGAACTGTGCGGTGCGAGTGAGCATTCGTTCGGTAATCGCCGAAGCCATATGCTCTTGAGCCTCGTCGATGGCTTCCACCTTGTACCACGTACCAACTGTGGCCATCGCTCCGCCCAAAAAGTCTTGAAAGACTTCCAGGATGGTGAGTCGAGCCTTTAGACATCGATCGAGAATGTCTGCGCAGGCGGACTCGTCACCTCGAATGGCGGCTTTCGCATACTCCTTGGCGGCTTCGCCGATGTTGATCTCAAGGACCTCGTCCTCGCCTTCTCGGAGGAAGGTTCGAACCGCATCCTCGATGTCGGCCGAAGCAATGCTGTAAAACACTTGCCGACCATCTTTGGTGGCGCGTACGATTCCCTTAGTGCGCATTCGCGCCAAGTGGTTAGAGACATTGGGCTGCTTGAGCCCTGTCTTTTCGACGAGCTCCGAGACGTTTCGCGGACCTTTCAGAAGCTCCCTGAGGATCGTCCTCCGCGAGGCTTCACTTAACTCTTCGTAAACGTTCACGCTTTTTTATCCCTTGTCTATCATTCTACGCGCAAACCGAGCAAGAAGTGACTGATATATCATTCGGGGGCAATGAGTGATCTCGATAGGGCACCGATTCTTTATCGGTCATTCTGGTACAACCTGAGGCGCAACGAAGCGCGGGATTGCGTAGAACCGATAGGTATCGGGAACTGCCCCGCATAAGCCAAGGATAACAATGATGTTTCTTGAGATTACGCCCACAGAGAACGATTTTCTTGCGAAGGTTCGATCCTTCGTGGAGTCTGAAGTGCTTCCAAACACCCGCAAGTGGGAAGATCAGAAGGCATTCGACGACGACATCTGGACCAAGCTTGGATCGGCAGGAATGCTTTCCATGACTCTTTCCAAGGAGAACGGCGGTCTTGGCATGTCCTGCATGGGCTACGTGGAAACATGCCGTGAACTTGCAAAGGGTGATCCGGCGCTCTCGATGAACGTCGCCGCAATCAACGCTCTCTGCGTCGCTCACATCGAAGCTTTTGGAACGGAGGAGCAGAAGGCGAAGTACCTCCCTGGCATAAAGACGGGCGAAATCAAGCTCGCATGGGGTCTGACCGAGCCGGACGCGGGTTCCGACGCGCGGCGAGTCCGAACGAAGGCCGAACCGATTGCAGATCGACCTGGTCACTTCGCAATCAATGGACACAAGATGTTCATCACCAATGGCGGAAAAGCCGACCTCATCGTTCTCATTGCCCGAACCTCTGAGACTGAATTGAGTGCTTTCCTCGTCGAGACGAAGCAAGAAGGTTACATCTTCGATAAGCGTATTCATACCGTTGGTGTTTCCGCATCCAACACCGTGGCATTCAAGCTCAAAGATGCGGTCGGATGGCACACCCCGTGCACCTTCGAACAAGCGATCGGCCTCCTCTACCGTGGACGACTCGGTATTGCAGCAATGGCATTGGGCATTGCCGAGAAGGCCTTTGAGCTGATGGTCGAGTACTCCAAGCAACGAGAGCAGTTCAATCGGAGGCTCTGCGACATGCAATCGGTTCAAAACTTCATCGCAGATAGTGCAATGGAAATCGAAGCGGCGCGCCTTCTCTTGCACAAGGGAGCAAAGATGTTCGATATGGGGCTGCCCGTCGTGAAGGAATCCTCCATGGCCAAGCTCTACGCAAGCGAAACCGCGAATCGAGTCACAAACCGAGCTATCCAAGTTCACGGTGGACGAGGAATGACCTTTGAGTTCCTGGTTGAAAAGTTGTGGCGCGATGCAAAACTTACTGAGATCGGTGAGGGTTGCAGCGAAATTCAACGCATGGTTATCGCAAAACAGTGTCTGCGATAAGGCCTTGAATTCCGTATCATAGGGAGCGATGAATTTGCTCTCGATGATTCCCTTGGTACTTGCATCCTCTGGTTTGGGCCAAGCCCAAACCGGAGGGGAAGCAATAACGCTTTTCCGCAAGTTCACTCCGAACCAGGTTTTGGATTACACCGTCGAGGGCAGTCTTACCGTCGAACAACGTTCCGGAGACCTGCAAACGTTCATCCCTGAAGACATCACCCAGAAATACGGCTTTACGCTCACTATTCAGAAACCCAAGGCCGATGGAATTGTCCAGGCGCTCTATCTGCGCCCGAGCATTACTCAGGTCACCGAGGTGGCGGGTGAGGCCCCCAAGACCGTTAAGTTGCCCATCAACTTCAAACTCCAGATGGATGTTTCGCCGGTTAACGACGTCTTGGACATCGTCGACCTCGCTCAGAAAGATCCGAAGAAGAAAGATGGTCAAACTCGAGTTCTGAAGGTCCTCCAGGACAATCTCTCCGATAACGTGGCTGCAGGACTCCTCGGCCAATTTGTGGGGGAGATGTACCGCCTAGCTCTGTTCACAGGCACCCTCGATTCGTCGATGGACTTCTCACCCAAGCTTCCCTTGGAAAAGGTGAAAGTGGGGGACACGTGGAAGCGCACCGTTGGTTTCACGCCGCAAAAGAACAAGTCGGATTCCAATCAAGCGGTTCAGCGGCTGGACTACACCTACGTTTACAAGGGGAAGATGAAAAACTCCGCTGGCAAGGACATCCTCCGGATCAGCGCCGACTTCACAACAAAGGCTGATCTAGCCGCCTATGCCGCCCAGCTATTGGGAGAGAAGAGTGCTACGGGCGAGATCAAGAAACTGCCGCTCGAACTGTCCGCCTCCATCGACTTCGATCTCGACCCTGTGACCCACCACACGCTGCGCGCATCGGCCAAGTCGCAAGGCAAATTCGAAATTTACGTGGGCAGTATGAGCAACGCACTTTTGCAAACCAATCTGCGTGGGAGAACCGTCTTGAAATTGAACAAGATTAATTCCCCGAAAACAAAATAACGAATCCACAAAAAAGCATCGTAGACTGATTCCGTGCCGTCCTTACTACGACGGTAAATGCGCTAGGGTGCTTGGTTAGGGATGGCGTTAGTTAAGGCAAAAACGCCTCGGGCTGTGCGCAGCCTGTGGGTTGGGGAAAGATGGTTGCAAGATCGCTTCAGGGCGCTTGCGGCCATTTGTCTCCTGTGTCTAACCGTTCTAGCATTTCCCAACCTTGCCAAAGAGCCACTCACGTGGTCACTCATCTCCGCCTTTCTCCTTCGCTCGGGACTCAAATTCGTTGCTCCAGTCTCGATTGTCGCCGTCCTGGCTCCGGTCTGGGCGGGAGCACTAGGAGTTGCCCCGGACATTGTCGCTTTTGCCGTCTTGGTCGAGGGGCTGACACTCGGTTTACTTTTTGCGGCTTACCGAGCGGTCGCTTTTTGGATGATCCCCAACATTGGGTTGGGACTCCTCGTCTCGATGGGGGTGGCTAACGGACTGAACCCATGGATCGGAACGTTGATCTCGTTGTTCCTGCCTGTCGCATTGTTACTCGGTGCCCGGAAGTTCACTCCGATGCCCGAGCAGTTGGGCCTTCCCACCCTGTTTGAATCAGGCGTATTGATCGCCACTGGACTTCTATCTTCTCGAGTGCTTCTCGCACTGGGTCCTGTGAATGATCGGTCCGTCGGATTTGCGGTCGTTCCTTGTTTCGCTGGAGCGTTCATCCTTTTTCGACACCGGTCTTTAGCCGAGCGCGCGGAAACATGCTTAAGGTCCATGAGCGCGATGCTCAATCATGCGCATCCTTACACTGGGTCGCACTCTGGAAGAGTAGCGGAACTCGCCCGCGAAGTAGGGAAGCGACTGGGAATAGGCGATCAGCGACTGGAGCTTTTGGGACACGCCGCCCTGTTGCACGACATCGGAAAACTTGCCGTCGACGAGCGCATCCTGGAAAAGCCCGGCAAGTTGACGGACGAAGAGTACGAGCAGGTGAAACTGCACCCCGAATTTGGTGCGCGGATCCTACGACTCGTCGGCGGATTCGGAGACGTTGCCCACTGGGTACGGTTCCACCATGAGCGTGTTGATGGGCGTGGGTATCCGAAAGGGCTGAAAGGCGATCAAATCCCGCTCGAGAGCAAGATTATTTGCGCTATCGACGCTTTTGATGCGATGACCGGCAGTGACGAAGACTCCATTAGGCGATACCGGAAGCCTGTCTCCCCAGAAGAAGCACTCGCGGAACTAAAGCGGTGTAGCGGAACGCAATTCGACGAGACGGTTGTCGAAGCCTTCGAAGAAGCACTCTCGCTAAGGGGGATCAAGGCGGCCCGATGAATCCCCTCGTCGTCCAAACATTGCTGGTTTGTGCGCTCACCGTAGGCTTGTTCGAGTTCTGGCGGGCCTATGCGAAGAAAGATCGTTACCTGCGGATCGCGCAGGCATTCTCTCGTGCGACTGAACTGAGATGCAACAGTCACTTTGGCCTCTCCAAAGAAGTTGAAGTCGTCTCGTTGGAGATTGGGAGATCCATCGGCATGGATGCTCGTGCGATCGAGGATATGCGACTGGCAACCTATCTCAGGGACATTGGTCTCAGCGGAGTTTCCTACGAAGTATTGAACCGCGAGGACCGCACCCCGGCCGACGAGTCGATGTATGCCAGACATCCCGAGGTCGGCGCCTCGATCTTGCAGATGATTCCCGCATACCGAGGACTCTCACCGATTGTGCGAGCGCACCACCTCTCGTATGAAGTGGCACCAGATGCGCCCTTGGCGGCGCGCATTCTTGCCGTTTCTACGGACTTCGTTTGGTTTGATCGCTTCGTAGGAAGAAAGGTTGCACTTGCAAAGATCTCTGTTGGAGCAGGCACGCGGTACGATCCAAGGGTCGTTCAGGTACTCATGCGACTCTATTCAGAAGCGCCTGAAGAAGCCTCCGCATCTCTGATATGAACCGTTTTGAACTTAAGCCGGTCGCGCTGATTGCGATCGCCTTTTTCTTCGTGTCGATGCTGCTTCGTCTCGTGGGCTGGACGTGGGGCTTGCCGTCTCCAGGACAAGACTTCAGTCTTCATCCCGATGAGTATCCGAACGCGGCGTTCTCCCAACAGATTGATCTTGCGAAAGGGAAGTTGACCCCCGGAGTCTACAACTACGGAACCCTTTACTTCACGGTCCTCAAGGTGGCGGGGGACGTTGCAATCACCTATGGAGGGAATCCTGAGAAGCCGAATGATCGCATTGCGCTTGTTCACAAAGCGGGCCGGTTCCTGAATCTTGTGTTCGGCTCGTTGCTCCCTGTGGTTGCGTGGCTCGCCCTCTCGAGACGCGGGAGTTGGCAAGGAGCAGGGCTCGCAGCGGGCATGCTCGCCGTTGCACCGGCTCTTACTGTCCATGCTCGATTCCAAACCGTCGACATGCTCGCGCTTCTCCTTTCTTTGGGAGGCCTTGCAGCCGCCTTCAACATCTTGGACGAGGATCAACCGGCAGTCAAATGGGCACTATTGGCGGGGACCTTCTGCGGGTTGAGTGCGGGAACGAAGTATGTCGGCATCGTTGGGTTGGTCCCCGTTTTTGTGGCCCTTGGCTTGAGGCTTAGAGGCGGAGCGATTGCAGGCATTCTCGGGGCGAGCGTTGTCGCCGGAGTCGCGTTCGTTGTTGCGACCCCTGGTGCGTTGCTCGATCGTGAAGCCTTCTGGCGCGACTTCCAATTCGAACTCGACCATACGAAGACCGGTCATGGCATTGTTTTCAGCGGGACGCCCAACGCGCTCGTTTATCACTTGGGCAACTTTGTTCTTGGCTTCGGGGCTTTGGCTTCGATTCTAGGTATCGCGGGATTGCTGAGTGGGGTCAAGCAGAAGGACCGGATTGCCCTCCTCTCGCTCGTTTTCTTCGTGGTCTATCTCGTAGTCATCTCTCGTGCTGAGATCAAGTTCATGCGCTACGTCCTTCCGCTGTTCTTGCCCCTTGCGATTGGAATTGGACGCCTCGTTCAAAACATGCCTGCCGATGTGTCTGAGAAAACCAAGAAACTCGCGCTCGCCGGAGTTGCTCTCTCCGTTGCAGGTGTCGATCGAGGAGGATTTTTAGGATCAGTGCAATTCGCCGTGCAGATGAGCCTTCCGGATACACGAACGGTCGTTGCGAACTATCTAAAGGAGGACCCGTCGAAAAGTGTGGGGATCGTCTCTGACCCATGGTTCTGGACTCCCACCTTGTATCCGGAAACGGCCGCCCCAAGGTTTGCAGGGCCAGAGCGTATTCAAGCCTTTCGGGAAGCGTCGTCGATTCCAGTTGTGCAGTACATCCCGGAATCAGGCATCGCCGATCGATACGACTGGGATACGCGCCTGCTCAGCGAGTTGAAGCCGGACCGAGTGGTCTTCTCAAGCTTTGAAACTCAGGCCGTTGATCGAATTGCCGCACTCAAAAAAGCGGGTCGAACCTTTACCGATGTTGAGTCTCTGCTCGCCGATCGTTACTCTGCCTTTGCCGAGCAACTCTCTAAGGATTACGAGGTCGAGAAGGTGTTCAATCCAAAGCCGACAATCCTGGTTGAGGACATGGAGTATGTCGGACCCACGGTGTGGGTATGGAAAAAGAAGGGCTCTTAGAGGACGTCGAGTGGTTTCTTGACCACCTTTCGGTGGAAAAAGGAGCCTCACCCCACACGGTCTCGAACTACCGTCGAGACTTGGTTGGAGTGGTCGAGCAGCTTGGTCCTTCCGGTCTAAAGGCGTGGGGGGACCTCGTAAACGCCGACTTGGCTCGGTTGGATCCGTGGCTTGAGTCCGCCTCCTCCACCCGAACCGCCCAACGGCGGGTAAGTGCCCTTAGAAGCTTCTTAAGGTTCCTGAAGCGACAGGGAGTGTCGCTCTCCGTGGATTTGCCATCGACCGCTGGATTCAAGACGCCGAAGCGGCTCCCGAAGGCTATGCCTCCGGTTGTTGTCGCCAAGATGCTGGAGACTGACGAGTCCGGTCCTGCGGCACTGAGAAATCAAGCCCTTGTAGCTCTTCTTTTTGGATGCGGCTTGCGCATCACCGAGGCGATTGAACTCTCTCTTGCAGATTACGATCGCGAGACACGTGCAGTGCGAGTGGTTGGTAAGCGCCAAAAGGTAAGGCTGATCCCCGTGCCCGCGGAAGTCGATCAAATGATCCAGGCATATGTCCTGCATGGCCGATCCGAACTGCTCCGCAAGCCGACTGACAAACTGCTGCTTTCAGTGAGGGGAAACAAGCTTTCCAGGCAGGTCGCCTATGAAGTAGTCAACGCGTTGGCCCACGCGGCAGGCAAGAGTCAACCCACGGGACCCCACACCCTGAGGCATTCCTACGCGGTTGCACTTCTGAAAGGGGGAGCGGACCTGCGAGTAGTCCAAGAACTCCTTGGGCACGCGAGTGTTGCCACGACACAGGTCTACACTCAGCTTGAAGACGATGCTATCTCGTCGAATTACCGAAAAGCTCACCCGAGGGGGTGACTACCCTGCTTCGCAACTGTAACTGATGGAGCTGGCGTCGAACTCAACTTCACCGGTCTCGAGCATACGCTGAATGTAGGGGACGCACAATCCGCAGTTGATACCCGCATCGAAACGATTGTTGATCTCCTCCAGGGTGGTGGCTCCAGAGAGTTTCATTTCGGCAAAAGTTACGGACGCGCAAACGCACCGCCGAACCGGTCGAAGTCCAGATCCGCTCATTCTTTCACCAAACCGGGCAACGTATCCACTCCCATCACAGCAAGATTCTTATCAGTATGCTCTAATACGTTCGAGCCAAGACGAAAGGCTCCGGCTAATCCAATCATTGCCGCATTATCCGTGCAGAGAGCGAACGGAGGCACAATCACCTGGACGCTGTACTTCTCGCCAAGCGCCAAGGCTCTTTCTCTCAGAGCATTGTTCGCAGACACCCCACCAACCAAAGCAATCGAGCGGGGTCGATTCTGAACAATAGCAAACTCCAATCGAGCCAGGAGGACGTCCACGATCGCTGCTTGCACGGACGCGGCCATATCGGCAGCATTGATAGCTCCTTGCGCAGCCTCAACGTGCCGTAGAACCGCCGTTTTCAGTCCAGAGAAGCTCATCTCGTATGTGTTCTTCCCGAGAGCTCTCGGAAGATCAAATGCCTTCGGATTTCCTGTTGGGGCGAGACTCTGGATAGCCCGCCCACCCGGATAGCCCAATCCGAGCAGCCGGGCCGTTTTGTCAAAGGCTTCTCCTGCCGCATCATCGCGGGTCTCGCCCAAAATTCGGTATCGGCCCAAAGATTCCAGCAAGACGATTTCACTGTGGCCGCCTGATGCAACAAGCGAGACCATCGGAAACAGTGGCTCAGCATCATCGGCGAGAATTGAAAGGAGGTGACCCTCGATGTGATGGACTCCGACAATGGGCCTCCGAAGGGAGAGTGCAAGCCCCTTGGCAAAGCTCACCCCGACGCTCAGCGCTCCGACCAAGCCTGGACGTGTAGTAACCGCAATGGCCTCGATCTCCTGAAGAGAGAGGTTTGCCTTCTCAAGCGCCTCCTGAACCACCGGAACGATTGCTTCCGTGTGGGACCTTGCCGCTGCTTCTGGAACCACGCCACCCCACTTTTGGTGCATGTCGATTTGGGTAGCGACCACGTTGCTAAGAACCGATCGACCTCGGACGACCGCAGCGGAGGTTTCGTCGCAGCTTGTTTCTATGGCCAACAGATGACCGGAAAAGAGTTGGTCCGCGACTGTCATGCCTTCGGCCAGTTCTCAGAAGCAACAGGCAGGTCGTACAACCACATAATCACGGCGTCTTCCTTGTTGTCTGGATAATAAGCCTTGCGAACGGCCGCGCGAGTGAAGCCGAACTTCTCGTAAAGGCGCATCGCGGGCTCGTTTGCAGCTCTAACTTCGAGAGAAGCGCACTGTGCACCGCGCTTGACCGCTTCGTGCAGAAGGCGCGTCATGAGCTTTTCACCAATGCCTTTCCTGCGATGATCGTTATGGACGGCAAGCGTGATGATATGCGCTTCGTCGATGACCATCCAGATGCCTCCGTACGCCACGGGGGTTCCCATCTCTAAACCAACAAGGAAGTAACCGTGCGGATGTGAGAGCTCGTTCTGGAAGGATTTCTCGGACCAAGGTGCCCCGTTCGCCTCTTTCTCAATCTCCAGGATCGCAGGAATGTGCCCAGCATCCAAAGTCTCGAAACGAAGGGTAGAAGACATGACTCTCCTTTAGCCGCCTAGATAAGCTTCCTTGACCTTTGGATCGGCAAGAAGCTCTTTGCCCGATCCGCTCAGAACGATGCTGCCTGTTTCAAGAACGTAGGCGCGGTGAGCAATCTCCAACGCGCGGTTGGCGTTTTGCTCCACGATCAGAATCGTTTTTCCAGCCTTGTTAACGTCGAGAACGATGTTGAAGATTTCGGTGACCAGGTTCGGAGCGAGACCAAGGCTTGGTTCGTCGAGGAGCAGGAGTTCCGGTCGAGACATCAGGGCCCGACCAATGGCGAGCATTTGCTGTTCGCCACCAGACATCGTGCCTGA
The DNA here is from genome assembly GCA_964471545.1 of uncultured Fimbriimonas sp. Classification (GTDB taxonomy): domain Bacteria; phylum Armatimonadota; class Fimbriimonadia; order Fimbriimonadales; family Fimbriimonadaceae; genus Fimbriimonas. Next base: position 49,172 of record CAYYJX010000007.1, on the reverse strand, counting down.
GTTCTGCTTCACGCGCTCCCGGAGACGGGGGAATCGATCCATTGCCGATTGAATGTCCTTTTCAATCTCGTTGTCGTTTCGAAGATAAGCACCTAATTGCAGGTTCTCGTAGACCGACATGTTCGTGAAGATTCTTCGCCCCTCCGGTGAGTGGCTAATCCCAGCCTTCACGATGTCATGAGGGGGCATGCCGGTGATGTCTTGTCCCTTGAACGATAGAGATCCCGTTCGAGGGCGCAAGATGCCGCTGATCGTTCGCAGGAGCGTGCTCTTGCCGGCACCGTTGGAGCCAATGATCGCCACGATTTCGCCCGGTTCGACGGTTAGCGAGACATTGTTCAGGGCCTGAATTGCCCCGTAATAAACATCGATGTTTCGAATTTCGAGCATGCCGGAATTCTCACCATACCGCACCAAGGGCGATTTCTCCATCAAGCTCGCCCCGGTTTCAGCAAGATTGGAACTCAAAGCCTGATGCTGGGAGGGTAGGTACCCTAGAATAATTACTGGGCTCCCTTATGAAGCATCCTAAGTTTTCGCGCGCATTCGAAGTAGTTGGAAAGTTCCCAGACGAGTTGCAAAGCCTGAAGAAGCTGGCATTCAACTTCTGGTGGACTTGGAATCACGAACCCCGTGAGCTGTTCCGCAGCATGGACAAGGACCTGTGGGACGAGTGTGAACACAACCCAGTTCTTTTCCTCAATCGACTTTCTCAAGACAAACTCGCTCGGCTTGCATCGGACGTTTCGTTCGTCGCTCGTCTCAGCGGATGCTCGGAGCAACTCGACCAGTATCTCAGCGCGGAGACCTGGTTCGATCGGGCCTATCCAGGTATGCGGGAGCACACCCAGGTTGCTTACTTCTGCTTTGAGTTCGGTATCACCGAAGGCTTGCCGATCTACTCGGGCGGTCTGGGTGTTCTAGCGGGCGACCACCTCAAGGCTGCCAGCGACCTCGGTATTCCGCTGGTCGGTCTTGGATTGCTCTACAACCGTGGCTATTTCCGACAGCGCCTCAGCCACGATGGGTGGCAACAGGAGCACTATCCCCAGTACGACTTCTATCAAATGCCTCTTACGCTGATGCGAAAAGAGGATGGGTCGCCGATTCGTATCGAGGTTCCGTTCCCGGATCGCATCGTCAGTTGCCAAGTTTGGAAGGCCGACGTTGGTCGCATCCCCCTCTACCTTCTGGACAGCAATGTCCTTGAGAACGCTCCGAACGACCAGGGCATCACCGACTCTCTCTATTCGGGAGATGAAGAAATGCGCATTCGGCAAGAGATCATCCTCGGCATCGGTGGCCTAAAGGCTCTTGAAGCTCTTGGAATCAAGCCGACTGTTTGCCACATGAATGAAGGACATGCCGCGTTCCTTTCCATCGAGCGCATTCGTCAGTTCATGAAGGAGCGAGGTACGGACTTCCGAACCGCTCGCCAAGCGACGGTCGGAGCCAACGTCTTCACCACTCACACGCCGGTTCCGGCTGGTTTCGACTTGTTCCATCCGAGTCTCTTGGAGCGGTACATGACGACCTACGCCAATGAAGTTGGCCTCGACTTCCAATCGTTCCTGAAGCTCGGACGCACCAATCCGGAAAACCAAGCAGAGTCCTTTAACATGGCGATTCTCGCCATGGAGAACTCGAATCACGTCAATGGCGTGGCGCAACTTCACGGCGCGGTTTCGCGGGGAATGTTTGCAGGTCGATGGCCGGAATATCCTGAAGATGAGGTGCCCATCGGCGCGGTCACCAACGGAATCCACACGTCCACGTGGGTCAGTCGCCGGATGGCAAACCTCTTTGACGAGTATCTCGGCACAGGGTGGCGCCGGAATCCTTCCGACCCCGCAAACTGGGAACAGGTTGATTCGATTCCGGACGAGGAACTTTGGGCGGAAATCGAGAACTTGCGTGGAGAACTCGTTCGATTTGCCCGTCGCAAGCTGAGCAAAGATTTGGAGCGGCGGAGCTTTGCGAAGCCCGATTCGAACTTTGTCAGCAACATTCTCGACCCACGAGTGCTGACGATTGGGTTCGCTCGACGCTTTGCCACTTACAAGCGAGGCTCGCTGATGCTTTCTGATAGAGAGCGCTTGAAGCAGCTTCTCTTCCACCCTGAAAGACCGATCCAGATCGTCATTGCGGGCAAGTCGCACCCACGCGATGAAGCAGGCAAGAAGATCATTCAGGACCTCGTGAACTTTATCAATCATGAGGGCGCCCGCAACCGCATGGTGTTCCTTGAGGACTACGACATGCAGGTCGCGCGCCGGCTTGTTCAGGGCGTTGACCTTTGGCTCAACAACCCGCGTCGGCCGTATGAAGCATCTGGCACGAGCGGCATGAAGGTTGTGCCAAATGGTGGTCTGAACTGCTCGATCCTTGACGGTTGGTGGGATGAGGCCTACAAACCTGGACTTGGGTGGTCGATTGGCGACCGGTCAACGGTGGACGACTACGGTCACCAAGACTGGTTGGACTCCCGTAGCCTCTACCACTTGATCGAGCACGAGATCAGCCCTGTTTTCTACCACCGCGTGGATAAGGGAATTCCTGTGGGCTGGATTCAAATGATCAAGCGATCGTTGAAGGAGCACGCACCGTTCTTCTCAACCGCTCGGATGGTCCAAGACTATACGGATCGCTACTACGTCCCAGCGGCGTTCAACTTTAAGCGAATGACCGAGAACGGCTTGGAGGCAACCAAGAATGCTCTTGGTTGGCGTCAAAGGATCAAATCCAACTGGCCGCGCGTCCAGGTGCTCTCGGTAAAGGACAATGTCAACAACTCGAACACGGTTGGTTCCACCTTCCGCGTCGAAGTGGTTGTGGAACTAGCTGACCTCCGGCCCGAGGATGTACGAGTTCAGGTTGTAAGCGGAAAGGTGGGCCCGAATCGCGAGCTCGTCCATACCGCTGGACTCGACTGCGAACTCGCCGATTCGGACGGAACCAAGCACCGATTCCATTGCAACGTGGTGTGCGATAGGCTTGGACACCAAGGCTACACCGTACGGGTGGTGCCTAAGCACTCCGATGTAGGAGTGCCGAGCGAGCTGAACCTGGTTCGTTGGCAAAGTTAAGCAAACAGCGACGCGCGAATCTAGGTTAGACTCTTCAGGAGCCGGACTCAGTCTGGCTCCTGTTTTTTTTCCTCGGACGGTTCGAAATCCATGGAAGGCATTCTCCGACGACTCGCTCTCGTGCTCGTACTCCTCTTCGCTGTTACTTCAGCGCAAGCCGCGGTCGTTCTTAGTGAGGGGACAACCGTTTTCGTTAATGGCACCAGGGTCCTCAAATTCACTCAACCAAGAGGAAACCTCCTTCCCAACGAATTGGTTGTGATCTCGGCGAATCGCCTGCAAGAAGCGGGGCTGGCAGGACTAAAGATCGTTCCAGGAAAGCCCGCTTTTCAGATTGTCAATCGAAAGGGGACCGTCGCCGTTGCGACCTTGGAAGAAGCTAAAGCCCAAGGAACCACGCCAGAGACTCTGGCAAAGTCGTGGGTGAAATCACTCAAAGAGGCATTTCGCACGCCCGGGCTTCGAGTACCCGATGAGTTGCCCCTGATCGCCGTCGGTAAAGCGACATCCGTCTCAATCAAAGGGCCTCTTGCGGCTTCCGCGACCGTTTCAAGCGCAGATCCCGATGTTATAGCCGTGAACCGAACATCTTGGGGTGTTCTGGTTTCTGGACTCCGTCCGGGCGAAACCACTCTGAAAGTGATTGCCACCGGCTACACGAAGAAACTTCAGGTGTCTGTACGGCCCCTTGCTGCCCAACTCCCGCAGACCCTGGTTGCCAAAGTTACGGGCAAGCCTGCTCAACCCGGAACAATTCGAACGGCGATTGACCGGGCGCTGAAAGAATCGATTGAGAGAGTCCCCGAGTCGAAACTCAAATTCGAGATCGGTTATATTCCCGCGGTTGTGCCGGGTGGTAGCGCTCAGGTGAACGTGCGTGTGGATGTTCGGGCGTCTGGGACCGTGCCCGTTTCCGAAACCATTCGAGTGAACGTCCAGAATGTCGGGCTTGAAACCAGGGCCGACGAGGAACTCTGGTATTCGAATAATCCCGAGCGAGTACAGGGGTTCGGACCGCTCTTTGCCGCGATCTTGGAACCCAAAAAATCGGCTCGACTCCTGTATCACCACCTAAACGATGTGAGGGCTCCTATCATCCTTCGCACCAGTGCGATCAATAATTCTGACGAGCCCGTCACCGTTCACTTAATTCCGGGCGACTCTCCACCTTTCGGTGACCCCGTCCAGGCAGGTTTTCGCGCTGGAGAGCAATTCCTCAGAGGAATCGCTTATGAGAGCGGGCAGGTCATTACCATCCCTCCTCGATCGACGTTGCCTATCTCCTTCCGCAGACTGAAACAGGGACAAACGGGAAGTGGTCTGTGCTCCATTCGCCATCTTGAGGGAACTCAAACTCTGCTCGTACGGACCGATGCCTTTCCCGCGTTTGAAATCGAGCCTAAGTGGGTTGCGGCGCTGACCAGCAACACGCCTTGGCACGAGGTTGGAACGCCCGAAATTCGACCCTGGGATAAGGAGAACTATATGCTCTCCAAGGAAGTTTTCCCGAACCCACTCCGAACCGAAACGGTCTCATACCGAGTCGGTGCAAGATGGTCAGTGGTCCGGATCGGTCAGAAGGCGATTGGCAACGCGGCGGAAGGTTCCAAACTCGATGGCAACTTCGGAGTCAGCTACTTGGTGACGGCAGTCATTGAGAACCCGCTGGACACCGCCGCAAAGATTGAGATCGTTTATGAAGCGAGCGCTGGATACAGCGCGGGCGTCTTTCTAGTCGATCGTAAGCCCGTTTCTTACGACCGCATCAAAGCGAAGGAGGAAAAGCGTATCGCCGTTTTCACTCTGAAGGCGGGAGAGAAGCGGGAAGTGCGGATCGACACGATCCCGTTGAGCGGCAGTAGCTATCCCGCAACTCTCACCATTCGTCCGGCGCAACGCTAGCCCTTCTTCCGAAGCAAGCCTCACCCATCAGGCCGTACAATAGGGATGTGAGTCAAAGTTTCGACGCGATTGCAGAACTGTTCGGTTTAAGCCCTGCCGCCCTTCAGAAGGCGAAGGAGCGATCCGGAAAGGTGGGTGAAAATGCGTCGGAAAGTCGAGAGCTCGGGAAAGCCTCGCTGGCAGACGGTCGATTCGAAGAGGCGGTGGAGCACTATCGCCGAGCCGTTGAGCAGTCAGAAGGAGCCGAAAAGGACGAAGCATTTGCCTCTTCGGTAGACCTTGCCGGGGTGTACGAATACGGCGATCTTTTTCCGCAGGCTTTGCGGCAGTATCAGACCGCACTGAAAATCGCGGGCGAGCATGCGGAGCCGCATGTTGGCATCTCCGACGTCCTGCGGCGTTACGGACGTTTCCAAGATTCGATCGATGAACTCAAGCGCGCAATCGCCTTGGAACCCCAGAATGCGTTCATCCACTTCAAACTTTCGGAAACCTTGCTGGAAGCCGGATACGCAAAGGAAGCGTTGCTAAGTGCAATGCAAGCAGTTCTCAACAGTCCCGAGGACGCTTTCTACCACTACTGGACCGGAGACCTTCAAATTCGGCTTGAGCGCTTTGACGAGGCACTCGAATCGTTCAAGGCTGCCATCGAACTGAGCCCTGGAGATGATCTTTACCTTCTGCGCGCCGCAGTGGCGTTTTGGAGGGCAGGGAAGAAAGCCGAAGCGATCAAGTCGGTGCGACTCGCAAGCGACTTGGATCCTGCAAACAACCTTTACTACGGCTTGCTAGAAGCCTTGTATGAAGCGAACGACCAGCTCGCAGAAGCCGCGATGGAAAAGGATCGAGCCTCCAAAATGGACGCCTACGACGACGACCGTCTTGATCGCATCCTTCGTGAAATGAAGATCGCCTAGCGGATCCCTTGCTTCGCCATTTCGACCGCCTTAAGCGGTGCCTTGGCCTTGTTCTGGGTCTCCACGAACTCTTTCGTCGGGTCGGAGTCAAAGACCACTCCGGCGCCTGCTTGCACATATGCCTTCCCGTCCTTCAAAAGGATTGTCCGCAGCACAATGCAGGTGTCTAGGTCTCCTTTTAAGTCGATCAGCCCCACGGCTCCCGCATAGGACCCTCGCCGAGTTGGTTCCAACTCATCGATGATCTGCATGGCCCGCACCTTAGGGGCGCCGCTGACCGTCCCCGCCGGGAACGTTGCCCGAACGAGATCGTAGGCGTCCATCTCGTTCCTGAGTTCACCCGTAACTTCGCTCACTATGTGCATCACGTGGCTGTAGCGTTCGATCACCATCAGGTCGTCGACCTTAACCGATCCCCAATCGCAGACTCGACCCAGGTCGTTACGCCCAAGGTCTACGAGCATGATGTGTTCAGCTCGTTCTTTTTCATCCGCAAGCAGTTCTGCGGCGAGGGCATCATCCTCTTCAATGGTTTGCCCTCTCCACCGGGTTCCGGCAATAGGACGCACCTTTGCCTTTCGACCATGCAAGGAAACCATGAGCTCGGGGGAAGCCCCCACCAGATCGAAGTCGCCGAATCGAAGTAGAAACATGTACGGAGACGGATTGAGTGATCGTAGAGCTCGATAGACCAGTACCGGATGAACGTCGCAGGACGTTTCGAACCGCTGACTTGGAACCATCTGCACACCGTCCCCGGCGGTGATGTACTCCTTCATCGTCTTCACCATCTCCTCGTAGCGCTCCTGAGAAACGTTGGATGACACAACGTGCTCAGAGCGAGTGGGTTCGGGCAGAGTGGGAAGGGGACCGTCTAACCGACTCAAGATGAAATCCATCTCCGCTTCCGCGACCTCTGGGAAACGTTCGTCTTGCAGAACCACCACTCGGATGATGTTCTTGGCGTGATCGAAAACAACGACCGCCTCCGCAAGCATCATCGCCAGGTCATCGATGTTCAAATCATCCAGTTGGTTGTCGGGCAGTTTCTCGAAAAATCGAACGATATCGTAAGACATCAACCCAACGGCTCCGCCTGCAAAGTGACCAAAACTCTCTGCCACATGCCCCATGGCTTCTAGGTGGTCTTTCAGAAGATGTAGCGGGTCCGATCCAGGCGTTAGTTCTTGTGACACCGTGCCCTCGGAGGATTCAATCTGCACCTTAGCGCCCTTTGTTCGAATGACCTGCTTAGGCCGCACCCCGAGGATAGAGTAGCGGGCTAACCGTTCGCCTCCGGTCACCGATTCAAGCAAGAACGAATACTTGGAATCGTGCGCAAGCTTCCAGTACGCACTTAAAGGCGTCTCCAGATCGCCGAGGATTTCCTTCACCAGCGGCTTGAATCGAGTAGTCGTTCCAGGGATTGCGTCAGGCATCGATGCAAGGATTATGGACCTGTGACAAACTAAAAGTGTGGAAGGCTTCACCACATACCAAGGACGTCTCGCGATCTACAACGAGGATCACGTAGACACCGATCGAATCATCCCTGCCCGATTCCTATCCCGAGTCAGTAAAGTCGGGTTTGGAGAGCTTCTCTTCAGCGATGTTAGGGGTCCCGAATTTCCTCTTGATCTCCCTGAGGCATCCGGTGCAAGCATCTTGCTGGTCGGAACGAATTTCGGGTGCGGATCTTCACGAGAGCACGCCGTGTGGGCCATCCAACAAGCAGGATTCAAGGCAGTGATCGCTAGGAAAGATCCAGACTCACCCGGCTATTCCGATATTTTCCGCGGGAATGCTGCTAACTGCGGAATGCTGCTAGTTGAAGTCGACGCGGAAGCCCACGCAGAATTGGTTGCCCTTGGCCAAGGCGCCGAAGTGGTGGTCGATCTTCCTAATCAAAAAGTTGTCGGGACTCGTGAATACGGATTCGACATCGCCCCCGCGACAAAGCATGCGCTGGTGAACGGACTTGACTTGATTGGAACCACGCTCGTTCATTCCGATCAGATTGGTGAGTACGAGGCCAAGATGCCTTCCTACAGCGGACGTGGCGAAGCATGAGGCAAGGAAGGCTTTCCGTCCTATCTGGTCTGCTTGCGGTTTGCTTACTCGGTGTTAGTGGGTGCCAGCCAACGACTACCGCGGCGGGTGAGGAGAATCGCGATAAACCCGTCGTCGTTGCGTCTACCGACCAGAAGCAAGTCGAGTCGACCGTCTCGGCAAACGTGGGCAAAAGCGGCGGAACTTCAACCGCGGAAAAACCATTTGATCGATCCGACAACCCTTCTCGAATCAATCAGCTCAACGAACTGAAAATCGCAGAGGTCAAGCTTGGAAAGGACACTTACAAGCTTTGGCTGATGGATACCGACTCCAAGCGTCAAGAGGGGATGATGTTCCTTCGGCCGGGTGATGTAAAGCCCCTAGAGGGGATGCTCTTTGTCTTTCGAGAAACACAGGTCAACGACGGCCTGCGTGGCTTCTGGATGAAGAACTGCACCTTCGATATCGACATCTTGTACGTCGATGAGAAAGGGAAGGTCGTGTCTGTTCACCGAGGGGTCGCAGGAAACGAGACGCCGCTCCCGCCTGGAGGCGATTACCGTTACGTGATCGAGTTGATGTACGGTCAAGCGAAGAAGCAGGGCATTCAAAGAGGTTCGGTCATCTCCCTGCCAAAGGGCCTAAGCGCAAGTTAGCCTTTTAACCATATTCGGATGGCTTCATCCAACATGGGCTCTGTTAAACGACCCGTGAATGTGTTTTGCTGCGAAGGATGATACGACCCAACGATTCGGACCTGATTTCGTTCTGTTGCGATTCTGCTCTCAGCGCAATGGGAGAATTTGGGAGGCTTTGACCCTAGGGTTCGGTGTGTCCGATCCCACGCCAAACTCCCTAAACAGAGGATGGATTGCCAGTCCCTCGCCTCCAACAATTCCTGAAAGAATGGAGAACAGGTTCTTATCTCTTCGGGGAGTGGTTTGTTATCTGGTGGAGCGCAGTGGCAAACAGCAGTGATGAGAACGTCGGACAATACCAATCCATCGTCGGCCGATTTAGACTCCGCCTGACTCGCCACTCCAGCCTTATGTAGGGCACGATACAGCCAGTCTCCACTTCGATCTCCGGTAAACATTCGCCCGGTTCGGTTGGCGCCATGGGCGGCAGGCGCCAACCCTACAATGAGTCGCGTCGCTTGAACATCGCCAAAGTTCGGCACTGCCTTTGCCCAGTACTGCTCCGTCTCAAAGCTCTTTCGCTTCTCGTTCCCAATCCTCTCGCGCCACTCCACAAGGCGAGGGCATGCGCGACAGGCCACGATTCGATCATTGAGATCGGAAATCTCCGCATGTTGAGAAATCGAGATATCTGGCATCGACACCCTGATCTTGGCGTATAACGACGTTTAACAATGCCGATTTACGAATACGAACCAGACGATCGCATTTGCTACATGTGCGATGGGCGTGTGGAAGTGATTCAGGGCATTCATGACGAGCCGCTTAAGCTCTGCCCGTACTGTGGCCTCGATGTCAAAAAGGTTGTGAGTCGCGCAACTTTTCAGCTCGCCATCGACACTGGAGAGGATAAGGCCGCAAAGCTAGGATTCACCAAGTACAAGCGAGCAGAGAAGGGTGTCTGGGAAAAAGTCGGAGGGGCAGGCGCCGACTATCTGGTCGGGAGTAAAGAAGACATCCAAGCCGTGGAAGAAGAAAAGAAGCCGCGCAAGGTTTTGGATCTTGATAAACCCACCGAGTAAGACATGCCTTCATTTGAATCAGACCCGGTAAAGTGAGCCATGCTGGCAACTACGGTTTTTGCGCTCGCCGTTCTACGAGCGGAGTCCTTCGTCGCACCCGGTGCCTCCATCGTCAAAGAGCCCGGTGAGTACATCTTCACAGAGGGTCCCCTGATGCTCAGAGATGGCCGTGTGATCTTCAGCGATATCCCGGCTAACAAGATATACAGCCTTAAAGACGGCAAGGTGACAGTATTCCGGGAGCCCAGCGACAACGCGAACGGTAACTTCCTTGACCGAGCCGGCAACGTTGTGACTTGCGAGCATGGGAGCCGCAAAGTCACCCGTACCGACGCGTCCGGGAAGGTGACCGACGTAGTCTCCGAATTCGAAGGCAAGAAGCTCAATAGCCCCAACGACGTGTACATCTCCAAAAGTGGTCGGATCTACTTCACAGATCCTCCCTATGGAATCCGACCTAATCAGCAGGAGCAAGCAGCCAACGGAGTCTATCTCTTTGCAGAGGGCAAGACGACGCTGCTAGCAGCCGACTTTAGCCGACCGAACGGCATCGTGCTTTCACCAAACGAGAAGGTCCTTTACGTCGCGGATTCGGCGAAGGGACATATTCGTAGCTTCGAGGTTCTTCGTGATGGCAAAGTGGGACCTGGAAAGGTCTTCGTGGAAACTCCGGGGCCGGACGGGCTGAGAGTAGATTCGGAAGGAAGAGTCTGGTCGGCAAGTGGAAACGGAGTGAACGTCATCTCTCCCGAGGGACAGATTCTAGAAGTCATCAAATTCCCGGAGACGCCATCCAACTTGTGCTTTTCAAGAGATGGCAAGACGCTCTATGTCACGGCAAGGAAAGGCCTATACTCTGTCAAAGTGACCGTTAAGGGCATCGCCCCGTAACTCGAAGATGGAAGTGGAGCCTCGGTTAGTTGATTCCGAGGCTTTCTTCAAAGCCTGCCATCACATTCAGCATGTGAATGGCGGCCTTTGGCCCGCATCGACCCAGCCTGTCCCCCATCACCATGATGGAGAGCAAGCCTTCTCCTTCGCCAAGAGTGAGCCGAAGACGATAGACGATCTCATTCTTTGCTCGGACTAGATCCGGCGTCCAATCGGAAGTTTCATCGCGTCGGATGTAAAGAGCCTTTTGGTAACGCTCTTCGTAGATATCGTCCAACTCTTCCCAGTCGTCCGGGGCGGAGACCTTGGCAAGACAAGTCAGCGCGTAAACGTCCCCCATATCGTCGGGAACGGCCGCAAGCGTCACGCCCTCGCTCCATCCGATCGACTCGAGACCGCTCTCGATGGCTTCGGCTACGATCGGTGCATTCGTAAGCACCGAAGGAGCCTCCAGAACAAGCCCCGAAAGCGCAATCGGTCCGAATGCGGCGAGAAGAAGAGTAGTCGCTTCATCAGGCACCCAGGCGTGGTCTGCACAGACGAGCGGGTTGTTGTCCATCAACTCCACGAGACCGCCGATCTCTGGAAGACTCTGCGCACCGGAAGCAATGGCTACCGAACGATCTCGGTTGCTGTGGAACTCAAGGCTCGCGCCGTCGACGGCCCCCGACAAATCGATGCCAGGATGGCATTGGAGAGCCTGTAAAAGGCTCTCCGGATATCTCAGAATCTTGACGGTCACGGTTTACTTGCGGCGAACGGTCACTTTGGTGCCGACCTTGCTCATGTTCTGACCCTGCTTTGCAAGAGCCTCGCGCTGCTCCTTGGTCAAATTCACGGTAAGCGTTAGGTCAGACGAGACTACGATGCCATCAGCAACAGACATGTACTGCTTGCCCGCACCCTGCATAGACATCATGCCGGTGAGTGCCATTCGAACGTCAAATACCGCTACCTGTTTGCCGGCCACTGTCTGTACGCCGCGAAAGATGTAGGTTACGTCCGCGTTTCCACCAGGACCTCCACCCGCGCCCATGCTCGTTTGCGTACGATACGCCTCACCCGGCTTCAGGGGCTTCGAAGGGATAATGAACGCATTGGAAGCCGGGCCTGCAGCACCGTCCAGCTGTCCATTTGGCTTGACGTTGAGAACCGACTTCTGAGGTTTCCCGTTGCCCATGGGACTGGTCGACTCGATCTCCACTTTCGCGACTCCGTTCTTGACGTCAAGGACGCGGAACTTCACCGGCAGGTTCATCTTCATCGGCGGTTGCCCGGGCGACATAGTGACCTCGCTCACTGTCTCGAGGGTGAACTTCATCCCCTTCTTGAGACCCAGTCGGAAAGAGTATCGGTCGCCTTGCTTGGTGATCTGCGCGTTCGCCGATCCGGCTCCGATGACGAACAGAGCAACGCCTAGTGAGAAGAGTGAGGTTTTCATGCGTTCAGGGTTTCCAGAATTTGATCGGCGGAGTGGTGGTCGTAGCCGTACTGATCGGCGACGGCTTTCAGCGTCACCTTTCCGTTGGCAATGTTCAGTCCTTTTCGGAGCGCTTCGTCGGTCTTCAGAGCAGCAAGGCCCTTATTGGCAAGCCGAACCACATAGGGGAGCGTGGCGTTTGTGAGCGCGTAGGTGCTCGTGTTTGCAACGGCTCCCGGCATGTTCGCCACCGCGTAGTGGAGAATGCCGTCTACTGTGTAGACCGGATTCTTGTGCGTTGTTGGGTGCGTGGTCTCAAAGCAACCGCCTTGGTCCACACAAACGTCGACGATCACCGAGCCCGGTTTCATAAGCCCCAGCATTTCGCGAGACACCAAGACCGGAGCTCGTGAGCCCGTAAGGTAAACCGCACCGATCAACAGGTCGACCAAAGGAAGAATCTGTCGAATCGTAGCCGGGTTCGAGTGCAGAGTAATGACGTTGTCTCCGTAAACATCGTTGATGTAGCGAAGACGCTCCAGGTTGACATCCAGAACGTAAACCAACGCTCCAAATCCCGCCGCAACCCGGGTCGCATTCATTCCAACGACGCCTGCTCCAATAACGGCTACGGTTGCGGGATGAGTTCCCGGCACGCCGCTCATCAAGACGCCGCGACCTCCCATCGGTCGCTCAAGGAACTTGGCACCCTGTTGAATACTCAACCGACCCGCTACTTCGCTCATCGGAGTGAGGAGGGGCAACGAACCATTGGGCAGCTGTACGGTTTCATAAGCGATGCAGTAGGCGTTGGATTTCACCATTGCATGCATCAAATCCTCGTCTGCCGCAAGGTGAAAATAGGTGAAGAGAATTTGATTCGGTTGGATCCGAGCATATTCGCTCTCTTGGGGCTCTTTGACCTTTACGATCATGTCCGCCTTTGCCCAAACCGTGTCCACGTCCACGATCGCCGCGCCCGCATCACGGTACATCTGGTCCGTAAGGTAAGTGCCTTCGCCGGCGTTCGACTCGACCAGAACGGTGTGCCCTTGCTCTCGAAGCGTCATCACCCCTGCGGGGGTAAGAGCGACGCGATATTCATCTTCTTTGACTTCTCGTGGGACTCCAACAACCATCTTTATTCCTTGAGCCGAAACGGAGGAACCGCGCTTCGTAGATGGCTCTACGAGAATCACTTCACCTCTGATCGCGCCAAAAGTTTACCGGGCAGGTCGAGGAGTAATCGGTAGAGTCGTTGGGATCGTCACGCGATTAGCGATAATGTAACCGCATGACAGTGGCGCTTCTTTTGGCGAGCACCCTTCTAACGGGTGGGATCCCTGAACCCGTCTTGGCAAAGCAGGGAAGTCAGATCGCCCCAGCACTACGCAGGGTTCTCCCGAACGGAGCGGTTTGCCTGTCTCAAACTTTTCCCGGCGCGAAACAATCGTCGATCAACGTCTTCTTTTCGGCTGCGGGCACGGAAGATACGACCGACAAACACGGTCGACGACATTTGCTCGAACATGTAGCTGCTCGCTCGATCCCCTCTTTGGATTCCTTCTTAGAAGGTGCGGGTGGTGGCTTGATTCCCTCTACTTCTCGCGATTGGATGCGCTTTGAGATAGTGGTCCCCAGGGGATTGGAAGAGATCGGGCTAGACGCCCTGCGCCGAACGCTGACCCCTCTTAAGTTCTCCGCGGAAATGGTCGAACGAGAAAAGAAGATCATTGCGCATGAGGCGGCTCTTCGTCGTAAAGACGAGCTTCTCTCTGCTTCAGCATGGACCACGCTCTTCGATGAATCGGGGCTTGATCCCTTTGGCAACCCTCAAGGTCTCGCATCGGTGACTGCCGAGGAACTTGAAGGGGTCTGGCGGCAGATGCTGAAGGGGAGCAGCATCGTCCTTGTTGCGGTCGGAGACTTCGACCTCGATCGGACGGCGCGGATTCTAGCGAGCATTGGCGAATCCCTCCCGGCTGGGACTCAAAAGCCGCTGCGCGAGCGAGTGCAAACAACCGTCGCCACTCGAGGGGATAGGGCGTTCTCCGCACGGATCGAGCCAATCGATCGCCCCGCTGGACTTGCAGGAATAGCCATTGGTCTGGTTGCCGCCATGCAAACCCCCGACTCAGCCGCATTCATACAACCCTCTGGGAGACCGTCGGTGATGACGGTTTACTCCGGGCGGTCGATTCAAAAGGCGATCGAAACTGTGATGGAAGATCCCTCCTGTACCGACCCCTCAACTTTGCAGGCCGCCCTTCAGCGTTGGTTGAAATCCTTCGAAGGGTCTCCGAGCAGAATGGCGGAACTCCGCGGAATCCTGATGCTGACAAATCCAGCGCTCTCGCCCAAGGACCTTCTCACCACGCTTCGGCAAGCAACGCGGAGCGACATAACCCTGGCTCATGAGCGCTGGAAAGCAGGGATCTCTCTATGACACTGCTTCATCCTTCCGTCCTGATCCTATTTGCCGTTGGGCAAGCGAATAACGATCCGCGACCGCCTATTGTTCCGATGAAAGCGATCGGCGAGAACGTGCAGATCGAGTGCATTGTGCCGACCGACAAGGTTCCTAAACATCGGCGCTGGCTGTTGGAGCTTATCTGTCGAACCATCCCTCAAGGCACCGAGAACTTTGCCGCCAATCAGATGAAACGCGTGGTGCGCAACTGGTCACCCCCCACCGTTCACCTCAATTCGGATCACATTCGGATCGCCTTTGCCGTTTCGGAGGACGATTTGTCGGAAGGGTACTCGCTTCTCGAGTCCATCCTGCTTCGACCAACGCTTCTCAAATCGGAACTGGACAAGTCGATCGACCAGGCCTTTCGGAGTTCCGAGGATCCCTGGGAATCTCTCGAACTTCGTCGAGATTCAGGGGCATACGCCGTAACCATGGAGGATGCGCGTGCCTTTTGGCGATGGTTTGTCAGTAACAATCGGCCGACCATTCATGTCTTCTCCGCGCTGCCTGAAGGTTCTCTAAACACTCGGTGGACCTCTCGCCCCATCTCGTGGCCTACACCGGTTCGTCAGGAGCCTTATGTTCGCGAACGACGGATCACACCGCCCCAGGTCAACCCAGGGAATGTCGAAGTCGCGCCCACGAGACTGCTCCCAAAGTCCGATCCCAATCTCGCCGCCGTGTTCGTCGGGCTTTCAATTTTGGGGCACGGTAAAGAGGCCCTACTCTTCCGAGTCGTGCGCGAGAAGCTGCAAATGACTTATCGACAAGAGGCTTTGCTCTCTGCGGTGCCTGAGGGGTGGATGGTCCGACTGAAATGGGGGGGCGACGCCAAAGCGGATCGCGCCGCAATCAAGGACGCGCTGCTCAAAGCCATCGACGAGCTCTCTGAGGCGGATCTCACTCGTGCAACCAAACTTTTAGAGAGCGGGGTCCGCGGGATTCTTGCTCTCAGTTACCTCCAAGTAGGCCCCGAAGACACCGAGTCGGGAACGATTGGGAGCCCAGCCTGGAGGTCATATTGGAGATTCAAAACCGGCAGGGACTGGGACGAGGAGCAGTTCTTGCAACAGGCACAAATGGTGCGGCTCAGCGAAATGAAAGACCTTCTCAAAGCTTGGATCGAGAAGCTTTAGAACTCGATCAGTCGATCAACCATCGATCCAGCGTTGGTCTTTCGAACAGAGAGGTAGGAAATCGCAATTCGGGCAGAGGGGTTTCTGCGTCGGGACGTGATCAGAGAGTTGCGTGGAGATGATCTCGTTCCCGATCCACTCGATGTCGCTTTTGAAAACCTGCATATCCGAAGCCGAAAGGGAGCTCGATGCCCGCTGCCCCGATCGGAGCGCAAGGATTGTGGACTGAATCTTTCGGTCGGGATACCGCTCTTGGAGGATCAGTTGATAGCAACTCATCGCCAAATCGGCGGAAACGTCTTCAACGGTTACACCGGAACGGCCGGATTTGTAGTCTATGATGTCAAGAGTGCCATCCGGGAGTTCATCAATACGATCGATACGCCCCTGAAGAACGAACTTCTCAAACTCCATTTTGACGGTGTGCTCCACAAAGAGAGTTTTCGTCTCATCTTTTCGCTCGAGAGTTTCCGCAACGTGCTTTTCGATGATCAGTCTGCCCTCGCCGAAGGCTTCTGCCATCTCCTCTGCGCTTTGATAGCCGGCGTCGATCCAAGAGTCTTCATAGAGCGTGAGCGCCTCGCCAACCGTCGTGACTCCAGTATCCGAAGCATCGTGGAACCTCTCCAGAACTTTGTGCAGCGTCGACCCGAACGAGTAGTAGCTCTTCGACTTCAGGTACCACTTGCCGCGCGGGTCCAGATATGTCCATCCGTACTTCACCGGGCATGCAAGGTAGGTGGTGATCTTGGTGGGTGAAATCAGCGGTTTCCGCGGCACGAGCTTATTTTACGAGGGAGACATCGTTCAACTTGGCTTGTCACGAAGTTTCGATAAAAATTGAAACTTCGAAGCAATCGGGTTTCCTTGGCGCGTACACTAAAGATGTGACCGACACCAAACTCATCCGTCTCGGGCATTCTCCCGACTCCGACGATGCCTTTATGTTCTGGGGCCTCGCTAATGGACAAGTGAAGACGGAACTCGAATTTGAACATATCCTCCGTGACATTCAAACGCTCAATGAATGGGCGATGGAGGGCAAGTTGGAGTCGACCGCGGTTTCGGTGCATGCCTTTGCGTATGTTGCAGACAAGTACGCGCTTCTCCGCCATGGCGGCTCCTTTGGAGACAGCTATGGTCCGATGCTCGTTTCTTCGGAACCGCTTTCCGTTGAAAGTCTCAAGGACATCACCATCGCCGTTCCTGGCAAACTCACCTCGGCGTTCTTGCAGTTGAACCTGTTCTTCGAAGACCAATTTGGGTCCAACGCCGATCTCAAGTTTGAAGTCGTCCCCTTCGACGAGATCATCCCTGCAATTCAAGAGGGCAAGTACAAGGTCGGCCTGATTATTCACGAAGGCCAGCTGACGTACGGACGTGACGGCCTGCATCTCATTGCAGACATGGGCGTCTGGTGGAACAAGAAAACGGGGCTCCCGCTTCCGTTGGGCGTGAACGTTGTTCGCAAAGATCTTGGCGAAGATGTTGTCGTGGAGGTAAGCCGCTGCATGCGAGAAAGCATCTCTGCGGGCCTCTCCGAACGATCTAAGGCGCTTGATTACGCCTTGCAGTTCGCAAGGGGCATGGATACTCCCACCAGCGATAAGTTCGTTGGGATGTACGTAAACGAGCGAACGCTCGATATGGGAGAGGAAGGGGTGAAAGCCATTCGGTTGCTGCTTAGTGAAGGAGCAAGAATCGGTCTAGTTCCAGCGGTCGAAGTCTCCGTCGTCGACTAATTCCGTTCGTCCTTTATTCCCCCGGAGGATTAGGCGGCTTACTCAGCGCCTTGCCGGGGGAATTTTACTTCTGCAACCGTCCAACCCAGAACATCGGTCATTTTGAACCTACCGCCCATGGTTCGAGTTAGCGAACTCACGATTTGAAGCCCTAAGCTATTCGATCCGGAAAGATCGAAGTTAGGCGGAAGGGTGTCGCCATTGTTTGAGACCCAAAGAGAAACCTCCTCGTCCTTCTCTTCGACCGTGACGTGAATCTCACCCTCATCGGTGGCGGCAAATCCATGCTCCACCGCATTCGAAATCAGTTCGTTCAGAACCAGAGCAATCTGAGTTGCCTGAGTCATGTTGAGACGGACCTCTTCTCCGCGAACGACAAACTGAATGTTCTTGTTCGGGAGGATAAGCGAAGAGTGTTGGTGATGAACCAGCGCCTCTGCGATCGAGCGCAGTCCCACGTGATCAAGGTCTTCTCGGCTGAGGAGGTCATGCACCGCCGAAATGGCCAAGATCCGCGTGAGAATATCGTTGAGCGCCTCTTCAAGCGACTTATAGTTAGCGGCTCTCATCTGGAGTCGCAGAAGGGAAGCGACCTGCTGGAGATTGTTTTTCACCCGGTGGTGCATCTCCTGCATCAGCGTATCTCGGACCTGCAACTTCGCATTCTCGATTGAAAGAGCGGCTTGTTTGGCAAGCGTCTCAAGAGCTCGAATTTCGTCCGTTGTGAAGTCCCTTACCTCTTCGGTGTAGCAGCTTAGAACGCCAATGGCCTTACCACCTATTGCTAGCGGCACGCAGATCATCGATCGCAGTCCCTGCTCGCGCGCAAGGTCGTGACCAATGTATTCATCAGCAATCTGAACATCGCGGACGATGATTGTTTGCCCGGTTTCGATGGCTCGCCCGGCATAAGACTCTCCGATCCGAATGGCCCGCTTCCGCTGATAGGCTTTTACCGTTGCCTGCGTAGCTCGCAAAACCAATTCGTTCCGAGCCTGGTCTAGGAGTCGAACCGTGCAGACTTTGTAGTTAAACTGCTGCGCGGTAAGGTGCACCAGCAGTTGAAGCACCTCTTCCAAGTAGGGACTGCTGGATATCGTTCGAGTGACTTCACTGAGCGCACCGAGCCGATTCGACTGGTTGCCAACCTGAAATCCGCTTCGGAAGACCTTGAATGTCAACGAGACGAGTTCGGCGATCTCCTCCAGGTCACGCTTCCGCTTCGGCGTGAAATCCGTTGGACGAGTGCGCCGATACAAGATGACCCCGAAGACCAGACCATCGGGCGCGCGAAGGGGAATTGCCGCAACGCTTCCGCTGTCCGATTCATCCAACCCCGGATACTTCGCGTAACGTGGATGCTTAAACGCGTCCGTTCCAATAAACACGGAGCACCCATCGCTCAGCGCCATGCCGCTCAGTCCGATGCCCTTCCCAAGTTTGAGCCGGTGAACAAGTTCCGGAACGACCGTACTCGCCCGAAGAACAAGGCCATCGGAGCTATCGCGAAACATGATGTCGCAAGAATCGGATTCGCTCACCAGAGACGAAAGCGAGGCAAGTTCGTTGAGAAGTTCATCCTCCGATCTAGCCTTGGCCGCCGCGTAAAGGAACCTTGTTGCTTCGATATGCGCCATGGATCAACTGAAAACTAAAAGGGGCCTATCGCAGTGGTACTGACCTTGGCCGGATCAAGCAACCGTCGTGCCATCTCCACAATTCGATCGTTGGTCACAGCCTGGATTCGATCCCGTGTCTCCTCGATCGGGATGTGTCGACCATGGTGCAATTCGCTCTTGGTCATTCGCATCATTCGGCTAGACATTCCTTCGAGAGCTAGAATAAGGTGTGCGCGAAGACTGGTCTTTGTGCGCTCCAATTCATCCGGATCCAGACCATTCGCCATGACCTTGTCGAACTCTGCGCGAATGACTTCTTGAACGGTCGGCCATTTTTCCATGCTTGTTCCGCCGTATACGGTGAACGCTCCACCTGCACCATAAGAGAGCGTGTAACTTCCCACGGAATAAACCAAACCTCGCTTCTCACGAACTTCTTGGAAGATTCGGCTGGACATGCTGCCACCCAAGGCGGAATCGAGGACACCAAGCGTGAAGAACTCGTCTTCGTCGTAGATGGATACGCCGTCGGACCCAATGCAGAAGTGCACTTGCTCCGTGTCCTTTGGTTCCAGCACAACCTTTGCCGTGCCCTCTGGTCGCGAAGGCTGTGCATCCGTCACTCCGGACGGTATAGAACCGAGCGTCGCTTCTGCCAGTGTACGGATGGCCTCTGGATCCACGTTTCCGGCTACCGAGAGGACGATGTTCTCTCCCCGGTAACGCCGGTCCATGTACCGGAGGATGTCATCCCGGGTGAACGATTTGACCGACTCTCGCGTGCCGATGATCGGTTTTCCAAGAGGGTGATCTCCCCAGCGATGCCCTAAGTGGAGTTCGTGGACATGGTCACCGGGTTCGTCCTCAGATCGCTTGATCTCTTCCACCACAACATCCGATTCGCGCTCGATCTCTTCAGGGTCGAATAGCGAGTTGGTCATCATGTCCGTCAGGACATCGATCCCGTTTGCGGTGTCATCTGCGAGCGTACGGCAGTAGTAGCAAGTGCTTTCTTTGTCGGTGAAGGCGTTGAGCATGCCTCCGCGCCCTTCGATAGACTCAGCGATCTCCTTCGCCGATCGCTTTCCAGTGCCCTTAAACAGCAGGTGCTCGATAAGGTGCGTGATTCCGGCCTCGTTATCGAACTCGTGCCGACTGCCGGTTTTGCACCACAGTCCGACCGCTGCAGATTGGACGTGGGTGAATGGCTCTACCAAAACGCGAACGCCGTTGGCCAGAGTGAATTTGTGAACTCCGTTAATTTCAGACATGGGATTAGAGATCGGGGTCGGTCAGAACCTTCGTCGAGAGGACGCCGAGTCGTTCTACGCTGAGCGAGACTTCATCGCTCGGTGTGATCGCGCAAAGTTCAGGAGAAAAGAGCGGACCGATGGCTATGACGTCCCCGGAGCGCAAAGTGGCATTCAAGGACGCCGAAACCAAGGCGCTTTGGAAGGTGGTTTCAAGCGTTGCCCAGTCACCCTTCGCTTTGTCGACTCCGTTGACGCGTAACGAATACCCGAGAGCATACGTGGTGCCACTTTCGCTATCGATCACCACATCCGCCAATTCGTCCGGGGTGGTGATGACGGGCCCCATGTTAACGCCAAGGTCGTACGAGCGACCATTGAAGCCCAATCCCTCATCCTGTCGATTCAGATCGAATGCGGTTAAGACATTGATAAGGGTGAATCCCAAAATTGCGCGGTCCACCTCGGCGAAGTCCAATCGGTATCCACCGTCAACGACAACACAAGCCAGATAGGGAAGGACCGCGAGTTCAACACCTTTCACGGGAGTTGCAATCACTTGGCTAGGACCGGCGATAGAACCAGGATTGCCGTAGTTGTAGGGCAAATCATCTGCCTCTCGACCCTCGTTTGAAGCAGAAAAGAAGCGAATGGAAGGCACACTCGCGATAGGAGCAAGCGGTCGCACGTCGGCCGCTTCATGGATGGCAATAGGTTGCGATCCGTCCGTTTCGTAGACCTTTCCACTGTAGACAATTCCAGATCGGGAGGTCCCGGGCTCACTTTTCAGTTCAAACCGGCAAAGTTTCACGAAGAAGAGGTTACCTTTCCACCTCAGGATGCCAAGATGATATATGTTAGGGAGAGCGAACCGAAGCCCGCATATGTTCGGGTACGATTCGTTCGCTTATAATCGAGCCTTAGGAGAACTGAATGCCGCGAAAGATTCTGGTTTGTGACGACGAGCGACATATCGTGCGATTGATCCAGGTCAACCTCGAGCGCAACGGGTACCAGGTTGTGACTGCGTTTGATGGCAAAGAGGGTCTGGAAAAGATCCGTGCCGAAAAACCAGACTGCTGTGTCCTCGACGTGATGATGCCGTACATGGACGGCTTTGAGGTTCTGAAGAGCCTGCGACGTGACCCCGAGACCGAGAACCTTCCTGTCATCATGCTCACTGCAAAGGCGCAAGACAAGGACGTTTTCGAGGGATATCACTACGGGGCTGACATGTACTTGACCAAGCCTTTTAACCCGATGGAGTTGGTGACGTTTGTGAAGCGAATCACGGACGGGGCAGACCCCAACGGTGGTGGCGGAAGCAAGCGATACGACCTCTAAAGACTCGTTATCAGGAACACAATCGGGACACTCTTTGAAGGGTGTCCCGATTTTTTTGCGAGAATATTCTGTGAATTTTATGAAGAATACGAATTCTCGTGTATAACTAACTGCAGAATACGAATTCTTGGAATGGTCCAAGGCATTCGGAGTGCCAATGAGGGTGACTCAACGAGACATAGCGAGATTAGCGGACGTGAGCCAAGCCACGGTTTCCCGCGTGCTTGCCGGAGATTCTCGCGTTGAAGAAGTCATTCGATCCCGCGTGATGCGGGTGATGCGCGAACAAAATTACAAACCCGATGTTCGTGCTCGAGCCCTTCGAAGTAAGCGCGCCGGACTGATCGGGTTGGTCATCAACCGACCGGAAGGCGGTATCGGCGACGATCCGTTCTTTGCCCACTTGATCGGTTCGATCCTCGATAAGCTCAGCGGTACCCCTTATCACCTCTGCATCGACCACGTTGCAGAAGGAACGAGCCACAAAGCAATTTATGACGAGATGCTCCGAACTCGGCGCGTCGACGGCCTCATCCTAGTCGAGTCTGAAGCGCGGGATGAACGCATCGTTAAGTTACAAGAGGACAACTTCCCATTCGTTCTCATCGGGAACCCGGGCGACTTCTCAGGAATTCTTTCGGTCGACAACGACAACGTTTTTGCGGGTGAACTGGCAACCAGGCACTTGGTCGATCAAGGCTACAAGCGGATCGCGATGCTCGCTGGACCCCGCGGGGTCACCGTGTCGGAAGATCGCATTTGCGGTTACGTTGCCGCCGCTCAGGATTACGAACTGCCGATCAATGTCATTCACGCCGGATTTGGCCTAGAAACCGCGTACAACCACGCTCTGGAAGCCCTCTCCCAGGCAAACCGCCCCGATGCCTTTGTGGTCCTCGACGACTATATGGCGATCGGCGTCGTGATGGCCGCTCGCCAACTACGTATCTCGATTCCGGATCAACTCGGCATTATCTCGTTCAACGACACCGCCTACTGCAATTTCACCGAAGGTGGTCTGAGCAGCGTGAGCCTCAACATTCCACGGATCGTCGGCGAGGCCGTTCGGCGGCTTCTGGGGACAATCGAGAACAAAGCAACCTTCCGCGAGAAGCGCATGATCATTCCGGTCGAGCTCAAGGAGCGTGGCTCTTCGACCCGAAACGGGAGGACGGTATGAATCTGATCCTCGTAGGAGCGGTACTTCTGGGTAATCCGGCAGAAACACGACTGCACAAGTTCGTTTTCCGAACCGCAGATCCAGTTAAATCGGTTTGTCTCGCAGGAACCTTTAACGATTGGAACCGGGAAAATCTCCCGATGAAGTCGGAAGACGGCAAGGCTTGGACGACGGAGGTTCGACTTCCTTACGGCTCCCACCGATACAAATTTGTGGTCGACGGTTCCAAGTGGATTCTTGATCCAATCAACCCCAAGAACGAAACGGACGGTGGAGGAAACACCAACTCCGTTTTGGTCGTCGCTCCAGAGTGGTTCGATGCACCTGCGTCGAAATCCGATTCGCTCATCACACGCGAAGCAATCGCTCACTGGCAAGCAATTCCATTCGTTGCTCGGGACAAAGACGGAATTCACGTGCGTGTTCGCGTTCGGGCGGAGGACGTAAAGGCGGTTGAGGTTCAGACGGAGAAGGGCACATACAAAGCGCAGCCGGTCACGTCGGATGACCTGTATGAATGGTTTGAGGCCGTCTTACCGAATCAGACGCGAGAGTATCGAATCCAATTAACGTCGGGATCCGAACAACTCTTTTTGGGGCGAGAAGGACTCGGGGATTCAAACCGCCAAGCGGTTCGTTCGGAAGCCGGAGTATTTCAAACGCCATCCTGGATAGAGGATTCGGTTTTTTACCAAGTCTTTCCCGATCGATTTTCGAATGGAACAAAGGCAAACGACCTGGAGGGAACGGAATCCTGGTCAGCCAAGCCCACCTACCGCTCTCGAATGGGTGGCGACCTCGCGGGCATCCAATCAAAGATCGGCTATCTCAGCGAGTTGGGCGTCAATGCGCTCTATCTGAATCCCATTTTTGCCTCGCCATCGAACCACCGGTACGACACAGACGACTACCGAAAGGTTGCTCCAGATCTTGGAACGAACCAGGAGTTCGATTCCCTCGTCAAAGGTCTTAAAGCGAAATCGATGAAGTTGGTTCTGGACTTCGCTTTCAACCATACGTCTGTGAATCACTTTGCCTTTAAAGACCTCAGAGAGAAGGGAGAGCAGAGCGCCTATCGCAACTGGTACACGGTGAATTCGTTCCCAATTAAGGTGCAGAACCCTCCCAACTACCACGCCTGGGCCAACTTCCCAGCTATGCCTAAGCTGCGTGTCACCGAGTCGGCTGTCCAGAAAGAGCTTCTCGATGTCAGCAGGTACTGGTTGAAGAAGGGAATCGATGGCATGCGATTAGATGTCGCTAACGAGGTTGATTCCTCTCTTTGGCGAGAGCTTCGAAAAGTTGCGAAGTCAGAGAATACGAATTCTTGGATCCTCGGCGAAGTGTGGACCGATGCATCTCAGTGGCTTGGGGGAGACCAATGGGATTCGGCGATGAACTACGATTTCCGCACGGCTTCTATCGAGTTCTTCGCAAAGGAGACGATGCCCCCGACGATGTTCGCGTCAAAGCTGATGGCGAACTACTATCGGTATGCCCCGCAAGTCTCCCGAAATCTCTTCAACCTGCTGAGTAGTCACGACACGGCTCGGTTCTTAACCGTATGCAATGAAGACTCTTCCAAGGCACATCTCGCGGCGATCGTTCAATTTTCTTGGGTTGGCGTACCGTCGATTTACTATGGCGAAGAAGTCGGCATGGTCGGCGGGGAAGATCCAGACAACCGACGTGGAATGAGATGGGATCTCGTCGTTGAGTCGAACTCCACGTTGCAACTCTACAAGAAGCTGATCGCGGCCCGCCGATCCTCCGAAGCGCTTCGATCCGGAAAGCCGCTGATCCTTTCGACTGACGACCGTTCTGAGACTTTTGCTTTCGCTCGATCGACGAAGAGCGATGCGGCCGTCACCCTGATCAACCGATCCAATACACCCAAAGAGGTGGAAATCGATTTCTCTCAAACCGAGCTCAAGCCGCTTGTCGGCCGCGAGGTTATCGACGTTGTTAGTGGGAAGAAGCACATTCTTCGCCCTACCAGACAGAAAATTGCGCTTAGTGGGAAGCAAGGCATTATTCTTGCTACCTCAAAAGACAGCCATCATCCTGGCCGACGATCGACGATGCTCGTCCATCGTTTCGCGCCTAGTCTCCAGTCCGCGTTTGGATTGGGACATGCACGGAGCCTAAACTAATGATCAATCGACGCAACGCGTTCACGCTCATCGAGCTTCTCGTAGTTATCGCAATCATTGCGATTCTTGCCGCCATCCTCTTCCCGGTATTCGCTCAAGCCAAGCTTGCTGCTAAGAAGACTGCCGACCTTTCCAACCTGAAGAACATCGATACCGCAGGCATCATCTATGCTTCCGACAACGATGACATGTTGCCTGTTACCAACTGGCCGCACTGGTACGTGAACGCAGCTCGAATCTTCCCGTATGCGAAGAACCGAGACATCTTTAAGAACCCGGCATCCACGTTCCGAGAGGGAACTTATCAGCGCAAGCAAGGTAACAACCCCTTCGGCAACTTCATGATCGACCCGGCAAACCCCTGCGTTGGTCTTGGCGTTTCCACCCGAGGACAGGCTAACTTCTTCAACGACATCTATCCTCCTCTGGACTACGAATGGAACAGCTGGATCCAAAACGGCGGACGACAGTGCGCCAATGGCGACTGGCACGAAGTGCCTCGCTCCATGACCGACCCGGCATTCGTTAACGTTGCCAAGGTTGTCATTTGGGTTGACTTCCCGGTTGCCGGTACCTACTGGCCGGGCGGCTGCGTTGACGGCGTCTGCGGAAACGGCGCTTCGCTCGGCGGTTCCTCCGCTAGCTACTGGGGCGGCAACTTCCGAGGTTGGTTCGGCAACGGTTCGAACGTTGCTCACCTCGATGGACACGCCAAGTTCTATCCGACCCGACAACTCGTTCCGACCCTCCAAGAGTGGGAGAACGGAGTTGAGAGCCGAACCTGGCGCGGTTGGGGCCTCTCCTACGGAGATCCGTCCGTACAATAAGAAAACTCTGCTCCGGGGGGATCACCCCCGGAGCGCATTTCAGGGAAGACAAAAAGAATGCTTAGGAAGTTTATTGGCGTCGCTATCTTGGCGTCGCTTATCGTAACCGGATGCGCTGAGGCAGGACCTGACGTCGCCTCGGCAGATCAGGCTAACAACGCCATCAAGAACGCTCCCAACGAGGAGTGGTTCAAAGGTTTGAAATCCGCTCCTCTCTCCATGGACCAAAAGATCAAGGCAATCAACGATCGAAACATGTCCGAAGAGGAGAAGAAGAAGTTCATTGACGAGCTCAAGTCGGGTGGGGCTGCAGGTCCTGCCGGTGCCAGCCGCTAAAAGATTGCTACTAAATGCACCCGCCTCTGGTTGAAGCGGGTGCTTTTTTCTTTTTTAGCCGGCCTCAAATGCAGATAGTGCCCGGAACCGGCACAGAAAATGCCGACATAATCTTTTGTGCCCACGCGGGCGAGTGATACAGAATGCTGCCTGATTCTTGGAAACAGATCATCATCCTTCCTGGCCTGCTAATGGTCTTCGGGATTTTTCTATTTGTGGCTACGCTGCAGGCGCAACGCAATTACGGTATCCGCACGAAGTTCTGGTGGAGCTTTTACGTTCCGCTAATCCTCGCTTTTATTGTCGGGGTTAAGGGTTCGCTTCCCATCTTTACAGACGAGATGTACGCTTACGTCCTTCGCAAGTACAACCAACGCGCAATCTTTGGCGCACATGTCGTCAGCATGATCGGTCCGATTCTCCTGTCCGTTGCGTTTTTCCTTTTCACCAAACGGAGCCGTTTTTTCAATCCGAGCGCTTAACGTCTCGCCCGAAGCCGGGTGAGACTACCAACCCTCTCGCGGTAACCTAGTGGTGCGGCAGGGCTTCAACGTGGAAACTCAAGCGAACATTCCAACAGGGCTAACAACGACTCGGGCTCCATTTATTGAGCAGGCAAGAGCGGCGGGTGAGCTCTACATCCATCAGCCGTACGACCTGTATTCTGAGGAAAACCATGTGGCATGGCAGCGGCTCTACTCGCGCATGCACGATCGCTGGGCGAAATATGCCAACGAACACTTCCTTCGCGGCATCGAATCGCTTTGTTTCAACCCGAACTCCGTTCCCAAGCTAGAGGATGTTAACCGCTTTCTGAACCCGCTCACCGGTTTCAAGGCCAAAGCAGTGAGCGGCTACGTGCCCGCTTTTACTTTCTTCGACTGCTTGAGGAACAGAGAATTTCCGACCACGATCACGATCCGGTCCGCTGAAAAACTCGACTACCTGCCGGAGCCGGACATCTTTCACGATATCGCCGGCCACGTGCCGATGCACACAGATAAAGCATTCGCCGATGCGCTTGTTCGATTTGGTGATTGCGCTCACCGGGCTGCTGAGATCGCCGCGAACTCCGGTCGAGACGAGGAAAGCCTCCATCGCTTGTCCAGCATCATTCGAGCCATGGCTCGATTCTTCTGGTTCACGATCGAGTTTGGTCTGATGAAAGATTCCTCGGGGAAAGGATTGAAGGTCTACGGATCGGGCCTTCTAAGTTCCTACGGAGAGATCGAGCACTCGATCGAGTCTCCAGAAGTTCAACGGTATCCGATTCAGCTGGAGTGGGTGATCAACCAGCACTTTGAAATCGACACGTATCAGCCGTTGTTGTTCTATGTGGACTCCTTCGATCACCTCTTCGAGCTCGTCACGGAGCTGGAAAATTGGATGGTCAACGGTAAGTTGAACAATGTCGCTCTCGGTGAACCCGTCGTCAATGAGGCTGACTTGAAGAGTTTCCTTGAGGCCGGCGTTTGACTTTATCGCGGAACGTGCGTTATCCGCGCCGGGAATCGTAGTTATCAGTGAAGGGAAGAAACCACCTTCGAAAATCCTATCGGTAAACTAACACATCATGGCAATCGAGATCTTGATGCCCGAGCTCGGCGAATCGGTCCACGAAGGAACGGTCAGTCGCTGGTTAAAGAAAGTGGGCGAATTCGTTAAGGAAGACGAGCCGGTCGTTGAGATCATGACCGACAAAGTCAACACCGAGTTGCCCTCTCCCGCTTCCGGTGTGCTGACGCAGATTCTCATTAAGGAGGGAGACCCCGTTCAGGTCTTCGCTGCAATGGGGATCATCGATCCTGCAGGCGTGCCCGGCCAAGCAGCGTCTAGTGATGCTCCCGCTCCGGCGGCGGCACCTGCTGCTCCTGCTGCGGAACCCGTAGCGACCCCTGCTCCTGCCGCTTCGGAAGTTGCAAGTTCGGTGACAGCATCAGACGGTAGCCGAAAGTGGTTCACACCCGTTGTTCGCGCGATGGCCAAAGAGCACGGACTCTCCGAGTCACAACTCTCATCCATCACTGGAAGCGGAGAAGGTGGACGCGTTACGAAGAAAGACGTAGAGAAGTTTTTGGCAGGCGGAGGATCTGCGGCACCTGCGGCGGCACCGAAACCCGCAGCGAAGATCGAAGAGAAGCCTGTGGCTCCAACGGTCGCCGGACCCGATCAAGAGATCGTGCCGTTGGTTGGAATGCGAAAGATGATCGCCGAACACATGGTTCGCTCTTCGCAGGTTCCCACGGTTTCCACCATCACGGAAGTGGACGTGACTTCGATGGTCGCATTCCGAGATCGAAACAAAGAGTCGTTCCAAGAGCAGTTCGGAGTGAAGCTCACTTACACTCCGTTCTTCATCAAGGCTCTCACCGAGGCATTGGTCGAGTTCCCGCTGATGAACAGCGCACTTATGCCGGACAACAACATTGTCAAAAACAAAGG
Organism: uncultured Fimbriimonas sp.; assembly: GCA_964471545.1. GTDB lineage: Bacteria > Armatimonadota > Fimbriimonadia > Fimbriimonadales > Fimbriimonadaceae > Fimbriimonas. The sequence continues at coordinate 20,682 of CAYYJX010000007.1, read as the reverse complement.
CGTGCATATGGGAGTCGCTGTGGCGTTGGGTGCGAAGGGTGAGGACGGGCTCATCGTTCCGGTTATTCGAGACTGCCACGCGAAGTCGCTTGTTGAAATTGCAAAGGATCTCGAGACGATCGCTAAGAAGGCCCGATCGAACTCCCTTTCCGTCGCCGACGTTCAAGGTGGCACCTTCACGCTGACCAACCCAGGAACCTACGGCGCCCTGTTCGGTACCCCGATGATCAATGCTCCTCAAGCGGGCATTCTTGGCACCTACTCGATCAAGAAGGTGCCGGTGATCATCAACGACATGATCGCGGTTCGGTCGATCATGCACTTGGTCCTCACTTACGACCATCGCATCATCGACGGAATGATCGCTGGCAAGTTCCTAGCGAGCGTTCGTGATCGACTGCAGAACTTCGACTTCTTCAAGTAAGTCGAACGCAAAGAGGGGTCGAAGATTTCTTCGACCCCTCTTTTTTTGCGAATCGCTTTCGCGGCGTTTAGCCCGCGACCAGCTTCTGAAGGTGCTCTTCGTTGACTTCCTTTACCGTGTCCGCTAACTGGACGAATTCGGCATAGACTTGCTCGAACCGCTCTTCAGTGAACTCGTATCCGAGTTCACGCAACCGGTGTCGGAGGCCATGTCGACCGCTTCGAGCGGTGAGAATGATCTCGGTTTTTGCCGCACCCACCAGTTCCGGGCTAATGATTTCATAGGTCGAGCGCTCTTTAAGAACTCCGTCTTGGTGGATTCCACTCGAGTGAGCGTACGCGTTGGCACCGACAACGGCCTTGTTGCGCTGGACCAGCATGCCTGTCTTTTCGCTCACCATTCGAGAAGTCGCCACCAGTTGGGTGGTGTCGATCCGAGTGGCGAAGTCGAAGATATCTCGACGAACGTACATGGCCATCACCACTTCTTCCAGAGCAGTGTTGCCTGCGCGCTCGCCGATACCGTTGACGGTCACTTCTACCTGTCTGGCTCCGCCGAGAACTCCAGCGAGCGTGTTAGCGGTTGCCATGCCTAAGTCGTTGTGGCAGTGACACGAGAACACGGCTTTGTCCGAGTTCGGCACGTTGGTGATGATTCCGTGGATGAGCTTGTAATACTCGTTCGGGTAGGTGTAGCCCGTGGTGTCCGGCACGTTGATCGTGGTCGCTCCCGCTTTGATGACCTCTTCGACAACCTTGTACACATAGTCGGGATCGGCTCGTCCGGAGTCTTCCATGAAGTACTCGATGTCGTCCGTAAACCGGCGCGCATGCTTGACCGCCTTTACGCCTACTTCCAGCGCTTCCTCACGGGTCATCCTTAGCTTGTGCTGAAGGTGATTCTCAGAGACGCCGAGACCCGTGTGAATACGGCGACGCGCAGCAGGCTTCAGTGCCTCGGCAGCGACTTCGATATCCTTCTCGCGTGCGCGGGTTAGTCCGCAGATCGTAACCCCATGAAGTTCCTTGGCAAGTGTGTTCACACTCTCGAAGTCTCCAGGAGAGGAAATGGGGAAACCTGCCTCGATGATATCGACGCCGAGACGTACGAGTTGGGCACCGATCTCGAGCTTTTCGGGAAGCGAGAGTCGTACGCCCGGAGACTGCTCTCCGTCTCGAAGGGTCGTGTCAAAAACTACAACGCGATTCGACATAGTGGTAACTGGATTATACGAAGTCAGGGAAGGGAATCGCCCGATCAAAATGGTTGGAAGGTAGACTGACCGCTCAGAGATGACAAAGGTTGCCGTAAATCTGACCGCAGGAAATGAGTCGGTTAAAGAGCCTTGGATTTGGCGATTGAGCCGCGACTTCAATGTTCGTGTCAACATCGTTCGCGCCTCTGTCGATGCCGACTACGGATTCATGCAGATCGACCTGGAAGGGGAAGTCGAAGACGTCCAACGCGCGACGGCTTGGCTGATGACCACGGGCATGCATGTCGAGTCCCAGTCTCGCTCTGTTGGCGCGTAACACGCATTAATGGTCGACCAACCTTACGGGTTGCCCGAAGACTTCTCGGAGTTCTGGCAGGAAACGGTTGCAGAAGCGCTTCAAGCGCCTCTGGACTATCACATTGCGGTCCAGGCCGACCCCGTGTCTTCATCGCACATCGTACACTCTCTCCAGTTCCGGGGAGTTGATGGACGTCGCCTGAACGGGTGGTTCGCCTATCCAGAAGGCGCACGACGCAATCCGGCCTTTCTTTGGATCCCTCCGTACGGCCGTGAGTCGGTTCTTCCAAACGCTTACGGCACAAGGTCTGGCATGGTCTCCATGTCGTTCAACCTCCACGGTGAAGCCCCGTACCATCAAGAGAAGTACATCATCGAGCGAGGCTACTTTGCCGATGGGGCTGCTTCGCCCGAAACATGGGTATTCAGGCGATTCTTTCAAGATTCCGTCATTGCAACTCGAGTGTTGCAAGCTCAAATTGAAGTCGACGAGGACCGCATTGGCGTTGCAGGAATGAGCCAGGGGGGCGGGCTAACCACTTGGAACGCTGCTTGGAACCCGCTCGTCAAAGCCGCATGCGCCGATATGCCCTTTCTTAGCACCATCGGTAGAACTCTCCTGTCGCAGGTCTATCGTTACCCGCTAAAGGAATTGCGCGATTTCATGGATGCCCTGCCTCTTGGGGAAGAACGGGTGTTGCACACGCTCTCATACTTCGATACCGCTCACCACGCCCGATTTGTCCTGAAACCTACGCACGTGTCTTTGGGGCTGAAAGATCCAGCAACGCGACCAGACACCGTAAGGGCGCTTTACGAAGGTCTTCAGGGACCGAAGGAACTGCTCGAGTTGGATTGGGGGCACGATTGGCACCCCCAAATGATCGAAGCCAACGCCGATTGGTTCGGGCGTTATCTCTAGCTCTTCAGAGCGTTGCGAATCGCAAGGATCGGCTCCAGTAGCTCTCTCGCTCGTGCAAGAGGCCACTGCGTCGCGGCATCGCTCAGCGCCTTTTCAGGTTCAGGGTGAACCTCCAGGAACAAAACATCGATCCCAACGGCTACAGCTGCCCGGGCCATTGCAGGAATTGATTCCCGAACTCCACCGGACGACGTGCCCTGCCCACCGGGGCGTTGTGCAGAGTGCGTCGCATCGAAGCAAACCGGAACGCCGTAGCTTCGCATGATCTCTAGCCCTGGCATGTCTACAATGAGCGTGTTATAGCCGAAAGTCGTTCCACGTTCCGTGAGAAGCGTTCCTGAAGCTCCGAACGAGTCCAGCTTGGCAACGATGTTCTTCGTATCCTGGGGAGCTAGGAATTGACCCTTTTTCACGTTAACCGGCTTTCCGGTTACTGCCGCCGCCTCAAGCATGTCGCTCTGCCGACACAAGAAGGCGGGAATTTGCAGGATGTCGACCACTTCTGCCACCGGTGCAGCCTGATCGGGCAGATGGATATCGGTCGTGGTCGGAAGATCCATCGACTTGGAGATCCCCTTGAGGATCTCCAACCCTGCTTCCATACCAAGACCCCGTTGCGACCCTACCGAGGTGCGATTCGCTTTGTCGTAGCTGGCTTTGAAAATGTACGGAAGACCCAAATCTTTGCAGAGCTCTTTCATCGTCCCAGCAACTTCTTCACACAGCGCCTGAGATTCTGCCATGCAGGGACCGGCGATGATCGTGAGATCACCGCTCCCTACCGTTAAGTCACGAACCGTGAACGTCTTGATCAAGGCCGAGTGGCTCCAGCAGGCTTCTTAGGCGCCTTAGGGGGCCATGCGATCTTCACCGTCGTACTCGTTGGGGGAAGGCAGGTGTGGTCATCGCACATCTGATACTTCAGGCTGAGAACGACCGCGCTCGGTGCCTTGCCCTTTCCGACCCACTTGAGTTCGAACGGAATTTCCAGCGAACCTTCGTAGATGGAGTTGTTGTCCGGACCGGGAATCCCTTTGGGATACTGGACCTTTACGAGCTTGAAGTCTTTGGTTGTCACCGAAAGAGCCGTCGGGGTCTCGTACTGACTCTTGGGCGGGTTGGAATAGCTGTGCCAACCATCGGGAAGCGTCAGCCCAGCTTTGCCGGCGAAGTGGTTTGCGGCGATCGGCTTGGCGTCGAGCGACACCTCAAGCTTAATTTCCTCGCCTAGCGCAGAGGCTCCGGCTAGGTTCGCGATCAGAAAAAGAGAAGCGGCGACCATTCTATGAGTATAGACGTCGCCGCTTCTAGAAGCGTTTTTGTTGTTCAGTCGATTAGGCCAGACCGACCCACTTCTTGACCTTATACACGGTCGTATCGCGGTTCAACTGAGCGATTGCTCGAGTAAGGGGAACGCTCTTCGGGCAAACGCGCACACAGTTTTGGGCATTACCGCATCCGGTGATACCCTCCTCTCCGGTAAGGAACTCAAATCGATCCTTCTCCAACGTCTTTCCAACCGGGTGGAGGTTGAAAAGGAGCGCTTGACCGAGAGCAGCCGGACCGACAAACGTCGACTTCTCGTTCACCTGAGGACAGGCCTCTAAGCAACATCCACAGCTCATGCACCGCGAAAGGGCGTACCGCAGCTGACGAACTCCGTCGTCTTGGGGCTGAGCCATTCCAAGGTCGTAGCTTCCATCGATAGGAACCCAAGCGCGAACCTTCTTCAGATTCTCGAACATCTTGGTTCTGTCGACGATCAAGTCTCGCACCAGGGGGAACTTCTTCATCGGCTCGAGGGTGACTTCGAAAGTGTCGCCGTTGAGAACACCGACTTCTTCGATCAGTGCCGTGCAGGCCTGTCGAATGCCGCCGTTGATGTTCATCGTGCAGCTGCCGCAAACCTCTTCAAGGCATGCCGCTTCCCACGCCGGTGGCTGAACCGATTTTCCATCGGTCGTAACCGGTTTCTTGCGAACCTCCATGAGCGCAGAAATTACGTTCATCTTTTCGACGAACGGAATCTCGAACTCTTCCCAGTGCTTGGAGGCATTCGGGCCATCTTGGCGCAAAACCTTCAGGCGAATCTTTGACGCGGATACTGCGGTTGCCATCATAGCTACGACTTCATTCTACGACCTCTGAAGGTTCGATTTCCGCTTTCAAGACTTTCAAAAATGCAGAAAAGTCCGGACAATGCCGGACTTTTCGAGTTGTGAGTGATCGAACGCCTACGGAGTCGGCTCGGCGATGATGCCGGGGATACCGTTTAGGTCGTACGGGAGGTTGTAAACGCGGTTGAGTGCACCCGCGCCAAGGACAGGATCCGGAGCGAGAAGGTTTTGTCCGATCTGCGCGTTGAAGCGATAAGTGCGGGCGTGGCCATCTGCAAAGTTGACAACCAATTGACCGCTGTGTCGGGCCGTTCCAGGGAAGTTTTCCTTACCGAACGAGATCGGGCTCGGTGGGTTCAGGTACAGCGCTCGAAGGTTGGCTTGAACCGCTGCCTGCGAAGGATCGCGGGTCGGATCGGCCTCTGGGTTGGTGCTACCTGTTCGAACGTACTTCGCAGTAAAGAACATGCTGGTCTCAGCCGGGAACTCGAGAACGGTTGCCGGGCGAACGTTGTCGCCGCCACCAAGCGTCGGAGGGATGCCCGGATCCTCGAACAGAGCGAAGTTGGGAGCCGAACCTGCGAAGTTGATGACGTTCGGGCTGTTGGCGATGACAAGACCACCGTTCAAGAACGGAAGAAGGTTCAGACCCGTGTTTTGAAGGGCCGTGATCCAGTTGATCGCTCGCGGATCTGCGGGATCGGTGAAGATGTCCCGGTTCTTGGTGTAGGGCATCAGGGCATCGTAAACCGAATAGATCTGAGCGCCCGGTGCCGGCAAAGCGATGCCGCCAGGTCCGGGAGCGCAACCGACTGCGCAATAAGCGCTCTGAGGATAGACATCGTCAGAGTCGGCAAGATAGATCTGCACGGCGGTCGCGTTTTGCTTCAAGTTGGAGAGGGCAGCGGCCTTTTTAGCGGCAGCCTTGGCTTGGGCAAAAACAGGGAAGAGAATCGCGGCGAGGATTGCGATGATCGCAATCACAACGAGCAGCTCAATAAGAGTGAACGCTTTCTTCATGAAAAGTCTCCTAGAACTCTCTAGGTCACCACAGACCAAATTGTCCGCAGCTAGGTTGTGATACTGTAGCCGTTCGGCAATTGTTATGCCAACGTTAAAAGAGTTAGGATTTTGCGACAAATATGACGGGTTTTGAACCTGGCATAGGGTGGGTACTCTTTGAGCGAAGCGACCGACGAGGTTCTATCAACTAGGTTCATGATTAACAGCGAAACAGGCGTTGAAAGGGTTGACATCCTCGGGTTTCACGTTGATCCAATCTCGATGGATGATGCCATCGCCTGGGTTGAGGCGAAGAGAGGGTCGGACCGATTCCACCTGCTTATCACTGCGGACGCAAGTGGCATTGTTCAAGCCCAAGACGACCAAGAGCTAGGCGACCTCTACCGGAAAGCTTCGGTGGTCACGCCGGATGGTGCCGGCATCCTGTGGGCCTCCAAAAAGTTTGGTTCCAATATCGTCAATCGCGTGAGCGGAGTCGACTTGGTGGAACGTCTCTGCGCGCAATCGGAAAAGAGCGGATTGACCCTCTACTTTCTAGGAGCCGCGCCAGGGGTCGCACAGGCGGCCAGGGAAAAGCTTGAAAGCAAGTACCCGAAGTGCCGAATCCTCGGGGTTCATGACGGTTTCTTCGGTGGCAAAACAGACGACGAGGTTGCGGCACTCGTTGGAGAATTCAAGCCCGACGTTCTTCTGGTCGCGATGGGCATTCCACGCCAGGAGAAGTTTCTTTGGAATACGCAAAACCTCACGGGCGCAAAAGTTGGAATTGGCATCGGCGGGAGTTTCGACGTCCACTCTGGCCAAGTAAAGCGAGCCCCGAAAGTTTTTCAGGCCCTCAGGCTCGAATGGGCTTGGCGGCTCCTCTTGAATCCGAAAAAGATCTCGAAGGTAAGACTCTTGCCTATCTTTGCCCGTAGGGTTCTTTCACAGAAGAATGAAAATCTATACAAAAACCGGTGACGAAGGGAAAACGGGGCTGCTCGGTGGCAGCCGGATCTCGAAGCACAGCATTCGAATCCACTCCATTGGCGAAGTCGACGAGTTGAACTCGTTCGTTGGTTTGGCAGCCACCGCCGTATCTGACGAATTGAGAGACCACCTATCCGCCATCCAGCACCAACTGTTCGATTTGGGCTCGGAACTGGCGTGCGAACCAGGCGGGGACTTTGCAATTGTGAGCGTAGGCATTGAGGACATCGAGTCGCTGGAGCGTTCAATCGACAAGATGACCGCGACTTTGCCACCCCTCGAAAAGTTCATTCTTCCCGGAGGATCAGAAGGCTCGGCACGTTTGCACGTTTGTCGATCCGTTTGTAGACGAGTGGAGCGCACTTTACAGGCGCTGGGCGAGAGGGAAGAGGTGAGGAAGGATCTTCTGGTTTACGTCAACCGTCTTTCCGACTGGTTCTTCACGGCTTGTCGATTCCAAAACAGCCTGCTCAAGGTCGAAGACGTTTTCTGGGAAAAGAAATCGAATTAACGTAACGAATCTTGCTACCATACTAATGGAAGTTTTAGAGAAACTCTAGGCAGAACCACCCGTTAAAACAGAGTGAAAGCATGAATGCCATCGTCCTTGCTGCATCAACCTTGCTCGCCCTCCAAGGGACGCAAACCACTCCAACAACCGGTTCCAGCAATTCTGCTGCCGAACTCCTAGGGCTTGTCATCGAGCGGTATCACCAAGCTCGAACGATCACGGGCACAATCGTGAACACGCAGACAGCCGATGGCGTCCGTCCCATCACGATCAATACATCGTTTCAGTTCAGGCGCCCAGCGCACTTGTACATCCAGCAGACGACTCCCGACGCGCGGCGACTTCCTCCCGGACGGTGGGTGGTCACTTCCGACGGTGACGAGTTTTCTTACTCGCGACCGTTCAACCCCTCTGAACCGGACAACCCACTTTTGCGCATCTCCGAGAAGGTGATTGTGCGAGGTGAGATCCTGCAAGTCGGCGACATTGTCCTTGCTGCCCGAAATGGCTTAGGCGACAGGCAGTGCCCCATCCTCGATCTGGTCTGCGCGAAAACAGAGATGCTCCAGTATCTGCGCGGAACATGGAAAAGCATCACTGAAGGTCCTGAAGAGGTTTACAAAGGCCAAAAGTGTCGTGTGATTGAGGGACAGTATGCAGCAAACCCTGCCCTTCTGCCCACAGGAACCTATAAGATCTTTATCAACTCGGGATTCGACGTTGTTCGATACGAGGTCACCGAAAAATTTGGAGCTCTAGACCCTGAGACCAAGCGTCAAATGGAAATCGCATACACCCTCGCTTGGGATGCGAACCTGACGCTCAACGGGCCGGTGCAAGAGAAACTTTTCACCGTTGTGAAATGAATCCACACTTTTTTGGGTAGATTGATCACATAGGATCTGCACAAATGGTTGAACTAGGAACCCTAGAGAAAGGTGCAACGGCGACGATCGTGAAGATTGAAAACGAGTCGGCGGAAGCAAAGCGCCTTCAAGAAATGGGCCTCTTACCAGGCACTGGGTTCAAAGTCGTCAAGGTGGCACCGCTGGGAGATCCCATCGAGCTTGAGTTGCGCGGCTACCGCCTTTGCCTTCGACGCAAGGAAACCGAAGGATTCCTTGTAGAAGTTAACCCGTGAACTCGGTTGCACTCGCAGTCAAGCGAGTGGCCGTGGTGGGTAACCCCAACGCGGGCAAGACAACGCTTTTTAACAGTCTCACCGGATCCAACCAAAAGGTTGGCAACTACCCGGGTGTGACTGTCGAGCGGGTGGTCGCTCGAAAAACGCTCGGCAACTTCGCCATCGACTTCGTCGACGTCCCAGGTCTGTATTCCCTTACTCCGGTCTCCGAGGACGAGCGAGTGGCTCTTCAAGAGATCGAAGGGGGGGTAGACGGTCAGAAACCAGACCTTCTTGTTTGCGTTGTAGACGCCTCCAACCTTGAGAGAAATTTGTTTCTCTTCACTCAGATCGCCGAGCTAGGAATCCCCACCCTCCTAGTCCTCACCATGATCGACCGCCTCCAGGAAGCAGGGAAGTCCCTCGACCTCGGAAAGCTTCGCGATATGGTGGGATGCGAGACGGTTTCAGTGGTGGCACACCGAGACCTGGGTCTTCCCGACCTCCAAAACGCGATCGTGCGGAATCTTGAAAGCGGAAGGATTCCCCGGATCGAGTTGGGAATGTCGCCGTTCGTAGAAGGACACTCTCTAGCCCTTCGGGAGCGACTCGCTCGTCTAGGCTTTGATTACGAAGCCTCTGCAATTCGCGACCTGGTTCAGAACCCAACCGAAGAGTTCCGCAAGATCACCTTAGATTTCCCGGAACTAGCAAGTGACTATGAGAGCGCTGTTCAGGCGGCCAAAGATTTCGGTCGAACCGAGGTGGATATTCCGACACGGTACGCCTGGACGTCACTCGTCGAACGGACAGTCATTACGACCAACGTCGACCAACCTAAAAAGCTCTCACCTGCCGACAAGATCGATCGCTTTCTCACCCATCGATTCTTTGGATTGATCTTCTTTGTCGGCGTCATGTATCTGACGTTCCAATCGATCTACACCTTCGCCGGTCCCCTGATGGACCTTATAGAGGGATGTTTTTCGACCATCCAAGATTGGGTCGGTCCGAAGCTGGAGGGGAATCCGATTCTGCAATCCTTGATTGTCGACGGCGTGATCGCAGGAATCGGCGGGATTCTCGTCTTTCTCCCCCAAATCGTCATTCTGTTTTTCTTCATCAGCGTTTTGGAAGGCACGGGTTACCTGGCTCGAGCCGCGTTTCTGATGGACCGGCTTTTAGGATGGTGTGGACTCAATGGTCGTGCGTTCATCCCTCTCCTCTCAAGTTTTGCCTGTGCGATCCCCGGAATCATGGCCGCGAGAGTGATGCCTGATCCTAAGAGTCGTCTGGCAACGATCCTCGTGGCGCCGCTTATGTCTTGCAGCGCACGACTGCCGGTCTATCTCCTTCTGATCGGAGCGTTTATTCAGCCAACCTACGGTGCGTTCTGGAGCGGATTCGCCCTATTTGCGATGCACCTACTTGGACTCGTGGTGGCTATCCCGATCGTCTTCATCCTTAACCGGAAGATGCTTAAGGGATCACGGCTTCCATTCATGTTGGAACTGCCGCCCTATCAGTGGCCCAAGTGGAAAGACGTGGCCTTGGCGATGTACTTGCGAGGAAAGGTCTTTGTCACGACGGCAGGCACGACAATTCTGGTCATGTCGGTACTGATTTGGGCCGCTGGATACTTCCCTCAGATGTCCTCCTCGCAAAAGGAATCCGCGAAAGCCGAGATTCAAAGACAGCAGCCCGGAATTGACGATCAGGAGATCGAGAATCGGCTCACGCAGAAGCAACTTGAGCAGTCTGTGCTTGGGCGCTTTGGCAAGGCAGTCGAGCCTGTATTCGCACCGGCGGGCTTCGACTGGCGAATCTCAACCGCGATCCTGTCTGCTTTCCCGGCGAGAGAAACGGTGGTTCCCTCGCTCGGCATCATTTTCTCCTTAGGAGGAGACGATGAAGCCAAACTCGCCGACACCCTGAAGCAAGCCAAGTGGCCAGACGGACGACCGCTCTTCTCTCTCACCACCTCTATCTCGCTGATGGTGTTCTTTGCGCTGTGTGCCCAGTGCCTATCTACCCTGGCAACAGTGAAGAGGGAGACCAACAGCACCAAGTGGGCGGTGTTCATGTTTGTCTACATGACCGCCCTGGCGTATCTATGCGCGGTGTTGGTCTACCAAACCGGGCGGCTCCTGGGAGCCGCCTAGTGCCTCGCTAGAACTTGGAGGCGACGCCTACGAAGAATCCCTTGAGTTGCCCGGCTCGGGCGGCCGTGTACGCAAATTCGAGATCCGTGTTCTTCCACTTGCCGATTTTGGTAGGCATTCCGATAGCGAACCGGAAGACGGTCCCATCGACCGGCTCGTAGGAGTTGATTCGTGCGGATGCGTGTCCGTATCCAACACCTAGCGATGCGTACATCCCTTTGGAATCGAGCACGCGGCGGCCCGTGAGATAAAAGCGAAACACATCGCCGTCGGTATCGCCGGAAGAAATGACCCGCCCGCCGCCGAAGATAGATGCGGTCAGCGCAAGCTCAGTGCCGGAAATGGTGGTCATAGGAAGCTCGAACTGCAGTTCTGGACCGGACATGCTCGAAGTTCGGCCGTTCCGGAGCTCGAAATCACCGGTGACCGCCCAGCCAAGCCGGAATCGAATGGGAAAATCTTCCTGAGCTGAAGCGCTCGCACCCAAGACCATCGCGAAGGCAAGCGGAGCAAATCCCTTTAAGAGGGATCGCCGAAAGGCAAGATTGCGCATGACGCTTAGTATAAGCGACACTGCGGCAACCCTGCGAACGAAGAACCAATAGGCTGGTAACTTGACGGTTAACGAGGCCTCAGGGCTCAATCATCGCGGCAATCGAGTCAGTTTCATCCTCGGTCTCGACGACAGCGACATTCGGCATGACCGTTCTCGATCTCGGCCGTTGGATGGCCTGTGCAGCCTCCGCCTTCTCGCGCAATTGCATCTGCTCGTAACGCTCGTCGGCACCGGGAGAGACGGGCCACACGGTGTTCTCGGCCCAGTAGCTATTGAGGAATTCCGCCCAAACTTGCTCGTAAACGGAAACAGTCTTCTCTGCAAGCAAGGACCAATCGAATTCGTCTTTTAGACGCTTCTTGGCGTTCTCAGCCAACTTTTTGGCGTGGTCTTGCTCCTTCAGCGTTCGAACGATCGCCCAAGCAAGGCTCGATGGATCGTTTGCGAAACAAGAAGTGCCCGTTTGATCATGGAGCACGACCTCTCGGAGTCCGCCCGCATCCGAGGCGACAACCGGAACGCCCGCAGCCATTCCTTCAAGGGCAACAATCCCAAAGGGTTCGTAGAGCGATGGGAAAACAGCGACATCGGCACATCGGTACATCTCGTGCAGGTTGCGATTCGCCATGAATCCAGTGAAGACTACTTTGTGCTCTAAGCCCGCCCATCGAACGAAGTCTTCAAACCGATCGCGCTGACCTCCTCCGACGATGACGAACTTCGCCTCCGGCACCTGAGCCAGGACTGAGTTGATCGAGTTTAGAAGAACGTGGATGCCCTTCTCTCGGACAAAGCGTCCGCAGTACATCACAAGCTTCTCGTGCGGCTCTGCAAACTTCGCGCGCTTCTTTGCTCGTTCGTCTTCTTCCCAGTCGAACTCGAACTTGCTGGCGTTCACTCCGTTGTAGATAATGTCGATCTTGTCTGCAGGCGTGCTAAAGAGCCGAATGGCTTCACCTTTCATAAAGTCGCTGCAGACGATCAACCGCCAAGCTTCATAAGTCAGCCAATACTCTTGTTCGGCAATGTACTTAGAGGCTTCCGAGTAAATGCCGCCATGTCGCCCCCATTCCGTAGCGTGCAAGGTTGCCACGATCGGCAGCTTGTATTCGTACTTCAGCTCGCGAGCGGCGTCTAAGGAAAGCCAGTCGTGCGCGTGGAAAAGTGTAGGTTGACCGCCGGGTCGCCAGTCTTCCAACATCTTCCGAACTCGGCGATCGGTCGCCTGGTTGAGAAGCTGGATTTCATGGATGAAGTCGTTTGGCGTCTCATCCAAGTGGACACGATGCACGTGAACACCCGAAGCCTCCACTTCTTCATCCGGTGCTAACGGGGTCGCCTTCGTAATGACGTGAACCTCAATCCCCTTCTTTACGAGTTCTTGTGAGAGCTCATAAACGTGGGGGCTGATACCACCCACAATTCGGGGTGGGTACTCCCAAGACAGCATCATTACGCGCATCGTTCCAAGTTTACGACGTTAACCTGCGCAGGGAAGGAGCAGAATGCGTGGCAATATTCTTCCGTACAGGAATTCGACGATGAATCTCACCGACTCAGGCTTGCTGACCCTTCGTCCTGAGGGTGTTTATTGTCCAGAAGGCGACTTCTACATCGATCCCTGGCGACCCGTCGGCCGCGCGGTCGTGACTCACGGTCATTCCGATCATGCTCGATGGGGCTGCAGATCGTATCTATGTGCAAGTTCCTCTACTGAAATCCTTCGACATCGACTGGGCGGAGAGATCCACGTACAAGGTCTGGCATTCGGAGAAAGGTCGGTTATCAACGGAGTGACGCTCTCACTTCACCCAGCAGGGCACATTCTTGGCTCTGCACAGGTTCGCGTTGAGCGAAACGGGGAAGTGGCCGTCGTCACCGGTGACTACAAGCGGGAACCCGATCGCACCTGTGATCCGTTTGAGGCCGTTCAAGCCCACTGTTTCGTCTCGGAATCAACGTTTGGCTTGCCCATCTATCGATGGAAGGAACAGGAAGAAGTCGCTCTAGAGATCAATCAATGGTGGAACTCCAATGCTGAGAAGTCGGTCGCATCGGTGCTCATGGGATATTCCTTAGGGAAGGCACAGAGGTTGCTGGCTATGGTTGATCCTTCGATTGGCCCAATCGTGACGCATGGATCAATAGCACCTCTGAATGCGATCTACCGAAGCGAGGGGATTGATTTGCCTGCCACGAAGAACGTCCTCAACGTCCCGAAAGAAGCTCTGAGACGTGCTCTGGTGATTGCTCCACCGAGCGCGCTTGGGACTCCGTGGATCAAGCGTTTCGGGGATTTCTCCGATGCATTTGCAAGCGGCTGGATGGCTGTGCGGGGCGCCAAGAGACGACGGTCCATCGATCGCGGTTTTGTTGTTTCCGATCACGTAGATTGGCCAAGCTTGCTGCAAAGCGTCGAAGAGTCTCGCGCCGAGCGAGTCTGGCTCACGCACGGTTACTCTTCGGTCGTCGCCCGCTATCTTCAAGAAACTCGCGGACTGGACGCGAGAGTGTTGAGTACCGAGTGGGAGGGCGAATCCCTAAAGGAGGGAACTGAATCCGAGCCCCCCGAAATCGAACTGACCGAAGGAGAAGTGCCGAATTGAGGCGTTTCCTTCAACTATTTGAGGCGTTGGACGGTTCGACGAAAACATTGGCTAAGGTCGGCGCCTTAAGAGACTATCTAAGAGGAGTTGATCCTGCCGAGGGAGCCTGGGCGATCCAACTTCTCACCGGCAGGCGTCCAAAACGCCCTGTGTCCACAACCGAGATGCGCGAACTTGCCGCAGAAATGGCTGATATCCCACTGTGGCTGCTAGAGGAATGCTACGACGCCGTCGGTGACCTTTCCGAAACCCTGGCCCGGCTGATCCCAGATGGGGCGAGTGGTCCGGAAATCGCTCGATTATCGACCGATTCTGGTCTTGATCGCTGGATTGAAGAGAGGCTCCTCCCGCTCGCAGACCTCGAACCGGCCCTCCGAAGGGACCACCTCCGAACAACTTGGACATCCTTAACCCCCGACGAAAGGTTTCTGTTCAACAAGCTGATGAGCGGAACCTTTCGAGTTGGGGTCTCCCAAGAACTCGTCATTCGCGCCCTTTCGGAAGCATTTGACGTTCCCAAGCATTTGCTCAGTCATCGTCTAATGGGGCAACACCCTCCGACTCCTGACTGGTTTCAGGCATTAACCGCTCCCGAAGGCCCAGATTCGGCGAGCGCCGAGAATCGAGGCGGGCAACCCTACCCCTTCTGCCTCGCTCACCCGCTTGAGGAGTCCAAGATAGACGACGAACTAGGCTCGGTTGAACAATGGTGCATCGAATGGAAGTTCGACGGAATTCGCGGACAACTGATACGTCGAGACGGTGAAACCTATCTGTGGACTCGTGGAGAAGAACTTGTTACAGCCCGCTACCCAGAAATAGCCCATTGGGCCGAGTCTCTGCCCAATGGAACCGTCCTTGATGGCGAGATTCTTGCCTGGAGTGACACACAAGTTCAGCCCCTGCCTTTTCACGAACTCCAAAAGCGAATCGGCAGAAAAACGGTGGGGAAGAAACTTCTTGCCGAAGTCCCAGTGCGATTTCGAGCGTTCGACCTTCTTGAACTGGACTCACAAGACTGGCGCGGGAGACCGTTGTCCGAACGTAAAGAAGCACTTAACGGCTTAGTGCCGCCTGAGTTTCTATCTGAAGTGTTCCGTGCCTTGTCTTGGGAGGAAGCCAAGCTCCTCAGAGCGGCGGCAAAGTCCCAAAATGTCGAAGGCTTGATGCTGAAGCGATGGAGTTCATCCTACGGCGTTGGAAGAAAGCGAGGGGACTGGTGGAAATGGAAGATCGATCCAATGACGATCGACGCGGTCCTTGTGTACGCCCAGCGAGGGTCGGGCAAAAGGGCCTCTCTCTACACCGATTACACGTTCGCAATCTGGAAAGACGGCGCCTTGGTGCCGTTTGCCAAAGCCTATAGCGGCTTAACCGACCGTGAAATCTCCGAGGTGGATGCGTTCGTCAAGCGAAACACGCTCGAGCGATTTGGCCCGGTTCGAACCGTCAGGCCCGAATTGGTTTTTGAACTCGCCTTTGAAGGAGTTTCCCTGTCAACAAGGCACAAATCTGGGTTAGCGGTTAGGTTTCCTCGAATCGCTCGTTGGCGAAAAGACCTACGGGCGGACCAAGCCAACCGCTTTGAGGACCTGGAAAAGTTCCTAGGGACTCGAACGGAAGTTCAGGAGTCGGCCGATTAATCGTCCTCGCCGGGAAGCATGCCGTAAATGAGAGCAACGGTCATGATTTCGTTATCAAAGTCGATGTCCTTCACGAACTCCTTGATGAGTGGGATTCGGACCTCGCCAACCACCAGAACCTCGTGCGCAGGATAGGATTCCACGTCGTCGACCTCACCGAGCTCGACTCCGGAATCGGTCACGACCTTAAGCCCAAGGAGGTCATCGATCAGAAACTCGTCCTCGTCGAGTTCAGGTTCTCCCTCGGCTTCGAGGTACTTCCACTGCAGCGCCTCCGCTTCGGACATCGTGCGAACACCGGGGAGGGTGAGCAACGGGCGACCCTTATGCCATTGAACCGCTTCAATGACCGTCTCCTTACCGTCGATGAAAATCTTGTTGCCTTTAGCGAATCGGGATTCAAACGCTGTAGTCGGATTGACCTTCACCTGACCTCGGATCCCGAAGGCGCCGACGATCTGACCGATTTCATATCTCTCCGTACTCATAACGTGAATGATTCAAGCCTCTCAAACGCAGAAAGAGGGGACTGAAACGCTTGTTTCAATCCCCCTGCGAAACTTGGAGTGAATTCGCCTTGAAAAGCCTTACTCCGTGACGATTTTCACGTAGGCTCGTTCTCGCGATTTGGATGCAATGGCGCTGACGACGCAACGAATTGCGGAGATCACGCGACCATTCTTGCCAATCACCTTGCCTACGTCTTCTTGGTGAACACGAACGTTGATCGTTCGGGTGCCTTGATCGAGCACTTCGTCGATCGAAACGCTCTCCGGTTGTGCAACCAGAGACTTCACCAAAGATTCTACGAACGGGGTGTAGCTCATGCTTCGGATGCCTGGGTGGCCTCAACCGCGGTCGGCTTCGAAATAGCTGCCGTGGTCTTGTCCAGGAACTTGTACTTCTTGGCTTGACCCGGGAAAGCTTCGAGGTGCTTGGACAGGATGCCCTCTCGCTTCAACAGCCATGCTGCGGTCTCGCTCGGCTCTGCGCCGTTCTTCAGCCACTCGAGAGCCTTTGCCTCGTCGATCTTGATTTCCTTGGGTTGGCTGATCGGGTTGTAGTGACCAAGGTTGTCGATGGCCTTACCGTTTCGTCCGGTCGTGCTCTCGCTAACGACGATGCGGTAGAAGGGGCGTCCTTTATTGCCAAGTCTTTGAAGTCGAATCTTTACCATGGGATTATCGTCTTTTAAGTTTCGCCATCCGCGATTGCATCTGCGTCATTTGTTTCATGCCTCGTCTCATCTCGTACATCTGCTTGATGAGGTGATTGACCTCTTCCACCGATGTTCCGGAGCCTTTGGCAATGCGCTTGCGTCGCGAACCGTTTATTATATCCGGATTTGCGCGCTCTTTTTCCGTCATGCTCAGGATGATCGCTTCGGTGCGATTGACCTGCTTGTCGTCGATTTGGTCCAGAGCGCCTTCTGGGATCATCGTTGCGGCGCCAGGCATGAATTTCAAGATGTTCTTGAAAGACCCCATTTTCCGCATCATCTTGAAGCTCTGAAGCATCATGTTGAAGTCGATTTGGCCTTTCCCAAACGACTTCTCCAGGGAAACAGCGTCTTCCTCTGAAAAGGCTTTCTCTACTTTTTCAATGAGGCCGAGAACGTCTCCCATGCCCAAGATGCGCTGTGCCACTCGATCTGGGTGGAACTGATCAAGAGCTTCGACTTGTTCGCCGATACCGGTGAACCGAACCGGAACACCCGTCGCGGCTCGAACCGAGAGAATCGCTCCGCCCCGGGTGTCGCCGTCCATCTTCGTGAAGATCGCTCCCGAAACGTCCACGCGCTCGCCGAATGATTTGGCGACGTTGACTGCTTCCTGACCCGTCGTCGAGTCCAAAACGAGGAAAGTCTCATTGGGTTGAACCGCATCTCGAACGCGCACCAGTTCGTCCATCAACTCTTCGTCAATGGTCAATCGTCCCGCGGTGTCGACAATCAGCACGTCGCGCATCAGATACTTCGCGCGCTCCAGGGCCTCCTTGGCGATGACTTCCGGCTTTGTCCCGTCCGTCTTGGCATAAACCGGCACATCGATCGACTCACCCAAAACTTCTAGCTGCTTGATCGCTGCAGGGCGTTGAATGTCACAAGCAGCGAGCATCGGCTTCTTGCCCTGGTCTTTAAGCCATTTGGCGAGTTTGGCGGTCGTAGTGGTCTTTCCCGATCCTTGGAGACCGCACATGAGGACTACGGTGGGAGGAGCACTGCCATAGTTGAACTTGACAGACTCGGTACCGAGTAATTCAATGAGTTCATCGCGAACGATCCGTATGATCGTTTGGTCTGGCGTGAGGGTTGCAAAAATCTCTTCGCCGACCGCCTTTTCCTTGACTCGACCGACAAACTCTTTTGCAACCTGAAAATTGACGTCTGCCTCAAGCAGGGCGACCCTAACTTCCCGCATCGCCTCGGCGACATCGGCCTCTGAAATCTTGCCCTTCGAGCGTATCCCGGCAAAAATTCCGGATAGTCGGCGCGTCAAGTTCTCAAGCATCTTTCTTTAGGATACCGACCCTATTCGCAATCCGTTGTCGAAACCTTCTCCAGGAAAAATCCGTTGAATGGGAAAGCATCGCCAGGTTTCCAGCGATTTCGATGAACAAGGAACCCATTTCCCTGTGAAGCAATCAAAGGTCAACCGAAGCATTAAATACGGATTCGATTTCAAAGTCGAATTTGTATTGAATGCTCGTAATCATCGCCTTTGGCATGTGAATTGAACATCAGGAGAGTCATGAACCAAATCGAATCGACAATGGAGTCTTCGAAGGGCGGCCCGAACATTGGTGGGGCAACATGGCTGACGGCAGCTCTGGTAGCGGGAGCCGTTGCAGCCACTGCAACTTACTTTGTGAAGGAGCGCTCGAAGAAGCAGAATTCCACCGAAAGCTGGCTGGATCAATGCGATCGCACCTCGGCGCGACTTCAGGAAAAAATTAATCAGAAGCTGGCAG
Organism: uncultured Fimbriimonas sp.; assembly: GCA_964471545.1. GTDB lineage: Bacteria > Armatimonadota > Fimbriimonadia > Fimbriimonadales > Fimbriimonadaceae > Fimbriimonas. The sequence goes on along the minus strand of CAYYJX010000007.1, from coordinate 2,143 downwards.
GCTAAATCGTTCAGCCTTAAATCGAGATATGTAATCGGCTATCGTCTGTACAGACGATGGCCCGTTTAATTTTTGCCTCTGGTGGAGGAGGGTTGGGATCAATAAATCCGAATCCGAATATGGTTCGAGAGCTCTTATCCCGGCTTCGACCGAACCCTACGATTCTTTTTCTCCCTACCGCTAGCGGGGACTCCGCGGATTACATCGCCCGATTCGAGGAGCAAGTGTCTGCTTGCGGCGCGACACCTCGCGTCTTGTCTCTATTCCGCCCTTCATCCTGGGATAGAGATCTCCCGGAATACTTCAGAGAGGTTGACTTCGTTTGGGTCGGAGGCGGGAATACGCGCAATATGCTCTGTCTCTGGGACCTCTGGCAGATCACTCCTCAGATTCGGGGACTCTATGAAAGTGGAACGCCGATTGGAGGGGTCAGTGCCGGAGCCATCTGCTGGTTTGAACTCGGTTGTACGGACTCTGTGGGTCGGAAGCTAGGAATCATGGAGGGCTTGGGGTGGGTTCCTGGTGCCGCCACTCCGCATTTCGACTCTGAGGTGGATCGGAGACCCATGATCCATCATTTCATAGAAGAAGGTCGCCTTGAGATGGAAGGAATTGCCCTCGACGAAGGCGTCACCGCCGTGTTTGAGAACGAAACATTGGTGAAGATCATCCGTGAGGAAAATGCCGGCACGGCATGGAGGCACCGATCAGTTAATCGCCAGGCGATGATCGAATCCATCTTGTTACCGTGAAGCCTGCGCGAAGTTTTGGCATTGAACAAAATGAGCCGTCAAATTGTTGGTACTTTTGACAAAGCATCGATATCATAAGTAGAGGACGCTGAGGGGTTCCTTGATGCGATGAACTTAAACAACTCGGATCAGCAAGAATGGGTCGCGGTTACCCGAGTGCGGCGAGGTTCTGCGGCGGTTCAGTCCGTAGCACTTATCGGTCGGAGCGAGCGGGAGGGGCTGGACACGCTTGCCACCGTCCAGATCGCGTACGACGCGAGACCGGATGGGTTACCCACCCAAGCCGGGTTCAAACTTACAGAAGAGTTCGAAGACCAAGCAGTCCCTCTGCTAGAGGGAGCAGGCGCCATTTACGTCGGTCGAATCAAAGTTGATGGCGTTTCAACGCTGTATTTTTATGGTCCGGCAGAAGGATTACCAAAGGAAATCACCGTTTCGAAGCAGTCTTGGTTCTCAAAGAAGAGGGAGGCGCACACTGTTGAGTCGCGACCCGATCCCATGTGGACCTTCTATGAGCAGGAACTGAAGCCGACGCCTCTCGAATACGAGATCGCCCGCTCCCGTCCGCTTCACAAGGCGTTAGGTGATCATGGGGACCGTCATTCGACACCCCGCCCCGTCGATTTCACCTTTCTATTTCCATCCGAAGAGGGAAGAGCGGCTTTCCTATCCGAAATGGCAGAACGCCAGGTCTTTCTGAACGGCGAGGGAGCGTGGGAGAATTTTGAGGGCAATGGGTGGGCTTACTGGTGCTCCCTTGTTTTCACCACACCCGTCGATCCCCCTACCATCGGTCAAATCTGTGCCGACTTCCGCGCTCTTGCGAGATCTCACGAAGGTGACTTGGACGGTTGGGCCTGCCCGGTTGCCAATTGACAGGTTTCCGACGAAGCTTTGGTTGAGAAAATTAACGGTTCATATCCGCCGCCTAAGGACGGATATGAACCGGTGCCGGTGGTTTGAAAACCGTCAGACCGTGAACGAGCTTATTTCGCTACCATGAAGCCGGCATCGATGTATTGACCGCCTTTGGTTTGCTTGCAGTGAATCGCAAGCAGATTCGGACCCTTCTTGAAGTGCTTGGTCTCATTCTTTTCAAGAGGAACGAGCACATAGCTCGTCGTGTGCCCTTTGAGAGAGGCGATCAACTGCCCATTCAAATACACTTCCGCATCCTCGTCGTGATGCACCTTGAGGAACACGCGCCCCTTGGGGAGCTCCGCAAGCGCGAATGCACGACGCAGCCAAATCTCTTCCGACTTCCATTCGGTGCCAATCACTGCTCCGGGAGTCCCTTTCGAGCCAAAGCCTCCCGTTGCTTCCGCCCAGGCTTTGTCGTCGAACCCAGAGTCGGCCCAGCCTGGAGCGGGAGCCGTCTCCGTGTATCGCCA
>CAYYJX010000006.1:49104-62013 GCA_964471545.1 uncultured Fimbriimonas sp. | reverse complement strand
CCGTAAATGTGCGCCGTATCAAACGTTCTTCCGCCCGCTTCCCAGTACGCATTCAGGCTCTTGAAGGCCTCGTAAGGCACGGTGGACATCAGCCAGTCGGTGCCACAGACAATCTTGGAAACGGGTTTATCGAAATGGGGAACGGTTCCGGTTTTCACTTTTCAACTCCAAACTTGTAGCCTGCGGATGCTCGCAAGCGGTCGAGGGTGCGCATTTGTTGCAGGGTGTCTTCCCACGAAACGTAAGGACACTCTTTGGCTTCCAAGAAGTCGGCAACGGCGTCGGCTTCGGCGGCATACAACTGGGCTCCGGTGAGCGGGAAGTGGAAGACTTCTGGGTCGCTTCCTTGCTTGTAAAGCGTGAGGGTGCTGTCGGAAGACTTCCACGGGTCGGAAATGTGGATACGACCGGCGGTGCCGTAGATCATTGCGTCGTTGCGCATTTGAACGTGCACGCCGCAACCAATGACCGCGCTTCGACCGCCCGAGAACTTCAGCAGTCCCTGACCGGATTCGTCATAGTTCTCGCCGACATACGCGTAGTGAGCCTCGGTCGGCTCTTCGCCAAAGGCGAGTCGAGAGATGGAAACCGCGTAGCTGCCCACGTCCATAAGTCCGCCTCCGCCCACGTTGCCATCGGTGCGGAAGTTCTCCCAGCTCTTGCCTGCCGCAAATGCGAATTCGGCGTTGACGTGCTGAACGTCGCCAATGGCTTTTGCCTCAAGCAGCTCCACCAGCTTTCGGGTTTGGGGAGCGCATCGGTACATGAACGCCTCCATGAAGAACACTCCATTCGCCTTCACAGCGGCAAGCGCTTCTTCGGCTTCCTTGGCGTTCAGCGTAAAGGGCTTTTCGCAAAGAATGTGCTTGCCCGCCTCGGCGGCTTTAATGGTCCACTCGGCGTGCAGGTGGTGCGGGGTGGAAATGTAGACGGCATCCACGTTGGGATCGGCAAGGAGGGCTTCGTAGCCTTCCAGTGCGCGACCGCCCCACTTTTCAGCGAACGCCGAAGACTTCTCGAGCGATCGCGAAGCAGAGGCTTCGAGGGTGCCGGTTCGGGATTCTTTGATGCCCGACGCGAATGCGTGAGCGATGTTTCCGGTGGCCAAAAGCCCCCAACGTAGCGCAGTTGCCATACAAGGGGCAATTTACTCGTTTCAGCAGACCTAAAGAACGCTAAAAACCAGAGGAACTTTGCAGTTTTAACGAGATCGGCAAACCGCCCCTTCGCTTGGACCGTTTGGATCAGCGAGGAATGCGTGGCCAGGTGGGTGGCTTCCATCCCGGCTTGCCACCGGGGTTGCCTGGTCGCCGACGACGTGTGCGGACCATCGCCTCGGTGATTTCTTTGTACATCTTGGTTCGAGCGGCGATGCCCTTCATAAGGCCGAGCTTCTCTTCTTTGTAGCAGTTACTCACGCCCTTCAACACCACTCGCATCACCTTGGCGCGCTTGTTCTTGGCGTGATTGGTGAGCGCCAGCTCCACTCCATAGCGGAGTTCGCCAATGTAGGGCAGGCTCTCGAAAAGCTCTCGACGCAACGCGCGTTGACCGCTCAGGAACGGCGTGACCGCCATCGAAGCATTGCTACCGATCTTGCCGCCTCGGAACACACCCACACACATCTTGCAGCGGTTGTCCAGCAGCGGCTTAATGATCTGATCGATATGGCTGGATTCCAAACCTTTCAGGTCGGCGTCCACAAAAGCAACGATCGGCGCCGAGGTGCTCTTTACGCCCGCCGCCATGGCTCCGCCTTTCCCAAGGTTCACCGCTAGGTTTACCACCACCACTTCTGGGTAGCGTTGGGCCACCTCCACGGTGTTGTCCACGCTTCCATCGCTCACCACAATCACCTCGGTTGCCAAGTTGGAACCCAGAGCGGCCTCGATCACGTTAGCGATCCTTTCGCCTTCGTTGTAGGCGGGGATGATCACAGCGACTTCAGTCATGGTTAGGTGGGGTAGCGGGAGCAGAGGTTACGTTCGGTGGAACAGGCAAGTTTCGCCTTCTTTAGTAGTTAACCGGTTTTTAACCGCGAGGGTGCCGTTTCTGAGGGATTTCCTTGAAGCATGCTTCCTTCGCCGTTCGGTGTTAAACTCATCTTTCGATCCTTGGAGCAAAGAAATGAGCGTTTTTCAGGCAAGAAGAGAGAAGTTGGCGGCGCTGTTGCGAGATGGCGGATACGATGTTGCGTTTCTGCAAACTCCGGTGAGCTTGGGCTACTTCCTTGACTTCGCCGAGGACGCTCACGAGCGGTTCATGGCCTGCGGGATCAACACGAACGGGGAATACCATCTGATCTGCCCCGCGCTCAGCGAGAATCAAGCTCGGCGAGCGGGGGTGGAGAACATTTCGGCCTGGCGAGATGGGGAGGACCCCTTGGCGCTGTTCAAGGATCTTGCCGAGAAGTGGAATCTGCGCCGAGCGATTGCGCTGGTCGACGATCATCTTCCCGCGAAGATGTTGCTGGAGATGCAAGAGTCACTGCCCGCGGCTTTGTTTAAGCCCGCCGGACCGGTGCTTGCCGGAGTCATGCGATCGAAGGATGCTTTGGAGCAAGAGCGGATGCACAAGGCGGGCGCCATCGTCGACGAGTGCTACAAGCGGCTTCAAAAAGAACTCAAGGAAGGCTGGACCGAGATTCAGATTCGGCACTTCTTAGAAGACGGCATGCGATCGCAAGGCGGCACGCCACTGTTTTGCGCGGTTGCCATCGATGCCGCTGCCGCCGAACCTCACCACATGGTGGATAACACCCCGGTGAAGCACGGCAGTCTGGTTCTGGTGGACTTTGGCTGCACCTTCGAGGGCTACTGTTCAGACATCACCCGCTGCTTTGCCTTTGGCAAGATCAACCCCGAGCACGCCGAGGCCTACAAGCTGGTTTACGCGGCTCACATCGCGGGGCGCGACTTCTTGGCGAATCGTGGCGATCGAGCGGTTTCTGGCGCCGATGTAGATGCAGCGGCTCGCAAGGTGATTGAGGACGCCGGATTCGGGGAGTATTTCAACCACCGCCTCGGGCACGGAATCGGCACCCAAGTTCACGAGCACCCCTACATCTCGTCGGATAACAAAGACCCGCTCCTTCCTGGCGACTGTTTCAGCATCGAACCCGGGGTCTATCTGGCGGATAAGTATGGGATTCGTATTGAAAACTTGTACGTATTGACGGAAACCGGAGTGACGTCGTTCAACGAGGGGCCCGATCCGGAACTGATCGTGGTCGGCGGCTAGGGCGAGTCATCGACCGGCCGGTCTCCAGATTCAGGGGATAGGTTGGATATCTCGAGTTGTTCTCTTCGCTGGTGAATAACTCGGATGATCGTTACCTTCGCGCCATCAGAAATAACTTCGTAGATGACGCGATGCGAATGGTAAATCACCTGGCGTAGAGAAGGGTGCGAGTCGGCAAGTTCAGGAACCCGCCGAAACCTGAGCGGGTTCTCGGCGAGACTCCAGATAAGCTCCAGTAATCCGGCACGCCATTTCCTCGCCGGTTCGACTGATCCCTCTTTGAGTTGGATATACGCGGCGTAGTCCGTTATATCCAAGATTGCAATTGGAGAGATTTCGATCTCAAAAGCCAAGCTTGTCCTCGATCTCCTTAATGGCCACGTCTAGTGGCACGGCACGACCCTGACGGATCTCCTCGAGGCCTTCTTCAACTGCTTTCAGGAGACGTGCCTTCTCCGACATATCCAGCAGCTCCTGATAGGTCGCTGGATCGATGATCACGCACTCGGGCACGCCGTTTACCGTCAGAACTTCCGGAGTGCGAGAGTCCTTGATCCGCGTGAGGACGGTTCGGTAATTCCGAATGAATTCGGAAACGGGCTGGATTCGGTTGAGATCGACGGCGGCCATACGATTTAGAATAACACAGAATTCTATGTAGAATTCTGTGTTATTCCTTCATTTCGGGAGATTCCCGCGCATCAGGGCATCGATGAAGAATGCGACCGTCTTGTTGCGGGGCAAGCCAGCGTGACCCTGGTCCACCCCGACCTGAAGCTCGTACGGCTTTTGGGCCCGGTCCAAGGCAACAATCAGTTGGTGCGTATTGGTCGGGTGAACGTTGTCATCTGCCGTCCCATAGAACAAGATCAAGCGACCCTTCAGCTGTGAGGCATAGGTCATTGCCGACCCTTCTTCGTAGCCCTTGGCGTTCACTTGCGGGGTCGCCATGTAGCGCTCGGTGTAGATCGAATCGTAGTTCATCCAACTCGTCACCGAACTGGAAGCAGCCGCCGCGTGGAACACATCCGGGTAGCGAAGGATCGCCATGATGGAGGAGTAGCCTCCGTAAGAGGTGCCGTGAATCCCCACGCGGTCTTTATTCATGAAGGGGAACTTGCCTGTGAGGTACTTCACTGCGGCGGCTTGGTCATCGATCTCCACCACTCCGAGCTTCTTGTAAACCGACTGTCGGAAATCGCGACCGCGACCCGTGGTGCCTCGACCGTCGATCCACACCGTGACAAACCCGTATTCCGCCATGTCGTCCGGAGTGACGAATCGCTCTCGGCCCGTTCCACTTTCTGGCCCGCCATACACGCTGACAAGCACCGGATACTTCTGTTTCGGGTCGAAGTTGGACGGCACTCTGTAATAACCCGAAATGGTGGTCTTGCCGTCTGCGGCAAGGCACTCGAACCTTTTGGTGAGTTGGAATCCTTCCTTCGTGAAGGGGCTGAAATCGGCGGCGCCAAGCTTAGCAACCTCCTTTCCGGTGGCGTCTCGGAGCGTGGAAACGGTTGGGACGTCCAGGGCTTCCGCATGATCGACAAACATCTCGCCCTTGGGGTCCATTTGAATGCGGTGACCGACGTTCGGGTCGGTCAATCGAACATCGTCTGAGCCATCGAAGTTGACCCGGTGCAATTGAATCCAAAGCGGATTCTTTCCGCTTCGAGCGGTGTACCAAACTTGTTTGCGGGCGTAGTCGATTCGCTCGATTCCTTGCACTTCAAACGGGTGCTTGGTGAGGGTGGAAAGAAGCTTGCCGTTCGCATCGTAGCGGTAGATGTTCTTGAAGCCGGTGCGCTCGCTCAGCACGAAGAATCCCGGATTTTCCGTGTCTTCGATGCTCTCAAAGACAACTGTATCCGCGCCTGAATCCACCCACCCGTTCGGATTGGTCTCCTCCAGAATCACCGAGGATTTGCCCGTGTTGGGGTCGGCAAGACAGACCTGCATCACGTTTTGCAGGCGGTTGAGGCGGAAGAACAACAGCTTGCCCGTCGTCTTTTCGTTGCCCTGCACCCACCGGATGGCATAGACGTAATGTCCCAAGTCGTCGTTGTCTTTGGCGCCAAAGCGGGTATCGACAGTGACGGTTTTCTTAGTCGCCACGTCGTAAATCAGGAGTCCTACTTCTGGGTTCGGTGCGCCCGCCTTGGGGTAGGCCTCCGTGTAGAGCTTGTTCTGAATCTTTGCCTCGTCGACGGTGAGGTGGTAGTCGATCACCTTCGACTCGTCGAAGCGGTAGAAGGCGAGCTTTGTCGAATCGGGCGAGAACCACATCGCCTCGCGCTGATCAAGTTCCTCCCCGTAAACCCACGACCCCGTTCCGTACTTGATGCGCTTGGAAAGATCGCCGTCGGTTGTTACCCGCTCCTGTTTCACCCCCGCCGCCTTTAGGAACAGCAACTCGATGTTGCCGTTTTCGTACTGCGCCTTATACTCGCCGTTGGCGCTCTCCACCGAGGTGAACTGACGACCCCTTGCCGGAGTGGGGCGTCGATTGCCACCGCCTTGACCTGTGGAGCCGGATCCTGCCGTGTAGGACTCGATCTTGCGAGTCTCCTTGCTCCACGCCTTAAGCTCGCCACCTTGACGGAAGGTGTAAGCCACACCGTCCGGTGTCCAATTGCCGTTGACCACGGTGGCGTTAAAGGCGGTTTGCGCTCGTTGAAGCTTCTCCCGACCTTCCCGGTAGCGGGTGTACTCCGGTCCTTGCGGCGAACTCGTTTGGGCAAGAGCCAATCCGAGCAGACCAAACCCAAGAAGAGAAACACCGAGGGCTCGGGAGGAGAAGCGACAGGATCGCAAAGGCATGCCGGATTTTAGCGAATCGTAGGCATGGGAAGTTCCCATTTCGAACGAAGTCGATCGGCTTCCAGCATGATGCTGTGTTTGATTTCGAACTCGGTGGTTTCCGGTGGGACGTCTACGAAGCATTGAACGAGGATGTTCAGGCTGAACTCATCAAATTCATGGGCCAGCACAAGCACCCTCTCCGCATCCACGCCTTCAATTTCTAGAATGAATGCCTTAAGATCGGCGGTGAAGCCGTTCACCGACTGCGGAGACGCTTCGTGTCCGACTTTCACAAAGAAGCGCTGCCTTCGGTGCCGCCTCGCGCCCATGTTCTCCACCGTTGCCTTGATGAGATGCGAGTTGGGAACGGTAATGATGGAGTCCTCGAAAGTGCGCAACCGCGTGCTTCGAAGGTTGATCTCTTCCACCACGCCTTCGATCTTCTGGTCGATCTTCACCCAGTCGCCGATCGCGAAGGGCATGTCGAAAAGAATGGTGATGGAGCCGAAGACGTTCTCGACGGAATCCTTTGCCGCAAGCGCCATGACCAGACCGCCGATGCCGAGTCCGGCAACAAGCCCGTAAACGTTGACGCCGAAGACACCCAGCGCGGCGAGCAATCCGCCCGCAATGACTAAGAACCTCACGAACTTAGAGGCAACCGGAACCAGAAGGTTCTCGGTTCGATTCCCTAAGCTCGTTCCTGCTCGCCGAACGATATTGGATTCTGCGATCGCATCCCAAAGAGCGATGATGAGAAAGACAACCGAAGCGATGGTGACGCACTGCAGAAAGCCGAGCGCGAGCTTGGCTCCTCGGCCCACCAACCCAACTTCGTCGATCTCGAGAAACGCGATGCCTGCCGAGCCGACCAGCGCGCCCGCTTTGTAGAGGTTGCCCTTTACGCGATCGGAGAGCGGAACCCCGAACGCCGAGACGTTGAGGAGCTTTTTGATCACTGCCTTCAGCACCCGGTAGATCACCAGCACCGAGGCGATCATCACGAGGATCGCAACCCACTGCCAAACGGGAATTCCGACCAGACCGTTGTCCCAAGATTCGGGCAGGTTCTTCGCCCAGCCTGGTCGGGGGGCGGTTGGGGCCGAATCGATGAACTTCTGGATCTTTTCAGGCAGCAGAGATTCGGCGAGATTGGCGGGTGGTTCGTTGGTGTCTGTCTCTTTGCCCCCAGAGGAGAGCGTTTGCTTTGATTGGGCAAAGACGACCGGAGCAGAGCTAACGGTCAAGAAGAGAGCAATCAGGCGCCCTCGGTTCCAAGTCTCGCCCCTGAAGAACCCGCCGAACATGGTTTTGAAGTTACCCGGTTGAAAACCAGCGTTCGAGAGCTTTCTCTTCCTCCCTGAGGGAAGAAAATGTTTTCTAAATAGGAAACATATAACAGTATACTGAGTCCGTATAAGGAAACTATATCTACAGTAGGCCGAAGATGTACTCAGGTAAAAGCCTCCGACTCTCAATTCAAAAAGAAAGCCAAAGCCAGAACGGATTCGCTCTCGAATCGACTTCGGCCGGTGGGAAGATTGGCTGGCTCAGAACGATGAGGCAAGCACTCGGTATGAGTCTCGAGGCCTTTGGCGCCCGTGTTGGATTGGAGACCCGCTCAGCGGCACTCAAGCTTGAACGTAAGATCGCGGACGAATCGGTCTCGATTCGGAAACTGCGGGAGGCGGCACAGGCGGTGGGTTGTCGGGTGGAAATTCGTGTGGTTCCCGAGTTGCCCGTCGAAGAGTTTGCGCGTCGTCAGGCGAGGCTGAAAGCCGAAGCCCGGCTGGCTCGAGTGCAACACTCCATGAGACTGGAGAACCAAGCGATGGATGAAGACGCCTACGAAAGGGTTCTAGATGACTTGGCACAATCCTATCTAGCGCGTGGGAAAAGTGCGCTTTGGGGGCAAGACGGATGAACCCCTCCGATCCGGATTGGCTGGTCGGAGAGAACCTGCCAGACGGAGCGACGCCCATTGACCCCGAGGAGATGGTAGCCCTTATTCCGCCCATTCAACTCCAGCGTGAACTAAACGTCCTCGAGGCGTTAGGGATTCTGGAGGCCACCGAGTGGGCGGGTGGGAACCGTCGATTCTTAAAGACTCTTCTCTCGGACACCGCCCTTCGAACTTTGCACAAAAGGATGTTCGGTGCGGTTTGGCAATGGGCGGGAACCTTCCGCGCGACGCAAAAGAGTGTTGGAGTCGAAGCCTATCGAATTGGCCCTGAACTGAGGAATCTGGTCGCGGACACAGAGGTTTGGATTTCTCATGAGACGTACACACCGACTGAAATCGCAGCGCGCTTTCATCATCGATTGGTGCAGATCCACCCCTTCGTGAACGGAAACGGGCGCCATGCGCGGTTGGCGACTGATCTGTTATGCGAGCGGGAGGGCTGGGAACTCTCCGATTGGGGAGCGTCTGATTTGGGCCCGGCTTCCGATGTGCGCAGTAGGTATATCGATTCCCTTCGGCAGGCGGATCGATACGACTTTGTGCCGCTTACGCACTTCATGTATCCCAACAGGACGACCAGTCGGTGAGACTCGGTATCTGCCCCCAGGCGGGTACCCTTTACAGACGATCATGGAAACCACCCTTGTCCTTATCAAGCCAGGCGGAGTGAACCGCAATCTCATCGGTGAGATCACTCGCCGCGTTGAGGCTCGAGGCCTCAAAGTCGTTGGACTCAAGCTCATCAACGCTCCTCGCGAGACCGTGGAAGAGCACTACGCCGAGCACCGCGAGCGACCGTTCTTCAACGATGTCGTGACCTACCTCACCTCCGGTCCCATCGTTGCCATGGCCGTTCAAGGAACCAACGCGGTCAAAGCGATTCGCGCCATGATGGGTGCGACCAACCCGCTCGACGCAACCCCCGGCACCGTTCGAGGCGACTTCGCGCTTACCATCGACGACAACCTCACTCACTCCAGCAGCGACCCCGAGGCCGCCGCTCGAGAGCTTGGTCTTTGGTTCCCCGAAGGCACCGTCGCGTAAACGTCACACGTTTCCGGCACAATTACTACAGGGCTCCCCAACAAACGGTTGGGGAGCTTTTTTATTAAAATAATTTATGAAAAAAACCTTAATGAAACGCCCCATCAAACGCCAACCAAACGCCTTTGGTCACGTATCCTTTTTGGGTTCATGGGAGACAGTAAGGTTGCTTCGGAGTTACTTACCGAAAGGCATCGTGAAATTGTTCAATTGGCGGCCGAAGGTTGCGGCGATGCCGAAATTGCGAACAAATTAGGCATCTCCCTGCATACGGTGCAGTCGCACTGGAAGAAGATTCGGGAGATCTTCAATGCCAATAGTAGGGGTGCCATCATCGCCTCCATCGTTGCGGAGGCTCAAAACCGACGTTCCGATGAGGCGGATGATCGAAACCAGTACCTGCTCCTGCAAGTCGCGGAAAACAGAAAGCTCGTGGAGCAACTGGAAGAGGCGAACCGCAAGTTGGCAGAGGTGGTGAAAGAGAACCAACGTCTTTTGTCCGACCAGATGTCGGCAACCGCAAGGTATCGCAACCAGCAGGGCAACCGGCTGGAGCACCTGGAGCACTTGAACACCCTGCTTCGGCAACAGCAGGTCGTGATCCACGAGGGTGAATACGGCGGCGCTTGGCGAAAAACGTTCATGTCAGAGAGCGTGGAGTTCGCCGGGTTTACCAGCAAGCAATGGACCGACGGAGAAGTGACCATCTACGACGTCATGCGTCCGGAAGACACCGCCCACGCGCTCAAGTGTTTGGAGAACATGGACGGTAAGAACGAGCGCTGCATCATTGCCTACCGTGCCAAAGATGGCAACGATCAGCCCCTCTTGCTCATCGACTTCATTCGTATGGACCCGTTTGACGAAAACGGGGTTGGTCACTACGTGGCGTACACCTTCAACTGCAACGACTGGATTGAGGAGTTGAAGCAGTTGGTAGAGTCGGGATGGCCCCACGAATGGACGCCGGCCGCACCTGTGGACCCTAAAGACGACAAGTAGTTCCTATTCCCAGTTCACGCCCGGCGAAGCCGACCGTCGGGCGAGACCTAGCACCAACTCCGCCGTTCGAGTCAGGGCATCGCTGGGCCCAAGAAGGTCGGAAAGCTCTTCAAACCCCTCCAACTGCCGACGACGTTCGGCATCATCGGAGAGCAGACGATCCAGATACTCGCCGACCCTTTCCGGGGTCGCGTCGTGTTGCACAAACTCGGGGGCGATCTCCCGATCCAGCAGCACGTTCGGCAACCCAATGAACTTAGGCATCTTGAACCGAATCAACTTAGCTTCGGTTTCAACGGCCTTCGAGACGCGATAGACGATCGCCATGGGCGTTTTCGCCAAGGCGACCTCTAAGGTCGCAGTTCCGGAACACGCGATCGCGGCTTGCACGGTCGCCGCTACCGAAGCCATGCCGCCACGAGTCCGAGGCTGAATGAAGACGTCGTTTTCGCGTTTGGGTAAACGCTCCCACCGTTCGGCAACTTGCCGCTCGACCGAACCTGAAACGGGGAAGATCGCCGGAAGGTCGGGCCGATCCACCATGATGTTCGCGTACAGCGGCATCAGCTGCTCCACTTCAGCCCGGCGAGAGCCGGGAAGCAGGGCCACTCCTTGTCGGGGTCCAGACGTGTTCACCTCTCGGTTGAGTTGCTTGATGGGGTGACCGAAGAAGTGGGCGTCTGCGCCCTGCTTGTTGAGCATTTCTGCCGACCAAGGAAAGGGAGTTACGATGTGGTCCGTGATCTGCGGGAGGTCTTTGCCCTGACGATCTCTTCGCCAAGACCCGGGCGGAATGAGATACACCACCTTCCAGCCCGCTTGTTTGGCGGTTCGGGCAAGGCGAATATTGGCGTAACCAAAGTCGATCGGGATGAAAATGCCCGGGATCGATCGCTGCAGTTTGCCCTTTTGAGAGTAGTAGCCCCGCACCACTTTGGGATAGGTTCGGAGCGATTCGACAATGGAGATGGCCCCCCAGTTGGAAGAGTCGGCGACAATCCGCACGCCCGCTGCCTTCATTGCCTGGCCGCCGATGCCCGTGATATCGATCTCTTTCTCGTCAAAACCGAACTGCGGTGCGAGACGATAGATTTCGCGCGCCAAAACCGCGCCATAAGCATCGCCAGAGGCTTCCCCGGCGCTCAGAACGATACGTAGGATGGCGCCGACTTTATCTCCTTCCAAGGCTTGCGATCGCGCGGCTTCTAAACCGGCTTGTGCCACCTGAGAAACCTGCGCCGATCCTGCGAGAAGAGGGTCGGAAGCGAGGGGTCGGTTTGGGGGATTAGCGCTGGTCTCCGCGGCCATTGCGACCCTTGTACCGTCGCTCTTCAAAAGCGAGCAGGTATTCGATCTCCGGGGTGGACTGCACTTCATCGCGAACGATCTGCATGGAGGTCGCCAGCGGCAGTTGAGAGCGATAAAGGAGCTTGCAAGCTTTGTGAAGCGCCATCCGGTCGTCGGAGGTGACGCCGATGCGCCGGAGACCCACCGCATTGATATCGCGGACTTCGTGATCGCCGCCGTTGCCGTCCACGATCATGAAGGGGGGCACGTCTCGAGTGATCTTGGAAAACCCGCCGACCATGCTTACCTTACCGATGCGCGTGAACTGGTGGATACCCACCATGCCTCCAACCGTCACCATTGTTTCGACGGTGCAGTGTCCGCTAACGCCCACCGAGTTCGCCATGGTCACCTTATCGTGGATGGCGCAGTTGTGACCCACGTGGCAGTACGCCATGATGAAGCAATCGTTGCCAATGGTGGTGGCGTTGCCTTCTCCCGTGGCTCGGTGAAGGGTTACGTATTCTCGAATGATGTTGCGATCGCCTAGGATGAGATAGGTTTCTTCGCCGCCGTACTTACGATCTTGAGGAATGCCGCCCAGGATGGCTCCTTCCGCAATGTAGTTATCGTCGCCGATCGTCGTCCACTTCTTGATGGTGACGTGGTGCTCAATGACGCAGCCTTTACCGACTTTAACCCCGGCTTCCACCACGCTGAACGGCCCAACGGTTACATCGTCGGCTAGTTCTGCGCTCGGGTCTACAAACGCCAGGGGGTGAATGGTGGGCACGGTGATAGTTGCTCGAAATTATTCTTTGTTGCGGTCGCTCAGCTTAAAGACCATCTCCATCTGGGCGGCCATCTCGCCGTCTACAGTGGCGACTCCGGCGATCTTGCCAACGTTGCCCTTCACCCAAATGAGTTCGATCTCGATGACCAGTTGGTCTCCAGGGCGAACCATGCGGCGGAACTTAACGTTATCGATGTTGCCAATGAGCGGAATGCGGTTCTTCAGCGCGTCGGTTTGAAGCAGAAGGGAAGCACCCACTTGCGCCATGGATTCGACGATCAACACGCCCGGCATGATTGGGTTGCCCGGGTAGTGACCTTGGAAGAACGGCTCGTTAATAGTGACGTTCTTGATGCCCTTGCACTTCGTGTTCTCTTCGTTGATCTCAATGATCTTGTCAACGAGCAGCATCGGATAGCGATGCGGCAACAAATTCATGAGTTCCTGAATCTGAATCAACGTAGTCCCCGCTTATGACCCCTTTCGGGATCGATGAAGCCATTTGCTAGGGTACCCGCAACCCAATTGCCCTTGAGCATCTGTTTCGTTCTCCCTTGTTTTGTGGTTGGAGTTGGGCAAAGGGGTGGAGCCGTGGCAAGCCCCTTCACCTAAAGGGAAACATTCCGGAACCCTCACTGGGATGGGCGAGGACACTAGAACCCGGGGTGGTCTCCGGAATGACCTTTCAAACACCCCCTGTTTCCCTTCATTGCAAACTCACCAAAGCGGCGGAGCCGCGACCATCATCGCAGCCCAGGGTGCTAACCCTGGGGTT
>CAYYJX010000006.1:2313-49004 GCA_964471545.1 uncultured Fimbriimonas sp. | reverse complement strand
GCCGCGCCGCTGTTCCGATTCTGGAAAGAACTTCCCCCGCTGCAACGGTGGTTCTTGGGACTCGTCGCATTCTCTCTCTTCGGGGTCACCATGGGCGCGGTGAGCAATATCCAGGCTCCGTGGGTAGCGCGCATTTCCAGTGCGGCGCTGATTCTCACCGCTGTCTTCTCTCTGTTCCCCACGCGTGCCCTTTGGAAGTGGGCGATTCTCGTACTGCTCATCGGTGGAGTCTCGGAAATTCTGGGGGTTTATACGGGTTGGGTGTTTGGAGACTACGTCTACACCCAAAAGTGGTGGCCGACGGTGGCCCTGCCCGTCCCCACCAACAATCTCGAATGGCGGACCCCGCTGTATCCGCTGCTCCTGCCGTTCGCATGGATCATGATCGTCGGAGCGTGCCAAGCCGTGCTTCCGGAGCGGTTCAACGGAAAGTCACGCGCACTTCTCGCCGCCACCGTTGCCACGCTCTACGACTTTGCGCTGATGGAGCCGGTGATGGTGAGCAAGCTCCAGTATTGGGCGTGGAAGTACAACGAAGACGGCTTGCCGTTCGGAGTGCCGTGGCACAACTATGCAGGCTGGTGGATCACCTCTCTCCTGGCGGCGGGAGTGCTTTCAAAGCTCGACCTTGCCGACCTTCCGCGTCGCCGAAAAGCCGGGGCGATCATTTTATCGGGCTACTCGGTTCTGCTTTTGACTCTATGGGCGCTCTGGAAGCCGGGAACCTAGCCGACAAGACCCCCGACTCAGCGAACGGAAGCCCTGTTCAAGCGGTAGAAAGGGCTTGTGAGTCCCCAACCTGTTCCCGCTAAATCTTCCGGACGACACTTCGTGGTGGTCGGTGCCGGCTTGGGTGGACTTGCGACCGCCCTCCGCCTCGCCCACCGAGGTCACCGGGTCACCGTGCTCGAGCAGAACGACTCCACGGGCGGACGGAACCGACGCGTTCAGGTCGGCGAATGCGCATTCGATGGCGGCCCGACGCTGATGATGATGCTCGACCCCTTCAAGAAGCTCTTTTCCGATGTGGGAGAGCGATTGGAGGACCACATGAACATCAAGCTGTGCGATCCCAGCTACCGCGTGTTCTTTGCGGATGGATCTCAGATCGAGGGCACACCGAACGTGGCGAGAATGGTCGACCAGATCGAAAGGCTCTCCGGTCGGCACGAAGCAGAGCGATACGGAAAGCTGCTGGGCGATCTTGCCGAGCTGTACCGCATCTCGATCCCCAACTTTGTTCGACGGAACTACAACTCCATGCTCGACCTCGCCTCGCCGAAGGCGCTAGGCATGGTGCTCCAACACCACATGCTGGAGAACTTGGCGAAGCGCATCGAGCGATATGTTGAAGATCCGCGCCTAAGGATGCTCTTTACGTTCCAAACCATGTATCTGGGACTCTCCCCATACGACGCCCCCTGGGTGTACGGCGTGCTCACCTACATGGAGTACGGCGAGGGCATTTGGTATCCCATGGGCGGCATGGCGCGCATCCACGAATCGGTGGAAGAACTCGCGGCAAAGAAGGGGGTCGAAGTTCGACTCAACGCCAACGTCAAGGCGGTTCGCGGCAAGACCGTGGAACTGGATTCGGGCGAGACCATCACTGCCGACGCGGTGATCACGAACGCCGATCTCCCCTATTCGGAAGAGACGCTGGAGAAAGAGGCGCGCAAGAGCAAACCTAAGCCTAAGCGACGCTATTCCTGCTCGGCGTACATGATGTACATCGACTACAAAGGCGAACTGCCTGAGCTGCTGCACCACAACGTTTTCTTCGGGAGCGACTTCAAGGGCAACCTAGACGCGCTGTTCCACGAGCCGCTCTCTGTGCCGGATGAGCCCGCCTTCTACTGTTGCATCAGCAAACGATCCGACCCCGAGCGTGCGCCCGAGGGGCACGAGAATGTCTTCGTCCTTGTTCCTTGTCCCAATAACGACTACCCGATGTCGGAAGCGGACGAGCTGAAGATGCAGGAGTACGTTTACAAGCGCCTTCATCAAGCGGCGTGCTTCGATAAGTCCAAGATCGTGCAGATGAAGTCGTACGGACCGCGCGATTGGGCGTCCGACTACAACCTGGACAAGGGCGCGGCGTTCGGTCTCTCTCACGATTTCATGCAGAGCGTCTGCTTTAGGCCGGATAACCGATCTAAGGAGAATCCGGGCGTGTATTACGTGGGTGCCAGCACGGTTCCGGGGAACGGATTGCCGATGGTGCTGATCTCCGCCGAGCTGGTCGAAGATCGTCTCGTGAAAGCGGGTCTGGCTTAAGAGGCCAGATCTAGCGCCATGATTAGCGCCGAGCAGCGACGAGGATGCGTCGCCACTTCTCAGCACCTAGGTAGTCGGTGGAAACTCCGCCCTTTCCGCTACTGCTGTGCACAAAGTAGCCGTTGCCAAGATAGATGCCCGTGTGGCCGATCTTGTTGCGACGCTTCTCCCAGAAGTAGAGGCGATCGCCCACTTGCAGGTCTTCCAGTCGGGTGATCGGAGTGCCTTTGCGTGCTTGCTCGGCGGCGGTTCGCGGCAAGTTGGTGCCGATCATGCCGTACAGCTTCTGCACGAAAGCGGAGCAGTCGATGCCGTTATTGAGATCGTTTCCGCCCCACTTGTAAGGGGTGCCCGTGAATTTGAGCGCGTAGTTCGCCATGGCGCTGCGGCTGGACATATTCACCGCCGAATCTCGCTTTGGAGATTGGGTTTTCGGGGTGACATCGTAAGGGAGAACGGCGACAAAGTCAGACTTTGCATAGCCGAACACGCCATTGGCCATCAGCACTTTCACCCAGTTCTTGGGACCGGGCGTGACCACCAAATATTGGAACTGCTTGGCGGTGTAGAACAAACGCGATCGCGAATTTGGGGATGCGTGGATGCGCACGTTTTGAACGGCCTGACCCAACTTGCCAAGCACCGAGGCGGCAGAACCGATGGTCGCAGAAAGCAACGCCACCGCCACTAAGGCGACGCGCAGAATCCCGTCGAATCGTCGTGCAAGAGCCATGGTGCAAGGTTCCAAGCCGGTTGGAAGTGTCCGGAAGGAATCGGACTCTAGAATTATAGGCTCGTTTCGTAGAAAACGGAGCCGTCCAAGCGCGAGTCCTCACCGGCTTTTGCTGAAACGCTTTCCCGCTCTAAAGGTTCGCCAAGAGCGTGCGGGGATTCGCAGGTCCCCGTGAGGGAGCGGGATGGTACAACCATTGAAGCCGTGTCCCCAACCGCCTCTTCCTTCTTTGCCGCCGTCGGTCTTGCTGTCGCGTTGGCTACCTTAGGAGGCTGTTCCAAGAACAAAACCGCGCTTGCGCCGGATCCGGCCGCGCCTGCGAAAGGGAACGCCGAGCCCATGAGTGCGTTCATCCCAGGAACGTGGGGGTTAGACGTGGTAGGAATCGATCCAAGCCTGGTGTCGCTGTTCGGTCGCCCTCAGGGTGGCAGAGGGGCCCGGTTCACCGATCTTTACACTTTCGAGGCCTCCGGCAAGTTCCAAGCGGTTCGCCTGCGAGACGGGCTGCGACTGGAAGGAGAATGGAAACCCGACGGGAAGCAGATTCGGTTGTTGTACCAAAAGGCGAACGATAAAGAACTCACCGTCTGGGCAGAAGAGATGCGAGCCCAAACTCGGGAGGATGGCGGGTCTGGCACCGACGACCTCATCTGGGAAGAGCTCAAGGCCATCCGCGATAAGCGAGAGATGGTTCAACTGGGAGCCGACCGCAAATCGCTTTCATTCCGTGCGAAGGTTCCCGGGATCGATGGTTCTCCGATTCCGACCAGTGCGGGCTACCTGATTCGCCTGAAGTCGTCGGTGAAGGTGGATCAGTCTGTCGGGGGGTTGTAATCCAATCGCCGAACGTCGACCTGCTCGTACCAAATCGAATCGGTCCGAACCCAGCCGTGCTTTAAGTAAAACGGCACCGGACTCACGTAAATTTCTCCATCGCTGCGCAGATACACCGCTTCGTCGACGACCCATGCTGAGAGTCGACCTTCTTCCATAGCCCGCTTCAGCAGAGAGGTTCCAATCCCCTTGCGCTGCTGGTCGCGCGAGATGGCCATTGCCAGCCACCGGAATCCGATGTAGTCGAAGGTGAGGAGCCAGCCGTTCAAGTTGTCGTCCTCCCGAGCGAGGTACCAGCGAGGGTTCTCCAACGTGTGAAGGAAATCGCCTAGCCCGGCAACCGTAGAGTAGGCGATCTTGGCCGGGTACTCCGCATTCCAGATGCTCCAAACCTGCCGGAGAGTATCCAGGTCGATGGATTCGACAATTTCGACAGGGTTCATGGCGTGGGTGGATGCCCACCCAGAATGTCCGGAATCAGGCAGCTATCGTATGTATTTTGCATCAACGCCCCGTTCAGGAGAAGTGATGAATCGAGAAATCACCCCTATTATTCACGATTATCGGAAAAAACGAAGGAATAAGGTTACGATTTGTAATGATCCTGCAAGTGCGAGCCCTGCGACAGATAGAAACTAGTGCCCGATCTCGGCGATGATTCCTTCCGCGACCCCTGAATTGAGGAGGAACCACCGCAGCTCTCCGGTGGCTCGTTCGGCTTTCTCTTCCGGAATAAATCGACCGCAATCTTCGTAAGCGTGCGCCTCGGCATTGGGGAAGATTTCTCGGAAGCGTTTGAGCGCGGGTTCGCCAAAGAGCGGATCCTTAAGACCCCAGATTGCCAGCATGCGTTTATGCGCCAAGCGGTCTGCCTTAGCCGCGACGGAATCGAAGAACGCTCCCGACTTCTTCCAACTCTCCACCATTCGGTAAACACCGGTGCGATCGAAGTGGTGGGGATACGGCTTCAGGTACTGCTGTTGAATCGCCTTCGTCATGCGGTGACGATCGGCGAAGAGCGGCGGCAAGATGAAGGAAGGCGTAGCCTGGAGCAGGCGGTAGTACTGCTGATTCCACTTGTTCCCGATCATCTTTGCCAGGCGCATGGCGGCATCGTTATCGGTGAGGTCCCAAAGCCAAGTGTTGAAGCAGATGATGTCGCGCACGCGGTCGGGGTGGTCGGCGGCCCAGTTCAACCCGATCGGCCCGCCGTAATCGTGAAGCACCAGCGTCACGTCGGTGAGTCTTAGGAAGTCCATCACCTTCGCAAAACGCTCGGCGTGAGCCTCAGGGCGATAGTCGGCCTCATGCGGTTTATCGGAAAGACCGAAGCCGAGGTTGTCGGGGGCGATGCATCGGAAGTGAGGAGAGAGTTCCTCGATCATCTTTCGATACAGGAAGCTCCAAGTCATGGAGCCGTGGACGAATACGATGGGCCGACCGTGGCCTGTATCCACGTAGCTCATCCAACCTTCACCGGCGTCGAATTCTCGCGTGGCAAAGGGATATTCCACCGTGTTTAACCACGGAAAGCGGCTGAATCGCCCCACTGTCTAGAGTCTACGCAAGGAAGCAGGCGATGGGCATCGCACCGGGGTTGGATCTTTGCGATGTTGCATCGAATCCAGTACTGCACGGTCGATCCCTCAAGTTTTGCGACACGCAAAAAGGGTGGGCACGTCCAAACACCGTTGGCTGGTACAGTTCTTAGCAGTTTTGCTTGTTCCCTAAACGGGGCAAGCGTGCGTGTCGTTCAGGGGAATCGTTGGTTTTGAGGTCATCTCGCACTTTAGTCGCTCTCGCCGGCATCATGCTGGTCGGTCTCGCCAACGCCCAATCGGACACGGTCGTTAAAGAGGTCGTCATTCGTGGCACCAAGCGCCTCAGCGAAGCGGTCGTGCGAACGTACATGAAGACCAAGCCGGGTCTCACGTACACCCGGGCTCAATTGGACGAAGATCGTTTGGCCATTGAGCAAAGCCTCGGCATTGTTTCCAAGATCTCCATCACCCCGGTTTTGCTCGGCGACGGTGGATGGCGCATCGTGGTGGACATTGAAGAGTTCGCCGACATCAAAGAGATCTCGGTCGAAGGTGCGGGTGCGCTGAAGGTCGAGGAGATCCTCAAACTTCCCGTTTTCAAAGATCGGCTCCAGCTGGGCAAACCTTTCAACCGACAAGACGTGCGCTCCGTCGGTTTGGCGATCAACGACTTGTATCAAAAGCGCGGTCTCGGAGGTTCGGTCGAAGGCATCGCGATGGTCCCCAACTCTCCGGGCACGGTCGTGATCAGCATCCGAGAGCGAAAATTCGGCAACATCGAGGTGTACGGAGAGACCAATACACGGCCTCGCGTTTTCCAAAACCTCATCCTCGCTCGACCCGGTGATCCGTTCAACTCGGAGCTTCTGCTTCAAGACTGGCGGCGACTGCAAAACACCCAGTGGTTTGAATCCGTCGAGTTCCCAGAGATCATCCCGACTTCGGACGAATCCACCGCCGACATCCGGTTCAAGGTGAAGCAACAGCGAACGGGCATCTTCAACATCGGTGTCACGCTCGACCCTCAAAACCAGCTTGCGGGCACCATCAGTATCAACGAGCAGAACCTGAATGGAACGGGTCAGGCCGTTGGCATCAACTTCATTCAGGGCACGCTCGGCGCGGGCGCTTCGGCCTCTTTGGACTACACCAACCCGTTCATCGATTCTAAAAACACGACGCTGCGGGCTTCCGTTTACGACCGCGTCCTCTTCCGATTCCAAAACACGCTCGCGGGCGGCGGAATCGGTATCGGGAACGGCAACCAATACTTCGAGCGTCGCACCGGTTTCAACTTCGGTTTGTCGCGACCGTTCCGGCAAGGCGGCTTCCGAGATCTTTACAGCCTTGGATTCAACGTTCGAGCGGAGCGGATCAACACCACTTCCAACATCACCGATCCGAACGACCCCAACCTTGGGAACGGTCTGGCGCTGATTCAGCAGAACGGTGAAGTCGGCGTCGTGGGCTTCACGGGCATTCTCAACAACCGAGACGTGGACCTAGACCCGAGCCGAGGCGCGTTTGTTCGTTTGGACGTTGAAACGGGCTACTCGATCATCAACGCCGACACGACCAGCTTCCCAGATGGTCCTACCGGACGCAACAACTTCTCGCGAATCAGCTTCGACTATCGAAACTACTTCTCCAAGGACAAGCGCCGGATGAAAAAGGAAGACCCGAACCCGATTGTTTGGGCATTCCGACTGCGCGGCGGCACCGTTCTTGGCGATGTGCCGTTCTTCGAACAGTTCTTCGCAGGTGGTAACGACTCGATCCGGGGCTACAACGAAGACCGATTCTGGGGAACCAACCTTCTCTTCGGCTCGCTGGAATACCGACTCCCGACCGACCGCTACACCGACAACGCTTTGACCACCGTGCTCTTCATCGACTACGGTGCGGCGTGGGGCGGCTACCCGGCGGTGGGCAACTTTACCCAGCGTGACGTCTTTAGACCTTCGCTCGGTTACGGTTTCGGTGTGCGGGTTCGTACTCCTCTTGGTCCCATCCGACTCGACTTTGGCTATGCGGGAGACGGTGGAAACCGACTGCACTTCGGTATCGGCCCCAGCTTCTAAGGTCGGAAATCGAATCGAAGAGATATTCGTCTTTTGAATGTAAGTTACAGTAACAGGAATAAATTGATGCAAGGAACGTTTTGGAAAGGCTTTGCCGCTGGGCTTGGCGTAATGGCGCTTGGAGCGGTCACGCTCGTTTCGATGCTTGGCTTCCAGGGGGCCTCCACCAAGGTGGGTTCGGTGGACGTCGTGGGCGTTCAGCAAGGCTCGGACTACACTCGGCAAGTTAGCGAGACGTTGAGCGCCGAGCGAAATCGACGCACCGATATTCTCAAGTTTGTCGATACGTACCGCTCGATGAAGCGCGAGGATGCCCTCCGATTCCGCGATCTTTCGCTGAAGGCCACCTTGACCGACGCCGAAAAGACGGAGCTAGATCGCATCAAGAACGCCGCACTGGACAGTGACAAGCGGTTCAACGACCTCGTTCAGAAGACCAACCCCACTCCGGACGAGTTGAAGGCGATCGAAGAGTTCCGAAACCGACAAGCCACCACGGGCGATCTGCTCCGAACTTGGCAACAAGAGTTTCAGCAGGAGTTGAACCAGATTCAAAACCGAACGCTGGCCGATGTTGGCAAGCGCGTGCTGGGTGCGATTCGAGACCTTGGCAAGAAGCAGGGTTACAGCGTGATTTACGATGCTCAGGTGGCTCCTTACACGGCTAACGACGTCACCGAAGCGGTGATCAAAGAGCTGAACTCCAAGAAGTAAGCCTCTTGATCAGAATGGAGACGGCAAGGGTGTTCTTGCCGTCTCTTTGCGTTTAGGCGAGGCTTGTTCGGATGGACGTCATTGTTGGCGGCGTCAATCGTCTTAAGCGTACAGTTGGCTCAGGGAACCATTTGCCGTTCAATCGGATAGGTTCAAGAGCGGGTTAGATAGCGTTATGCACTCGGAAAAGAAATCTCAACGATTCGCGGCCTCGGGATGGGTGGTTGCGGCCATGTTGTTCGGCGTCATGGTGGGCTCCGGCTTTCAAACGCCCAGCCTGAAGCTCGCCACTGCGGACATCACCAAAGTGATTTCTGAGAGCGCCTACGGCAAAGAGAGCCGTGATCTTCAGACCGAGATGCAGAAGGTCCGCGAAGAGATTTTGCAGTTCATCGACGATCACCGCGTGCTCACCATCGAGCAGGCAAACCGCTTCCGAGAACTCTCGTTGAAAGCCGATAAGTCGCCAACCGATAAGGCTGAACTGGAGCGAATCAAGGCCGAGGTGATCGCCGCCAGTAAGAAGAGCCAAGAACTGAGCACCAAGCCTCAACTCACTCCCGAAGAGCGAACGATGATCGACGAGTATGCGCGGCGCTCTCAGCTGATGACCGAAACCGCCAATCGGTGGCTCACCGAGTTCAAGAACGAGGTGTTGGAATTTTACGAACAGCGTCGAGCCGAGGGATTCAACCGGGCTAAGGTCGCCATTTCCGAGATTGGAGCCAAGGAGGGGTACACGCTGGTTTTCGAAACGAGTATCGTGCCTTATGGAGCCAACGACATCACCAATGCCGCGTTGGCGGCGATGAATGGAAAGGGCAAGTAATCCAATAACGGGTGGTTTGCGGCGCGCCTCTCTCGGGGCGTGCGCACTGGGTCTATGGTTGGTGGGGTGCGGACCCGCGGAGCAATCGGTTTACGTCGATCTCAATCGCGTTCGAAAGGTTCCGATGGACGGGGTGATCCTCTCCGATCCAGCCTCGCCTAAGCTTGCCGCCCTACCTGCCACAACGGATACCCTTCCGTCTCTACCTGCTTCTCGGGTGGACAACCTCGCGGAAAAGCGAGCCCAACTTTTGGAAGAGCAGCAGATCGACCTGGAAATCGCTCTCGATCGATATTCGGAACGAATCGCGAAGTCTTACGATGCGCTTGTCCGGCAGTATCGCCTGGATGAAGACGCCCTGTTGGCGGTGGAACTGGATAAGCCGCTTGCCGATTTCTTAGAGCGGTTGAGGAAGGCTTTTGTCGCCGCTGCCGAAAAGCGAGCGCCTTTGATCACCCGTTGGACCTTTCTCACCGGAGAAGGGAACATCGTGAAGGATCTGCCGCCCCTGGATGATTCGGCTTCGCAAATCCAGAAGCGTCACCGCAAAGAAGCCGAAGAACTTGCCGTGACGATCACCGCGATGGACAAGGCCTTCCGCGAAGAAGTAAACCTGCTGACCCGGCGGTACGAAGCCAACCGTCAGAAGCTGGAGAACGATCGGGATAACCGGATTAGTAGTTACAAGGGGGACCTCATCAAGCGAGGGCAGGATCTTGCGAACGCGCTGAAGAGTGAGATCGAGAAGCGGCTGATCAGCCAGGAGGAGATCGGGTCTTTGGAGTTCGAAGCGCTACGATCCGAAGTGTCTCCCACCGTCACCCGAAGGTCTGGAGGTCTGGGGAAGGAGACCAAGTTCCCGGCAAAGACCGATTCAAGGCGAGATCTCCGCCTTCAGCGAGACCTTGCCGACGCAGAAATACGCGCCGACTTGCAAGTTTGGGTCAAACTCAATGCGTATCGGTTAGCGAACAGTCCTGCCGAGGGGCGTGATGCAACCGACGAGTTTCGACAATGGCGATTCAACCGAAATCTTGGACCCTCAGCGAGATAGCCGCTGCAATCGGAGGCCGTATTGGCGGCGCTCAACCTGAGATCGATGGGTCGTTTGTCGTAACTTGCCCCACTTCCGCCAATGGCGAAGAATCTTCCGGACTGTGTTTTGCGGGCGATGAGAAGTATTTGACTCAGGCAAAGGCCTCCACCGTGGGAGCCGCGATTGTGCCGGAGTCGACGGTGGACTTTCCGAAGCCCCACATTTTGCACAAGAACCCGCGCGCGGCTTTCGCCATGTTCTTGGGGATGAACGTGCGCCCACTTCCCATCGAACCTGGGATCCACCCTCAAGCGGTCGTGCATCCGGATGCGCAGGTGGGAGAGAACGTATCGGTCGGAGCCTTTGCCGTTATCGAACGGGGCGCCGTTATCGGAAACGGAACCAAGATTTACCCTCATGCATACGTCGGCGAAAACTGTCGCTTGGGCGAGAAGTGCGTGGTGTATCCGCACGCGGTTCTGGTGCAAGACGTTGTGCTTGGCAACCGATCGGTGGTGGGAAGCGGTGCCGTTCTTGGCTCCGATGGCTTTGGATTCGTCTGGACGGGCGCAGAGCAGTTTAAGGTCCCGCAAGTCGGCTCCGTTGAGTTTGGAGACAACGTAGAAACGGGCGCGCTGACGGCGGTGGATCGCGCCACTTTCGGCGTCACTCGTGTGGCAAGTGGCACCAAGCTAGACAACTTCGTACACGTGGGGCACAACGTCTCCATCGGATCGCATACGGTCATCGCGGCGTTTTCCGGAATCTCGGGGAGCGTGAAGATTGGCGACCGCGTAACGGTCGCAGGTCAGTCCGGGTTCGGGGAGCACGCCGAGATCGGCAACGACATCCAACTGGGTGGTCGAGCGGGTGTCACGGGCAAACTTCTGAATCCCGGCGCCTACATGGGCTACCCGGCGGTGCCGATGATGGACGGATTGAAGGCGTTGAAGCTGTCCACCAAGCTGCCGGAATACGTTCAGCGCATTAAAGATTTGGAAAAGCGCCTAGCCGCTTTGGAATCGAAACTCGGTGACGGATCGGGAGAAGCAGGTTGATCGTTCAACGCCGTACCGTTCGTCAGACGGTTACCTTTGACGGGGTCGGACTCCATACGGGCGTTCCGGTAACCGTCACGGTTCAGCCAAGCGAGGGCGGAATCTGGTTTCGGCTGGGGTCGGACCGGGTCGAAGCGATTCCCGCGAACGTTTCCGATACCACCCGATCGACCAAAGTGGGTCCTATAGGCACCGTGGAGCACCTCATGAGCGCTCTCGCCGCCGTTGGGGTCACCGATGCCGAAATCGAGTTCACTGCGCCGGAAGCACCCGGGTTAGATGGCAGTTCCGAGCCTTTCTGGCGAGTCCTAGCGGAAACGGGAACCACCGATCTTGGCACTCGGGAACTACGAGACCTCTTTTCTCGGGTCTTCCTCCAAGAAGACGCGATCAAGATCGCGGTGGGCAAAGGGAGCGGGCATTGGCGATTCGAATTCGAGTGTGATCAGCGCTGGCCGCATTCCCAACACTTCGAGTTGGAACACCTGCCTACCGGGTACGGCGCGGAGATCGCACCCGCGCGCACCTTTGCGTTCCAAGAAGAAGTGCCGCACATCATTGCCGCCGGCCTGGCAAAGGGGCTAGACGGCGATTCTGCCCTTATCCTGGGCCCGGATTCGTACCAGAACGAATCTAGGTTTGCGGACGAACCGGTGCGACACAAATTGCTGGATCTGATCGGCGACCTGTACCTGGCGGGCGTGCCGATCGATGCGATCAATGTCGTGGGCACACGGTCCGGGCACCGTTCGAATGTGAAGGCCGCGGCGATGCTTTACCAAGCCACCCACTAGAAACACGATTTGTCCTACTTTCGGTAGGTTAACTTATCCATTTCGCGAAGCTCCATCGTAAGGGAGGCCTCGCCCGATTCCACCGACATTGGGAAGCAAGCCTTGAGCTCTTCGTACATGCCGTCCGCAATTTTCACGCGAAGCTCCTCGGGTCTCCCAGTGAGGATTTGAACGGTCAGATGCACAAACCCTTCGGGTGCGCCTGCTCCCATAGACCACGTCGATCGTAGCGAGTGGTACCCCTTAATCGAGGCCGAGGCGATGGTCTCATAGGTTGCCAGTTTAGCGACGAGTCGTTCCAGAATGTCCTGGACATCCTGATTTTCCGCGACGTCGCTGGTGGTTTCCAGATGCAGGTGAGGCACGCCTTAGTTTAGCGTTTTTATCATTCGGACGCTGATTGTTCGCAACAAGCGCTCATCGGAACGTCGGCAGAACCAAGATTGACCCGTACAATGGCGGGCGGAAGGGGAGTGTTCCCCCGTTTGGCGGCTAGAATGCGCCAAAATAAAGAGTCCTCTTAAGGGTGAATCTATGTCGAGCGCAGTGAGTCGAGCCGGTTTGCACTACCTGACCGTTCAGGATGTCCTTTGGATCAATCTACAACTCACCCGCAAAGTGAATCACTATTCCTTTGCCAAGCTGGAAGAGGGCACGTTCTACCAGTACGCCTACGGCGCAAGCAACTCGCTTCTGGCACAGGCGGCTCGGTTCCTTCCGGGCTTCGTCCGCATCAAGCCTTTTGAGGGCAATAACGACGCCACTGCGTTTGCTTCGCTCGCCTGCTTCCTCGCGCTCAACGGTCGACCCTTGACGCTGAACGACGGCGACGAGGCGGTTAGCTGGTTCGACAAGGTTTCTGCGAAACAAGTCGACGTGCTGGGAGCGTTGGAATCGGCGACTCATGAAGCCCACGCGCACGAGGACATCGGTCATCCGCTGGCTACTCGCCAAGCGATGGTGGAAGAACTCAGCCGATACTCCAAGACGCTGGAAGCCTTGGTCGCCCGAGCCTAAGCGCCCGGTCTCGCCAACTCTGCCAATTCAGAAAGAAGCCACTTCGCGCAAGCGGTTTTGGTTCGGCGTCCGCTTTGTTTGCGCGTCCCATCTTGTAAAAGCAGGGTCAGCTCGTTCTGGTCCGAATCGAATCCGATGGCGGTGTTGCTTACGTCGTTGACGGCGATTCCAACGACGCCCTTGCGCTTCATCTTTTCGGTCGCTTTTTCCAACGAATCATCCGGTTCGGCGGCAAAGGCGACGGCAAGAGCGTTCGGGAAAGTTTTGACGATCTCAGCAAGAACGTCTGGGTTGGCGATCAACTCGAGGGCGATCTCGGAGGCTTCTCGTCGCATCTTGCCCTTGATCCGCTTTGCGGGACGGTAGTCGGCAACGGCGGCGGCGCCAATCACCCAATCCGGGTTCGGCACCGATTTCGCGGCGAGGAGCATCTCTTCGGCGGTCTGGACGCGAATAACCTGAGCACCCTTTGGCAGAGGCGCTTTCTGCGGTCCGGCAATGATCGTTACTTGGGCTCCAAGCTGCAGAGCGGCGGCCGCCAAAGCCGATCCCATCTTGCCGCTGGAGCGATTGGTGAGATACCGAACATCGTCGATGGGCTCCTGAGTGGGACCGCTGGTGATGAGAAGATGCTTGCCCGCCAGAAGGGTCGGGGCATCCAGGCGGTCGCGCACAAAGGTCACGATCTCGGCGATCGAGGCAAGTTTGCCCTGTCCGTTTTCTCCGCAAGCCACATCGCCTTCCACGGGCTGAATGAACTCCACACCTCGATCGACGAGGGTTTGAATCGCCGCCTGAGTCGCTTCATGGGCGTACATGTTGGGGTTCATCGCCGGAGCAATGAAGAGCGGCTTATCGGTGGCGAGAGCGATGGTGGTGAGCATGTCGTCCCCCACGCCCGCGGCGATTTTGTTGATGGTGTTGGCGGTTGCGGGAGCGATGACGACCGCGTCGCACTGGCGTGCCCAGTCGATATGCGCCATTCGACCCGTGATCGGCTCTTCAAAGGTGTCGACCAAGCAGGGGTTACCCGTCAGCCCCTCGAAGAGAGCGGGCAAAACGAACTTCTGCGCGGAATCAGTGAGGCAGACGCGCACCGAATACCCCGCGCGCATGAACTCCCGCGCCAGGTCGGCGGCGCGGTAAGCGGCGATGCTTCCGCTTACGCCGAGAACAAGGGTTTTGGTGGCTGCCATGAAGATCCTTTGCCCGTTTCCTTATCCGAAGAGGGCTTCAAGCTTTTCCACGACCGCCGGGACGCTTTCGTTGACGATACGGTGGTGGTACTTATCTGCGACCGCCATTTCGGCGCGAGCATTATCGAGGCGTCGCTCGATTGCATGCAGATCGTCGAGCCCACGCGATCGAATACGACGCTCCAACTCTTCCCCCGAGGGAGGCAGAAGGAAGACGCCCACTGCATCGGATCGGAGAGGAAAAACCGCGAGCGCACCCTGAACATCGATTTTGAGGATCGCGATCGATCCCTCGGCGAGCATCACTTCGAGGTCCTTTAGGGGAGTGGCGTAGTAGTTGTCGTGAACCTTCTTGTACTCCAAGAAAGCCCCTTCATCGATTAAGCGGTGAAAGTCGTCTTCGGTCACGAAGTGGTAGTCGATGCCGTTCACTTCGGTGCCACGCGGCTTTCGCGTGGTGTAGGCGACGACTCGTTTGACACGCGGGTTGATCTTGCGCCACTCGTCGATCACGGTGTCTTTCCCCACGCCGCTTGGGCCGCTTATCACAAGAAGTCGGCCATGGGCCGTGCTGGCAGATTCAGACATCTACCCTCTAGTTTAACTGAGAGCGTCCGTCGAACGGAGTTTGCGGAGGTTGGCGGCGATGACCGCGTTCACCGACGAGGGGTTTTCGCGCTCGGGATGGCTTCCGGAACCGGCGATTCCCGACTTGGTGAATGAGGCGGCCAAGGGGAAGGCAAGGTCTTCCCAGCCCGGTTCTTGCAAGGTCTCGCCAGATGCGATAACGAGCAAGTGTCCCTGGAACTCGCGCAGGGCCGCTGAGGACAGAGTCTCCGTGGGCGGCTGAATCAGAATGACGGCAGGCACCAGCAAAGATCGGTCGGTGAGCGCTTCGACCAACGTTTCTGCGGCTTTCCCATGGGCTAGAAGCACTTTGGGTTGAATGACCCCAATGGTTTGCAGCAATGCGGTTTTCGCTTCGGCTCGACTGAAGCTCGACTCGCCGGCTTTGCCGTATGCCGCCCACCGAACGGACCGAAGAAGGTCGGCTCGCAGAAGGTCGTAGGCGGAGTGGTCGGTTTCGTCGTTCACCACCGCCAGCAAGAGCGGCAAGTCTCTGTACCCTTCAAAGTGAACCGAGACTTCGGTGTCTGGAATCTTTTGTAGGTTGGTCGGGATGGTTGCCGGGCGCACAGTTGGGGAACCCGGATTGGAAGCGGGCTGAACGGTTCGGTTACGGCCGATCGTCTGCGACCGGAGGAAAGTTGAGGCTTCGTTGCCCACGTTCCCATTGTATAGCAAATAATCTTCGTTTTATCAGTGAATCCTGATGTGACAGGCATTCTTGGCAGGCGTAGCCTAGCCGCGTCCTAAAAAAACAACGGTCTCTTGCCGATTGGCAAAAGACCGTTTGGAGAGTAGACCGTCGAGTCTAACGAAACTTATTCGTCTGCGAACGGATCGTACTCGTCTGCTGCAGGAGCGACGGGTTGTCGCGGTCGGGCTCCACCTGCGGCGGGTTCGGGGCGAGTGTAGCCGCCACCGTCGTCGTCGCGAGGTCGGTCGAGACCGTTCACGTTGTCGGCGACGATTTCCACGATCTCGCGGTTGTTGCCGTCCTTGTCCTGATACTTACGGGTATCCAGGCGACCGTCTACGGCCACGAGTCGACCCTTTGCAAGGTAGTTGGCAACGTAATCGGCGGTTTGACCCCATGCCTTGATGCGGAAGAAATCAGCATCGGGCGAGCCGTCTTGCGGTTTGATGCGCTTGTTGACCGCAATGGAGAACTCCACCACGTTTTTGCCCGTGGAAGTGGTTCGCAGTTCCGGGTCGCGTACAAGGCGACCGATCAAAACGACTCGATTGACCATGGATTTATCTTAGCCCTTTGCCCTTTTCCTGAGACTTCGAAATTAGGCTTCGAGCTTGAGGATGGTGTGTCGAACCACGTCGTCGCTGATGCGCATGAGTCGGTTGAGCTCTGCAGGCACGTCGGCAGCGGCTTCGAAGTTCATGAGCACGTAGATGCCGTCCTTCAGACCGTTGATTTCGTAAGCCAGCTTTCGCTTGTCCCACTTGCCGGCCTTCTCGACGGAGCCGCCCTTGTCTTCGACGATCTTCTTGAATCGATCGGCGATCTTTTGAACTTCATCGTCCTTCAGGTCGGGTCGGACGATATAAAACGCTTCGTATTTGCGGTTAGCCATAGTTTTCCCTTTGGATTTCGCCGCCAGCGGGTGAGCTTCCGAACTCGGAGCACGCACCATCGCAGCAGGGTGAGAAGGAAGTATACCGCCAACTCTTATCACCCTGCCCCAATCCACAACAGCATGGGTGAAACGATCAAAGACGTTTGGGTGGTGAGTTTCGATTCACTCGACAACCCTGATTGCCACGCTGAACGTGGCATGCGTCTCCCGAGTCGTCGCCGGTCACTGGAATATTCGAGCGCGAGGAGAGAAAGACCTCGATTCTTTACAAAAAATTGAACGTGTTTTAGGGATTTTCGCCGATAACAATAGTCATGGACGTGATTTCGAGAAACCACGTAACCGTCATTCCTGGCGACGGGCCGACGCTGTTGTACGCCCATGGGTTTGGCTGTAATCAGGAAATGTGGTCGGAGGTTATCCGTCCATTCGAGGGTCGATACCGTCAGGTGCTCTTCGATTACGTGGGGTCTGGCAAGTCCGACATCACCGCTTTCGACCGGGTGAAGTACGGACACCTCAGCGGATACGCTCAAGATATGGTAGAGGTTTGCGATGCCCTCAACCTTACGGAAGACGTGATCTGCATCGCGCACTCGGTGAGCTGTTCAATCGCGATGTTGGCGTCGATCGAGCGCCCGAAGCTGTTCCGGCACATGGTTTTGGTGGGTCCCAATCCTTGCTTCGTAAACGATCCACCTTACATCGGCGGATTCGAACGGCAGGATCTGGAGGAACTTCTTGAGCTTCTCGACCGCAATTTCATGGGTTGGGCCGATCTCTTGGCTCCGGTTGCCAGTGGCGATAGCGAATCAACCGAGAAGCGCCTGCACGAGAGCTTCTGTTCCACCGACCCGAACACCACGCGCTACTTTGCCCATGCGACCTTTTTTGCAGACAACCGAGACGAAGTATCGCGCGTGAAGACTCCCTGCTTGATCCTCCAGCATCGCCACGATGCGCTGGCACCTCAAGTTGTTGGCGAGTTCATGCATCGTCAATTGCCCAATAGCGAACTCCAAATCCTGGATGTGAATGGGCACTGCGCTCACATGAGCCACCCAGAATTGGTGATCCGGGCGGTTCAGTCCGTTCTCGGCTAAGACTCTCATGAAGACCCCTCTTCTGTTGGAGGACCTGCCTTGCGGCGGCCTTTTTACAACCGAAATGGGGCGATTGATCGGCGCGAACGAGGAATTTCAAAAGCTGACGGGCTGGACCCAAAACGATCTGGTCGGCGCTCAGCTGGACTCGGTTCTCTCGGGTGGGGCGCGCATTTTTTGCCAAACCCACCTTTGGCCGATGCTGTTGAAAAGCGGTCGAATCCAGGAGGTCTACTTCCACTTGCAGCAC
Organism: uncultured Fimbriimonas sp.; assembly: GCA_964471545.1. Classification (GTDB taxonomy): domain Bacteria; phylum Armatimonadota; class Fimbriimonadia; order Fimbriimonadales; family Fimbriimonadaceae; genus Fimbriimonas. The sequence goes on along the minus strand of CAYYJX010000006.1, from coordinate 31,325 downwards.
AAGGACGGGAGACGGGTGCCGACCTACTCGAACGCTCGGATTGTGGAGCGAGACGGCAAGAAGCGAATTCTGTGGCTGTTCTTCGCCGCTGACGAGCGTCGGCAGTTTGAAGCGGAGTTGATCGAACTGCGGCGCCGGGCCGAGGATTCGGCCGAACAACTGCGAGACGCTCACGAGCGTTTGCACATTCTCAACTCCCAGCTGCAAGAGCAAGTCTCGATCACCGTTCAGCAGAACCAAGACCTTGAACAACAGGCGCTCACCGACAGCTTGACCCAGTTGGGCAACCGTCGAAGCCTGCAATCTTGCGCGATCAAGTTACAGCGCGTGAAGCGCTACTCCGTGCTGATGATCGATGCCGACCACTTTAAGCAGGTGAACGATAAGCACGGCCATGCCAAGGGCGATGAGGTACTGAAAGATATCGCCGCCTGCCTGCAACAAGGTGCGCGCCAGAACGATACCGTCGTTCGCTACGGAGGCGAGGAGTTCGCGGTGGTTCTGCCCAATTCAGGAGCGCAACAGGCTCTTGTGGTGGCGGATCGAATCCATCGCTCCATTGCGGCGTGCCGCCCGGGAGGCTTGGACGTCACGGTGAGTATCGGCGCGGCGACCTCCGAGCGCGGGAAAGACGACCTTTATGTGATCTTGAAAGCGGCCGACGAAGCGCTGTATCAGGCGAAAGCCGAAGGTCGAAACCGAACGGTGGCGCACTGCGCCGAGTCAGCGTTTAGCTGACGAAAAGTTTGGTGGAGGCGGGGGGAATTGAACCCCCTTCCAAAACCGTCGTACCCAAAATTACCACGAGCGTCTTCTCTGTACTTTGTCTCGATGCCGGTCTCTGCCGAGACCGCCTGACCGGTCATCCAGCTCGATTTTTTTTAGCCCGCGTTGCTACGAACAGAAGCGCTTCGGGCGATCCGGATTTTGTGACATGAGGGGCAGGGCCTACCGGCTCGACTCTGGCTCACGCGCTGCGTAAATTAGGCAGCGAAAGCGAAGTTGTTGTTCGCAGTTACTTTTTTACTCGTTTTTTACGTGGCCAACGAGAATCCACGGCTCGCAACCTTAAGTCGATCCAGTCCTGTCGAACCCGATCGCCCCCTTGTTGTCTCTATAAGTATAGACGCCCCGGAACTGCTAGAGTTCCGAGGCGCCTTGGGTCGGGTCCTTTGAATTACTTGCGTCGTCGACGAACGACCGCTAGCAGGCCCACGCCAAGAGCCATCATCGTCCCGGGCTCCGGAACGGCGGCTGCAGGAATGTAGACCGCGCGCATGCCGCTGGGGATGTAGTTGCCACCTGCGGATGCTTGGTAGTAGTTCGGGGTGTCGAACAGGCTCCAGCTTGTCCCGGTGTACTTGTATCCGTAAGCGCCCTTGGCACCGGTATCGGGACCGCCCGCGATCATGTAGAACTCCAGACTGTTGTCCGATGCCTTGCCCTTGATGGCAAGACCTTGAGCGCTGCCGCCTCGGGTTGTGCCCGTGTTGCCGCCTTGTGTTCCAGACCCGACAAGCGCGTTCGAGCCAAGGAGGTTGTAGCGGGGCATCGATGTGATCTTCGTTGCGTTGGCAGCGTTCTTGTCGATTCGGAAAATGCCGTTCGCGGCGGTTGCGGAGCTGTTGCTAAGCACCGCGTAAAGGTTTCCTTCCTCGTCGTTGGCAAGATCGTTCAGGCCAATTCCGGCCGTGGTCATCCCGAACATCGTATTGGTGAAGTCGTACACCTTGCTCATTGCAAAGGTGGTGGGATTGAGCGTGTAAAGGCTCCCGGCGCCGCCCAAGTTTACGTACGCATAAAGTTTGCTGTCCGCCCAGGCCAGCGCGCTGATGGAATTACTCAGCGCCGTGGTGGTCAGAAGGGTCGGCTTCACTTCCGTCGCGCCTCCGATGTTGTTGAGATCGTAAACGCCCAGTCGCGTGGAACCCGAAACCGAATACAGCTTGCGATTGACCGGATCCACGGCGAGACCGCCCGTGGAGTTCCAGTTGCTCGGTGCAGACAGGCCGGAAGATCCCGCCCACAGACGCTTGGCGTTGGGAGAAGTGAGCGAACCGTTTAGGCTGGGCCCTTGGAAACTGCTGATGGAGGGCTGCGACGCTTGGTACATCACGGCGTTGCCGGTGTCTCCGAATCCTCCAGAAGAAGCGATGGCGATTTGAGCGTGAGCCCCGGCAGCCATGGCTGCCGCTCCCACGAGCGTAAGCATAGATTTGTTCATGCGAGAACCTATAAAGGGTCAGCCGGGAGCATTCTCGCCCGTAACTCGATGGCTTAAAGAAACTAAAACAACGTGCAAGCAGGAATACCGGCTGACCCGTTAAGAATACGTAATCTCAACCAGGAAACGATCCATGTTTAGCCGGCAAAAACGCTAGTTTAGTGCAATTTAGCGCGAGGCTCGATCGAGGATCCGTTTGCGGTAGATGCACGCTGCGACCACGAACGACTCCGGCACCGGGTGCGTGGTGAACGCCTCGCCGTACTTGCCCAGCGAGAGCAGTCTCACCGCTCGAATTTCGTCCCCGTTTGAGAGCGCCTCAAGAGCCTGGGCGGCAGTGTGACTTCGTTTGTTGCCGATGGTGAGAACTTGGATCAGCGATTTGTCTCGCTCCATCTCCGGCTGCATCAGTAGCCGGTAGACGTCTCGTTCCACCTCAAACAGCCGAGCCACACCGAGCAAGCAACGTCGCCGAGTGATCATGGAGTGCATCCCCTCGGCAACGGCAAGAATTCGATCCGCGTCCTCCCACTCGCCGTTCACTCCTAGGGCGTACGCCACTTCGGAAGTCGCCTCGTCTTGGAAGATCTCCAGCGAGCGTCGGCAAGCGGCGGCGGTTTCCACCAAATGAAGGTCGCCGGCGGCTTCCGCGGCGGCGATTCTCACCGATGGGTGCTTGTCCAGAAGAGCCTTCGCCACCACCGGAACAATCCCGTGCGCTTCCATGTTCCGAAGCGCTTGAAGGGCGGCTCGGCGAAGGTCGGGATCGATGGGGTCGTCCGCAACCGCGATCAACGCTTCCACCGCATCCACGTTATCGGTCGAGCCGGGAATAGCGGCAATGGCCTTTGCGGCGGTTCGTCGAAGCAACGGTCGCGGACTTCCCAGCAGGTTCACCAACTCGGGCAAAGCGTCGGGATCGCCGAGCTGACCAAGGGCTTCCACGGTCTCTTCCTCCACCAAATCCGGGTGTTCCTTCAACTGGTGAAGCAACTCCATCACCGCGCTATGGTCTCCTAGGCGACCGAGTGCGGTTGCCGCCTGTCGCCGAACGCGCGGCGAAGGATCGTGGAGTGCGATGGCAAGCTCACCCGCGGCAAGGCTAAGGCGTCGATCGGCCATGTCTCGAATAGCGGTTTCTCGCTCTTCCGCCTGACCGGATCGGGTGAAACTGCGCATGGCGCGAATCCCACCCGGAGTCACCCCTTTCAAGTGCGAGAGGGTCTCTTTTAGGCCCTTCGATCCTTCTTCGCGCACACGCGTGAGCAGCAGAAGGGCGGCAACCCGAATGGACATGGTGACCACGAAAGTGATCTTGTAGGCAAGGTCGGCGGTAAATCCTCCGCGAAGGCTGCTCAGCAGAGCCGCGCCAAGGATCGGCGGCACCGCGCCGGCAATCGACTGCACCGCCATTGCCGATCCGAGGTAGGTGGAACGTTCGTTTACCGGAGAAGTGGAGAAGATGATGTTGTACTGGCAAAGAGCAACGCCGCTCCAAACCATGCCCATCAGCACGTGCAGGCTAAAGAGCAGGGATTTGTTGAACACCATGTTGCCGGGCTGACTCAGTAGCCACGGAATCGGTGTGAGCACCATGCCGAATCCCACCAGCATAAGGATGGGTTTGTTGCCGTACTTGTCTGCCAGGTACCCCCACCACCGAGACATGGTGACGTTCCCAACGGCGTGGCAGAGGGCAAGAATCTGAAGGTCGGTTTGGCTGAACTTCAGACTCTCGATCGCGTAAGCGCCCCAGAGCATTCCCGCAAAAGATTGCCCCGCGATGAACACCACCAGAAAGGCGAGTACTCGGCGAAAAACGGGGTTCTGGAACGGCGCCTTAAAGGCGGCTACAGTCTCCTGAACGTTTGCGCGAATCGGTTGCTCACGCTCAAGGTCGGTCATCTTCGAGAAGAAGTAGTAAGAGACCGCCGCACACACCAACCCTAAGGCAAAGACCGCCGAGTACGCTTTTTCCCCGAGATTCTGATCTTTGAGAAAGTCGACCAGCAGACCGCCCGCCAAGCCGATGACGGTTCCTACCGCCGCCATCAGAGAGTTGCGCTTGCCGTAAAAGGTGCCACGCGAGCTTTCTGGAATCAGCCGAGCCAGCCAGTCGCCGTAAATAGGGTTCACCAGGTTCACAGAGAGTGCGGCGAGACCCACGCAGGCGAGCAGGAAAAAGAGCTTGACGTCCGTGGCGAAAGCCACCAGCGGGGCCAGGGCAAGAGGAATATGGAGCAGTCTCCAAAGCAGACCGCCGCGCCAGATGTACCCCTTGTAGCTTCGGAAACTTCGCCCCAGGACCGACCCCGGAATTTGCGCCAGTCCCGCAATAGCGGGCACCGCAGTTAGCAATCCCAGCCAAAGGTCTCCCGCCTTCATTTCTTTGAGAAGGCCCACCAAGAACGATCCGGTGGTGAGCGTGATGAAAGCGGTGGAGAAGGCTCCGTCTAGGTTGGCGACTCTCAGCGTTCGCATGATTTCCATGCGACCAGGTGCGGACCGTACGGACGACGATCCGGCTTCCGAAGAAGGCTGAGTAGGGTCTGAATCCGCCAACTTGGAGTAAAGGTTACCGGAGTAACGACCATCTCCGAGGGAGGTAGAGGTGCTTTTCCAGCGATTCAAAGGCGGTTTGCCGAATTGCCTCGGCTGATGAAGATTGGCACGATCTGTCGGAAACTATACAAAAAAGTAGATTTTCACGATCGACAAACTATACATTTTTGGAAAGTATGGTTTCGTTGCGCACTGGAAGGCTCGGTTTCACTCTCATCGAACTGCTCGTGGTCATCGCGATCATCGCCATTCTGGCGGCGATTCTGTTCCCGGTTTTTGCGCAGGCAAAGACCGCCGCGAAGAAGACGTCCAACCTCAGCAATCTCAAGCAGTTGAGCCTGGGGATCCAGATGTACGTCATCGACGGTGAGGCTTATCCGATGATGTCTAGCCCGGTGACCGCGACTCCGCGAACGCGATGGCCGGATTACATCTATCCGTACGTGAAGTCGGAAGCGATGTTTAATGGACCCCTCGCTCCGGCGGAAATGGTCTTCACCCGCTTCGCCCACAACCAAGGAATCCTGTACGGCGGGTACGGCTATAACTATCAGTATCTGGGCAACTCTCGATTCCCGTTCACCTCCCCAGAGAGCGCGATTGCGTTTCCGGCGGAAACGGTTGCCATCGCCGATACCCAGGGTGTCCGGAACGATCTGGGTAGGTTGACGGGCGGAGCCTACACGATCGATCCTCCCCTCAGCAGTCAGCGCGGAAGCGGAAACGCGACCGGATTTTACGGAGCCGCCGCCGCATGTGGGACCGGAACGGCAAACACTGCGGGGCAGTTTGGGTGTCGAAGCACCCCGGCGGAATGGGCGACAGGCCGAGTCACGATCGCCTGGTGCGATGGACACGCGACGACCAAACCTCGAAGGTCTTTGGATGATCGAGACGGTAACGGCGTGCCCGATAACGGCTACTACAACGGCTTCTCTGACGCTACGGTGCGGTAGGAGTTAGGCCCGGCTTCATATCCGGGCCTGGTTTATATTCGGGCCGACATTCCGCGAAACCACGTTTGCGTGATCTCCACGTCCGGTCGAATGAGGTTGTGTCCGACGGGCAGAACCTCATGCCGAACGCTTGCCCCGGCTTCGCTGAGCATGTGCGCAAGTCCTTTGGCGTTCTCGGCGGGCACGATAGGGTCGGCCGCACCCGTCATCATCAACACCTGCTTTCCGGCAAGATCCGGCAGCGTGCTCGGCTTAAGCGGAATCATGGATCGCCAGAAAGCGCCGCCCGCCAAGGTTTCGGGTCGAAGCAGCATCATGGCGGCCGCCATATTGGCTCCGTTGCTGTATCCCAGGGCGTACACATGGTTGGGGTCGAAGCCGTAAAACTCGGACGAGAGGGTAAGGAATTCGGCGAGGTCATCCGCTTGGCGCTTGATGTCGTCTTCGTCGAAAACGCCTTCGGCAAACCGACGGAAGAACCGCGCCGCGCCGCCTTCGTTCACCTTTCCAAGCGGCGAGATCAGGCTTGCGCCGGGAAGGATCGTGAGTCCCACTTCCAGAAGATCGTGTTCGCTACCGCCCGTGCCGTGCATCAGCAACAGGGTGCGTTTCTCCTCTGAATCAGACCCGGTGATGAACCGGTGCTGAAATCCGAACATGTCCTTCGATTCGAGAGTGTCGTAGTGGACTTTGGGCATGTCTGGCATTAGGCGTTCTCCTCTCCTTGGGCAACTCCGGCTAGTCGTCCTCCCTTCGGATACGGAAGGGTGAGCGGCTCCAGCGTCTTCTCCAGCATAGACCTTCGCGATTCGTACTGGGCAGGGAGTTTCAGCGATTCGCCGAGGGTTTCTCGCGGCTCGTCGGCGTCAAAGCCCGGCGCATCGGTCGCGAACTCGAAAAGCACTCCGCCCGGCTCTCGGAAGTAGATGGAATGGAAGTAGTTTCGATCCATCACCGGGCTGACGCGAAAGCCCGCCGCCACCAGTTTCAGCTGCCACTCTTGCTGAGACGCATCGTCCGGATTTCGGAAGGCGACGTGGTGAATGGTCCCGGCGGAACTGCGCATGGGGGGCATCAGCGGGTCGCGAACGACGTCCACAAAGGACTCTCCGGTTTGATACCGGGTGCGATTGTCTTCCTCACCAACCTTCACAAATCCGAGCATTCGCTCCAGGGCGTCTTCGGTGGTCGTGAACTCGCCGATGGGGCCATGTCCGCCGGGTGCGAGGGTGACGCCGATGATTCGGCGGATCGCCATCGAGGGTTCCAGCGGGGCTTCGGGCCAGTCGATCGCGGGGCGATTCTCGACGGGTTCCTCGGTGAGGTCGATGATCATGCCGTCGGGGTCCTTGATTGTCAGCGTTCTGGATCCAAACCGGACGCTCTCTTCCACTCGACCGACTTCATTCTGCTCCAAACGGGTCTTCCAATCGTCGAGCGAACCTTGCGGTACCGAGAACGCCACCGAGTGGGTTTCGCCCGTGCCGTGCTGACCGGGGAGGATTCGGCCGTAAGGGAAAAAGGTGATGATGGTGCCAGGCGATCCCAGTCCGTCCCCGTAATAGAGGTGGTACACGCCGGGGTCGTCGAAGTTGACGGTTTGCTTCACCAGTCGCAGACCAAGGACGCCGGAATAGAAATCGACATTCTTCTGCGGGGTGCTGCTGAGGGCGGTGACATGGTGGATGCCGTTGATCATGCTTTTATTAACGCAGACCGCTGGCGATTGTCTTGTATCGGGGGCTACAAGACAACGGAATTTCAGAAGTGAACGCCGTTGGTTTATCGCACACGTTGATCGCTGATGCAAGTGAATCCATAAGGCGTCAAAATGAGAGCGTGGAGCGAAGTTGCCGGGTTGCGCCGATTCCCGGCATCGTGCCCGATCTGGATATGAAGCCATACGATCCCGCAGCGGGCGTCACCACGCTCTCCCAAGACCTCATTCGCCTGATCGGTGAAGAGTCGGTGCTTGCCGGGCAGTCCGCCGAGCGCGCCTACGATTGCGACGCATATACCGTCGCCCGGAGTCGACCCGCCGCCGTGGTCCTGCCCAACAACACCGAAGAGGTGGCAAAGGTAGTGCGGTACTGCGTGAAGCACTCCATTCCGTTCACCGCCCGAGGCGCGGGGACCGGACTCAGCGGCGGCGCCCTGCCCGCACTGGGCGGAGTGGTGATCTCCACCAAAAGACTGAACCAAATCCTTGAGATCGATCTGCCAAATAGGCGGATGCTGGCGCAGACCGGGATCGCGAACAAGAAGCTTTCCGATGCGGTGAAGCACGCGGGTCTGCACTTTGCTCCCGATCCTTCCAGCCAAACTGTGGCGACCCTGGGCGGCAATATCGCCGAGAACGCAGGCGGTCCCCATACGCTCAAATACGGAGTGACCTCGAACCACGTGCTGGGCGTCACCACGGTCGATCCCCTGGGCGAGATCGTCACCTTTGGAGGCAAGCACTTCGGCGGACCAGAGTTCGACTTCGTGGGTCTGATCTGCGGAAGCGAGGGGACGCTGGGAATCGTGACCGAAGCGTGGATCAAGCTGACCCCGCTCCCGAAGGTGGTGAGAACCGCCTTGGCGTCGTTCGATACCATTCGCGGAGCCACGGAGACGGTTGCCGGAATCATTGCCAAGGGCACCATTCCCGCCGCGCTGGAGATGATGGACTCGGGCATTCTCAAGGCTGTCTCGGCGGCGTTCGGCGTGACCTACCCGGCGGGGACCCAAGCTTTGCTCCTCATTGAATGCGACGGTGACGACGTGGCGACGGTCGAAGCCGAAATGCAGGCGGTGAGGGACGTTTGCCAAAGCAACAACTGCCTGGATATCGCCATGGCGGAGACCGAAGCCGAGCGCGCCAAGCTGTGGACGGCTCGTAAGAAAGGGGTCGGCGCAATGGGTCGGCTCGCGCCGAGCATCGTCACTCACGACGGAGTGATTCCACGCTCGAAACTGCCCGAGATGCTCGAGTTTGTCTACCAGGCAGCCGCCGATGCCAAAGTGGGCGTGGCGAACATTTTTCACGCGGGAGACGGCAACTTGCACCCGTGTTTCTACTTCGATGATCGCGACCCCGAGCAGGTGAAGAACGTGGTGGAAGCGGGTGAGGCGATCATCCGAAAATGCCTCGATCTAGGCGGCTCGGTGACGGGCGAACACGGGGTGGGCGTCGAGAAAATCGACCTGATACCGCTCATGTTCAGCGAGGCCGATCTACGGATGCAAGCCAAGGCAAAGGCGATCTTCAACGACGGAACGCTCTGCAATCCGTGTAAGGTGCTCCCCAACCAAAAGAGCTGCGTGGAGCACAAGATGAGATGGCGAGGAATGGCATGGTAGTTGCACCGCAAACCGTCGAAGAGATCGCTCGGTGGGTTGCCGAAACGCCGAAAATTACGTTTCCATCCAGCCAAGGGTGGGGGGCTCCAATCAGCCCAGACGCGGTCGAAATCGATCTTTCCAGTTATTCAGGCATCCTCGATTTTCCGGTGAAAGACCAGATCGTGAAGGTTCGCGCCGGGACGTCTCCAGCCGACCTGCAGAAGGAACTCGCGGCGGAGGGGTACTGCCTGCCGACCCTCTTCCCCGACCTTCAGCTTGGTCAGGCTCCGTTCGAGCCCCTGGCAAGATCCCAAACCTTGGCGGAGGCGGTGGCTTTTGGGTTGCCGCACGCTCGCGAGTATCAGACCGGAAGCTGGCGCGAGTGGCTGATTGGGACAACGGTGATCACCGGAGACGGCGAGATCGTGAAGCTCGGTTCTTCGGTGGTGAAGAACGTTGCGGGTTACGACATTCAGCGCCTCATGATCGGATCGCGAATGTCGTTGGGGCTCATCGTAGAGGTCACTCTGCGCGTTTTTCCCATCCCGGCTCTGCCGGAATCGAGCCTAATCGTGGTTCGGGAGGGAGAACCCGGCGCGATTCGACGGGTGTTGGATTCGGATTTTGAGGCAGAAGTAAGCAAACCGGGAGTGCTCGCGCATGATCGCGCCTCGGGGACGCTCTGGCTGGAATCGGGTGAGGGCGAGTCGCCCAAGGACTCTTGGACCATCTGCAAGGGCACGGGCATCTTTGAAGGCGATCCGGTGGCAAAGTGGATGCATCGGGCGAAGGAGAAGTTCGATCCCCATGCCAAGTTCAATCCCGGCGTTTGGGGGATTTTCTAAAAAGGCCCATGAAAAGAGTCGAAGACTTAACGGCGCAGTGCATTCGGTGCGGTTTCTGCCTAGAAGACTGCCCAACCTTTACCGAAACAGGGAGCGAACTGGAGTCTCCTCGTGGGCGCATCTACTTGGTTCGAAGCGCAGTGGAAGGGAAGTTGCGCTGGCAGGAAGACGTCAAGCAGCATCTTGATCGCTGCCTGGGTTGCCGCGCGTGTGAGACCGCTTGTCCGAGCGGCGTTCAGTACGGCGCAATTCTGGAGATCGCTCGGGACAAGATCGAGCAAGAAAAGCCTAGTGCGCTGAAGAATGGATTCCTCAAGGGCACCACCTCTCCGGCGATCTTGCGCACCCAGTTGAATCTGGCTCGATTGCTGCCCGGTAAGCGAGTCCCCGCCCCGCTTTCCAAACTGCTTTCCGGGGAGGCGGCGGAAGCCGATCTTCCCACTCTGCCCGCATCCGTCTCTGGAGATGCCCTGGCGGGAATGGACGAAAAATCACTCCCTGCCGTGAAAGGCGAGGTGTATCTGCTGGAAGGGTGCGCCATGCGTGTGCTGTACCCCCACGTCCATCGGGCAACTCGCCGGCTCCTCCGCCGCGTGGGCTACGTGGTTCGAGAAGTACCGCAGGGTTGCTGCGGCGCGCTTCATGCGCACAACGGCTATCTAGACGAGGCGAGAAAGATGGGCAACAGCCTGGTGCAAACGTTCTCTGGCGATCTCCCAATCGTGGTGAATTCGGCAGGCTGCGGTAGCACCATGAAGGAGTACGGTCATCTGCTGGAGTCTGAAGCGGGTGCCGAGTTCGCCGGTCGAACCTTTGATCTATCCGAGTTCCTGCTTCAGAACGGATTGCTGGACGAGTTGGCGAAGTCGAAGGGACTGTCGCAGAAGATCACCTATCACGACGCTTGCCACCTATCGCACGGCCAAAAGATCACCGAGGCTCCCCGGACGCTACTGAAGGCGATCCCTCACGCGGAGTACGTGGAGCTTCCGGAATCGCTCACCTGCTGCGGAAGCGCGGGGATCTACAACGTGGTCCAGCCTAAGTTGGCGCGAAGGTTGTTGAATCGCAAGTGGAAGCATGTGCAGAGTACGCAGGCGACGGTGGTGGCAATGGGCAATCCCGGCTGTCATGGCTGGATCGCGCAGGCTTCTAAAGAAACCGGCGGTGCGATCGAAGTCGTTCACACCGCCGAACTGCTTGAACGTGCGTTTCAGTAACGCATGCTTTGAGATGTTCTCTTAGTTCTTGTTCTTCTTCATGCGTCGTCGTCGCAGAGCCACAAGACCGCCAACGGCAAGTGCCGAGAGGGTTGCGGGTTCTGGAACCGCCGCCGTTTGAATGTGGAACGAGATGCCATCGTTGAAGTAGTGGCAATCGGGGTCGAAGCCGATCCCGAACTTACCGTTGGCATCGATGCTTTGACTGAGCTTTTCAAGGAGACCCAGCGCCTTGAAGTCGTAAGTGAGATTCACGTTTCGAGCGCGACCGCCGACGGGGTCGGACCAAGCGTCGAATCGGGTTCCCTTTCCGGCAAAGTAGTCTCCCCCGCCCTGATCGTCATAGAACCGCTTCACACCCGTGGTGGGGTTGTTCAGCAGCGTGAGATAGAGCACGTTCGGCTCCTTCTCCCAGTTCCAAATGTTCTTGATCTTCAGCTGAGCGCCGACGATCTTTTGCCCTTGCGGAACCTTAAAGTCGAAGCCTAGCGAGTAGGCGTAGTAATGATCGAGATCGTCCAGATCCTTGTTGGTGTTCTGGAAATTGAAGTTTGTTTGGGCCGACGAAAACGCCGCCAAAACCGTTGCCCCAAAAATAAAGGTTAACTTGTTCATAGGTTCAGTTCCCCAACCGAACCCAGTGCGCAAGTTCCGTGCCATTCCGAAAAATGTCTGACCCTGTTGCGAGAGATGGGCTTAAAATGGGCGCGTGAAGCCCATTGCCTACGTTCTTTCCGCTGTTTGCCTGCTCGCACTCGTCGGGTGCGATCCGAAACCGACCGATGCGGCGGCGGATGCAAACGCTCCCGCAACGGGCTCGACTGCGGGTGCGCCTGGTGCCCCGGCGGGAACTCAGCCCGGCGCGGTAGCAGGGACGACTCCTTCGCCGGCTTCAGGCGGTCAGGGCGGAGTGACGCCCATGACCTCCAATGTTGGACCGATGACTCCGGTGGCGGGCGCAGAAAGCGTCGGTGGAGCGGGCATGGGCGGTGTTGGAAGCGCTGCCAAAGGCATGGCGAAGGGCGTGGCAAACGGTCCTACCAGCAGCCTGGATCAAGCCGGCGGCGAGTGATCTAGACGTTTCCACGGAAAAAGGCGGTTAAAACCTTCTAAAGAGCCCTGCGTGAACAAAAAGTTCGTTGATTTAACGAAATCACGGTTAGGATGAAGGAGTGTTCCTAGCGAGATTGCTAGGAACCACCTTACTGGGGATAACCATGAATCGTTCTTTGACTTTCGGCGCGCTTGCGCTGGCTTCCATCCTTGCTCCGGTGGCTTCGGCGCAATTCTCCCTTTCCGGCTCGAACATTGATTCCGCCACTGACTTCGGTGACCCGTCAAACGGTTCGTTCAGCGGAACCTACACGGGCCCCTCGACGATCTTTACGAGCTTCAACGTAACCGGGACCCTCAATTCGGTGAACCCTGCGACTTACGCCGACGAAGCGGTATTGGACTTCAACAACGACACCACCTCGAACTGGTTCCAATTTCGACCGGACCTAACGGCTTCCACGTACACGTCCATCAACGTAAACCGAACCGTCGATGTGCTGGCGTGGTTTAACACCAACGACAGCGCGACCGTTAGCGCGTTTGAGACTTACGACGACGGTGCAGGTGCCGATTCCAACTGGCAGTCGATCTCCACCACTTTCCGGGGGTCCCTCAACGCAACGAGTCTCGGCACCCTTGGTCCAAACGTCACGTTCGACACATTCGGATCGACGATCGTTGACACCGAGATCGCCGTTTACAGCTTAAACGGCACGCTCATTGGCCAAAACGACGACTCAACTTCGGGACTCCTGAGTGAACTCGCCTTGACGGGCCTCGGAGCCGGATCCTATCTGGTGGTGGTAGGAGGCTACGACTCGGGATTCAGCGATTCCTTCGCCATTGCCGGCTATGTTGAAGACACCGAGACGGGCGCAGGAGTTCTTAACGTCAACGGAGCCTTAGGTGGTTCATACACGATTGGTGCAAACGAGTTCGAGGTTTACAGCTTCGAGGTCGTGCCGGAGCCAGGAACGATGATCGCCCTAGGTGTGGGAGCGGCCGCTCTGCTGCGCCGCCGATCCAAAAAATCCTAACTTCGCGTCAGACGTTCATCGAAAGGCAGCTGCGGATTCCGCAGCTGCCTTTGTTTTGCAGAATCGGCTTCCTTCCGCAGGAACAAAGGAAAATTTATCTGCGATGAATAGGCACAAAAGCCCGGTTCAAGATGACCGAACTTGGGAAACCGCCTGAGACGTCTTATACTGAGCAGTAGCGACGAACGCTAGGCGGGAATAGTTCCCCTAAAAAATCGAGCGTAGGTCTTTTGCCCATTTCAAACTTCAGGATCGGTAGCCGCATGATGAGAAAGTCTCTCTGGTTCGTTTCACTGGCGTCTCTGACGTTGGCTTCCTCGGCGGCAATGGCCGTTCAGGCAGGAGACGACTTCGGTTCGGTTCTGGGTGCAAATCAGGCTCTTGCCGATGCAATGAAGTCCAAAACCTTGGCTTCTACGTCTACCGCGGTGCGAGAGCTAGAAGAGGACATTCGCGATTACGTGCAGGATCACTGCGACTTCGTGAGCGACAAGTTTCCGGCGGGGCATCGAACCGTGGAAATTCCGCGAATTTCCAGCCGAGGATTCTGGTTTAACTCCGTTCTGGATACATCGTCCGGCGCACCCACTCTCCCGGGTTCAAACGCCTCGGGACGCTATGCTCTTTCCGGAACGATCAATTGGAGCAACCTAGACCGAGTCGAACTTCGCCCGAAGTCGGTGACGAAGTCGAATCCGCAGGTGGCCTTTGTGATGAAAGAGCGTGTGGCGTTGCACTGGTCTTTCTCCACCACTTCGCCAACCACGTTGCCCAAGATCGGTTACGGGTTCACAGAAGATGCCGGCATCTTTGAGTCGGCGGTGGACGCCGCCTACATTGTGGTCGGACGGGTCATGGGCGAATTCTCCTCGGTGGGCACGCAACCTGCTCTCAAGCCGACCTGGCTGTTCGAGTGCGAAGACGAAATCGAAGAGCGCGTCGTGACGTTGCCCTTTGAAACCGCTGCCGAAGCGCGACGCTTTACGAAGCTGCTCTCCTCGCTGATGAAGGCTTACGGCTACTCGGTGCCGATCCGAGAGGTTCAGGCCGTTTCCGATCACGGCTAGAGGTCCCCAGCCCCACTGGGCCTCGAAATCACGCAAAGATGTCTCAAAAAGCCTGACAAATTGTCAGGCTTTTTCATGACGTCCCCATTTCCTGTTTGGATTTTGGAGCGAGATGTTGTATCTTTCCGTCATTGATTATCGGATTAATCAGTTATGATTAAAGCGATAATCCCGACGATCCCGAAATTCACGCCGATCGTCGGACCGAAGAAGAGAGAACCTCGATGAAGAGAATTTGCGCACTGATCCTTGCGGCACTGGTGGCTTCCATCGGTCTAGTCGGTTGCGACAGCAACCCCACCAACGAGCCGAGCCAAGCCGATATCGATAAGGCCGTCGAGAACAAGTTCAAGAAGATCGACGAAGACCCGAATCTCACTCCTCAGCAGAAAGAGGAGATGAAGAAGCACATGTCCGGTGGTACGCCTCGCACCCGAGACGGCGCCCCGCAATAAACGCAATTCCTCAGAAAGAAGGAAACTGAGTCATGTCCGCTACCATTCGAGATATCGCCCGAGCCGCCGGAGTAAGTGTTGCTTCCGTGTCTAAGGTGCTTCACGGTGGTGGCGGAACCATTCGGGTGAGCGCCGAGAAGGCGGCTTACATCAAATCCATCGCCCGCGAAATGCAGTACGTGCCGAACGTGGTGGCGCGCACCCTTCGTAGCGGGCGTTCAAACACAATCGGACTGGTCTTTGAGCAGTTCGGATCGATTTCGGCGGGTCCGCTCTATTACGTCTACTTGCTCGATGCGATCGCTTCGGTGTTGTTCGAGCGGCACTACCGACTGACCATCTTGCCGGAGATCGATTCTGAAAAGCCGGAGAGCCTGAGTGACGGCCGCCTGGACGGGCTGATCTGGTGCAAATTGGATCGGAACGGAGGCATCGTCAACCTGATCGAGCGAGACAGCCTTCCCGTCGTTGCGCTCAACTCCTCGACTCTCGGCGCAGATACGCGCCTCATCAATTTTCACTGCGACAACGAAGGGGGCATCGAGCTGATCATGGACCACTTGGTCGAACTTGGTCACAAGAAGATTCTCTTCGTCATGGAGACGGGCGAAGTCTCGACTCCGGACGCAGTGGTTCGTCGTGACGCCTTCTACAAAATCGCCAAAGAAAAAGGACTGCACTTGGGCGAAGAAGACGTTGTCCAATGGTCTCGAACGGCCATGGAGTTTCCCTCTTGGTGGGCCCAGCAAACGGGTCACACCGCCCTGATCGCCTGGAACGAGGGCGTGGCGGGCAGCATTCTTCAGGTCGCACGCCGAAACGGAGTGAAAGTGCCGACCGACCTTTCGGTAGTGGGATTCGATAGCACCGCCTATTGCGATACCACCACGCCACGTCTCACCGCGGCACGCCAGCCCATTCGGGAAATGGCGATCGCAGCGGCGACCACCCTTGTCGATCTGGTGGAGGGTCGGGCTCCAACCCACCTTCGCCGAGTCTTTCCGTGCACGCTCGACGTGCGCGGGTCCACCTCAGAGCCGAGGACGCAATCATGAAAAACAATCGAGCCTTTACGCTTATTGAACTTCTCGTCGTTATCGCGATCATCGCGATTCTTGCCGCCATCCTCTTCCCGGTCTTCGCTCAGGCGAAAGAAGCCGCCAAGAAGACCCAGTCGCTTAGCAACGTTAAGAACCTGGGAACCGCGATCAACATCTACCTGTCCGACTCCGACGACGTCTATCCTCAGTCGGAAACGGGCCAAGGCGTTGCCGAAGTCACTTGGGCAACGGCGATCTTCCCGTATGTAAAGAACGGCGACAACGCTGTCTTTGGCGGATCGACCCTTAGCCGTTCCTTCGCGAACAGCGGTATCTTCCGCAGCCCGGGCAACCCCCGACCGCAAGTGAACCAAGGCAACAGCGAAGGCGCGTTCTCTTACGGTGCGCACCACGCCATGTTCGTTCAGAACTATGGCCACATGGGCCCGCAAGACGGCGCTCCGAACCCCGGCGTGCCTGCAGGCGCCATTGAGCAACCGGCCGACAAGATCGCGTTGCTGGAAAAGGGCACCAACGCAACGGGCGCAGGCTGGAACTATCCTTGGTTCCACGACTGGCAAAACATGTGGGTTGGACCGATTCTCGGAACGCCGGGCGATGTAAACACCCTGCTTCGAGACGGAGTTGACGTCTACACCCCGGGTTCGGCTGTGTACGATCCTCGATTCGACACCGACTGCGGTTCCAGCTCGAGCGGAGCTTGGGAGTGCGCGGCACACGCTCGCTACCGATTCTCGCGCGGCGCACCTGCCGTCTTTGCCGATGGCCACGCCAAGAGCATGCAAAAGGGCGCTATCCGATGGTTCCAAAACATCTGGATCGACCGACGCAACATCAACCGCTGGAACTGGTACTACGGCTACATGAACGACGGCGGCTGGGGCTTCCCGGGCATCCGCTAACCTCCAAACGGCTCCCCCTCTTTCGCCCATTCAACGAATCGGTTCCGTTGAAGAAGGTTGGAAGGGTGGGGAGCCCTTTCTTTCGCGACCCCTACACTATCCATGCTTGCAATCACCCTCAGTCTCGCAATCGCACCCGTCCTCATGAACGCCGGTCCGGCAACCAGCCTTCCCGTTCAGGGTCAGAAAAACGTCCTACCCACCCTGCGCATGCGCGGAATGGACATGGTGGATCCTTCCGGCAAGAAGGTGGTACTGAAAGGGGCGAACCTAGGGAACTGGCACGTCATCGAGTTCTGGATGCTCTGCCTCTCTGGCGAAAAGGGTGTTCCGGCCGACCAGTTTCGATTGGAGGAACTGCTCACAAAGCGATTCGGCGAAGCCGAGAAGGAGCGCCTGATGGAGGTGTACCGATCAAGTTGGATCACTGAGCGGGATTTCAAGAATCTCCAGCAGTACAAGTTCAACCTGCTGCGACTCCCGACGAACTATCGCCTCATGGAGGATGATCGCAAGCCGTTCCAGCTCAAACCCAATGCTTTCAAGTGGATCGACCGCGCGGTGGATCTGGCGGAGAAGCACGGCATGTACGTGATCTTGGACATGCACGGGGCTCAGGGCGGTCAAAGCCCATACGACCACACCGGTCACTCCGATCAGAACAAGCTTAAAGATTCTCCAGAAGCTCAAAAGAGGCTCGCCTGGCTGTGGGGTGAACTTGCCAAGCGCTACCGCAATCGATCCGCAGTGGTGGCGTACGACGTCTTCAACGAGCCTTACGGAACTCCCAAACCCATTCAGGTCTCGGTTTTCGAGATGGCGTACCGCGAGATTAGGAAGCACGACAAAGAGAAGCTGATCTTTGCGCACGGCAACTACGACGATTTCTCGCACTACGGAGACCCGAAGGAGAAAGGCTGGAAGAACGTTGGATTCCAGATGCACTACTATCCTGGGCTTTTCGGCAACGGGTCACCGAATCTGAAGACGCACCTGAAGCACCTTGCCAGCCTAGAGGGCGTGGCGGCACGCGTGAAGAAACTGAACGTGCCTTTCTTGGTGGGCGAAATGAACGTGGTGTTCGATTTGGCAGGCGGTGCCGACATGATGCGCGCGACCTACGATCTGCACGAGAAGTTTGGCTGGATGACCACGATGTGGTCTTACAAAGCGCTTTCTAAGGAAGGCGGGTTCGGAAACGCGAGCTGGGGTGCCGTAACCAACACCGAGCCTGCGAAGATGATCAATTTTGAAACCGCTTCGAAGAACGAGGTCGAGGCTTACTTCAAGTCGTTCGCAACCCAGAAGCTCGCCATCAAGGAGCCGCTTCGCAACGCCTTGGCGAACCCTAAGTACAAAGTGAAGCCGTTCGATCTGCCTCCGCTTCGCAAGACGGCCCCGCAAGAGTCGTTGGCGGGCTGGAAGGCGACGGATATTGGCGGCGCCCTCAAAGGTGGGCTAAAGAACAACGCCGACGGTTCGTTTGCGCTCTTCGGTGGCGGTAGCGATATCTGGGGCGGGCGCGACGAGTTCCGATTCCTGCACCAGACGCTCGATGGCGACGGTTCGATCGAGGTGACGATCAATGCCGTGGAAGCGGTGGATGGTTACACAAAGGCGGGCGTGATGTTGCGCGCCGGATTAGGCGACAACGATCCGTTTCTTCTCGTTTCTATCTTCCCGTCCGGTGAGGCTCAAGTGGCGAAGCGGGAGGCGAAAGGAGGCGAAGCAGGTGGCGCAGAAACCCGTCAGCTCACTCTTCCCGGTCTACGCTTGAAGATCGAGCGCCGCGCCGGACAGTTGACGGTCTTTACCGCTAAGCCCGGAGAGAAGTGGGAGCAGCTTTCGACCATGAAAGACTTCTTGCCGAGCCGCGTTCAGGCGGGAGCGGTGGCGCTGAGTCACAGCTCGTCCGAATTGGTGGAGATCGTTTATCGCGATCTCAAGCTATCGAAGAACTAACGCGAGCGCCGATCCAGGTGGGCATCTGGCTGGTCCACTGAAACAAAAAGCGGGTCCCTTTGCAGGGACCCGCTTTTGCAACCGAACGGGTGGAGGCGCGGCGGTCTTTGTCGGATCTAGTGTGCCGCGCCCGTGGGCAACGAGGCGTCCTTGTCGTTCGATCCGCGGAACAGTAGTGGGAAGAACACCGCACATGCCACCGTGAGGACGGTCGGGACCATGAACACTTTGGTCCAATCGACCTTTTGCGTGATTTCGATTCCTTCCACCACGACGAGACCGGGGAGCCGCTCCGTGTAGTAGCCCTGAACGTATCCTGCCACCAGAGAGCCGATCGCTCGGCCGAGACCCAAGACTACGAGGGCATACAGTGCCTGAGCCGAGGCGCGGATGGCATGCGGCGCAACCTTGTCGACGTAGATGAACCCGACAACGAAGAAGAACACGTAGCAGAACCCGTGCAGCGCCAGCGATGGCACCACGAGCGGTGAGGTCGGCAAGAACGCAAAAATGGCGTACCGAATCGGCCATGCGATCGCACCGATGACGAGCAACTTCCGGATGCCGAACTTCTTGATGAAGAACGGCAGGGTGAGCATCACCACGATCTCCGCCCATTGACCGATCGACATCACCGCGCCCATCGAAGCGCCGGAAATCGCCTGACCGCCCATCGACTTGGGCGTGCCCAAGAAGGTGCTGGTGTGGATGTAATAGAACTCGAGCTCGGTGCCCACCACGAACGAGATGAGCATGAAGATCAAGAAGTCGCGGTTCTTGAAGAGGCTGAAGGCTTGTCGGAACGCGAGAGGGTCGCCTTGGTTGTCGGGTGGAGTCTTCGGCAACGCGAAGCAGAGAAGCCCCAGTACCAGGCTAAACCCGGCGGAGAGCAGGAACAAATCTCCAACGACGGGCGCAGCGGCGTTTGTGCGCCAGAAGGACAGGGCAAGGCCGGCGAGAATCCAACCGATCGTTCCTGCCACTCGCACCACACCAAACTGTCTTTCACCATCGGAAAGGTTCGCAAAGGTAATGGAGTTCGAAAGGGCAAGAGTGGGAGCATAGAACACGCTATGCAAGAGCATCCACAGCAAGAACTGATTGAACTCGGTGGTGGTGGACAGCTTCCACAAGCAGGCACCGCTCGCTAGGTGCAGAATGCCCATCAACTTTTCGCTGTTGATGAATCGGTCTGCGAACTGCCCGGTGAGCATTGGGATGAGGATGGTGGCAAGCGGCAGGAGCATGAAGATCCAGCCTTGTTGACCGCCATCGAAGTCCAGACCCATGGGTTTGGGGTCGCTCATGTACTTTCCTGCGACGACGACCCATCCGCCCCAAATGGCATATTGGAACAGCATCATCAGCCACAGGCCAACTACGCGCGCGTTGATCATTGCGCGAGATTCTAACCGTATTTCGTGTTTCCGTGAAGGGAGTGCGCGCTTCAGACTCGTACAAGGTAAACTTTCAATATTCTTTGAAAATTAGTCCCTCGTTCTGATCGTAGAAGCGAGAGGCTAATCACCCGGATTTGGGCAATCGGTGCCTTCGATCCTTCAAAATCCTTTTAAGTCCATGGACCGCTCGCGTATTCGCAATTTCTGCATCATCGCCCACATCGATCACGGTAAGTCCACGTTGGCAGACCGATTGATCGAGCATTGCGGTGCCATTCGCGGAACCGCGCAGGAGCAGATGCTGGACTCGATGGACCTTGAGCGAGAGCGCGGCATCACCATCAAGATGGCGGCGGTTCGCTTGCTCTATCCGGCAAAGGACGGTCAGACCTACGAACTGAACCTGATCGACACGCCAGGGCACGTCGACTTCACTTACGAAGTTTCTCGAGCGCTCGCCGCTTGCGAAGGCGCGCTGTTGGTGGTCGATGCCAGTCAGGGCGTTGAGGCGCAAACCATCGCCAACGCTTCGATGGCGATGAACCAGAACCTCGAGATCGTTCCGGTCATCAACAAGATCGACCTTCCGCACGCAGACGTCGATCGGGCGAAGGAAGAGATCGAGTCGGCGGTTGCGATCGACGCCAGCGATGCGATTCCCTGTTCCGCAAAAGCGGGCATCGGCATCGAGGAAATTCTCGAAGCCATCGTCCAGCGCATTCCCGCTCCCGCCGGAGACGAAAAGGCTCCGCTGCGCGCTCTCATCTACGACTCTCACTTCGACGCTTACCAAGGTGCGGTGGCCTACATTCGGGTGAAGGACGGAGCGGTCAAGAAAGGCGACAAGATCCGCATGATGGCGACCGAGGCGGAGTTCGTCGTGGACTCGACCGGTCACTTCCAACCCGGCCTGGCGCTCAACGATGGACTCACCGCAGGTCAGGTCGGATACCTAACGGCGGCAATTAAGACCATTGGCGACGCACAAGTGGGTGACACCGTCACTCAAGCCGAAAACCCGGCAACGCAGGGACTTCCCGGCTACCGAAAGGCGCTCAGCATGGTCTTTTGCGGTCTCTATCCGAGCGATGGCGACCAGTACGAAGAGCTCCGAGACGCGATTGAGAAGCTGAAACTGAACGATGCCTCGCTCCAGTTCGAGCCGGAGACCTCGGCAGCACTGGGCTTCGGTTTCCGCTGCGGATTCTTGGGTCTGCTGCACATGGAAATCGCGCGTGAGCGATTGGAGCGAGAGTTCGGTCTGGACCTCATCCTCACCGCTCCCAGCGTGGACTACCTTCTGGAACTCAAGAACGGAGTTTCCGAGCACATTTCCAACCCGAGCGAGTTCCCGGACGCCAACGATATCGCGATCATCAAGGAGCCGACCGTTAAGGCGACTATCATGGTGCCGAACGAGTTTGTGGGTGCGGTGATGACGCTCTGCCAAGAGCGACGGGGTACGTACCTCAAGACGGAGTATCCAACCCCGCAACGAGTCATTCTTTACTATCAACTGCCGCTGGGTGAAATCCTGCTCGACTTCTTCGACAAGCTGAAGTCCAACACCCGTGGCTACGCGTCGTTTGACTACGAACTGGACGAGTACCAACCGTCCGACCTGGTGAAGCTGGACATTCTGCTCAACGGAGACCTTGTCGACGCGCTCTCGTTCATCGTTCACCGATCGTTCGCCTATCAGCGCGGTCGAGCCATGGTCGAACAGCTCCGCAAGGTCGTTCCGCGCCAGCAATACGAAGTGCGAGTGCAGGCGGCTATCGGCGCCAAGGTCATTGCCGCAGACACGATCAAGCCGTTCCGAAAGAACGTTATTGCCAAGTGCTACGGTGGAGACATCACGCGAAAGCGAAAGCTTCTTGAGAAGCAGAAAGAAGGTAAGAAGCGAATGAAGCAGATCGGAAGCATCGAACTGCCGCAAGAAGCCTTCTTGAGCGTTCTGAAGGTCGCCGAATAAGGTCAAAAGGATCGCTCGGTAGCAAGCCCGGTCCCGCGTCGAAAGTAGACTTATAAACGATGCCTCAAATGCCGAAGCTTCCCTGGAACAGTTCGGAATATGATCCGGATCAGTTTCGGCTGTCTTTGATCGGGCATTTAGAAGAACTTCGCACGCGCGTCATTCGCTCTCTGGCGGCCTTTTTGGTATGTTCCGTTGCCGGATGGTTCCTGGTAGAGCCGGTGAACGCAAACATTCGGGGAATCGCGAAAGGTTCGATCGAACCCGTGCTGAAGGCGCGTGGTCAGAAGTACGAGGAGATCTTCACCAGCTTTGCAAGCCCCTTTATGGTGCAGCTCAAGCTGGCAATTGCCATCGGCGTCACCATCGCCATCCCGTATATCGTCTTCCAACTTTGGGCGTTCATTGCCCCCGGATTGAAGCCGGAAGAGCAGAAGCCGTTCCGGAGACTCGCTCCCATTTCGGCGGTTCTGTTCATCATCGGAGCCAGCTTTGCGTACCTCATTCTTCCGCAAGCGCTCGGCTGGTTTGCCGAGCAAATGGCGGCGTGGCCGGGCGTTCAATTGTTGCAAGAAGCGGGTTCGATGACCTACTTCGTGCTGAAGATGATGACGGCGTTCGGCGTAGGCTTCCAGCTGCCGCTGATTGTTTGGGGTCTTGGAGCCCTCAATCTTCTTTCTGCAGACACGCTGTTTAAGTATTGGCGGCACGCGATCACCATCATTTTCATCGCCGCCGCAGCGATAACGCCTTCGGCAGATCCTCCCTCCATGCTGATGATGGCGGTTCCGCTCTGCGTGCTTTTCATGATCAGCGTGTACGCGGTGAAGTTCACCCAGCGCAAGAAGAAGAAGTCCGAGTTCCGATTCGGCGATGCTGAGGACGAGCCCGCCAAGTCCGAGCCGGAAGTGGACTACAACAAACCGATCGTCGAGGAGTCCTCGTTGATCAACCCGGTCTCCACGGGCGCGCTGATCGCTCACGGTCAGCTGGAAGAGGACATGGCAGCCGCTCACGGCGACTACCCGGTCACCGAGTCGGTGGAACCCGAAGCCGTGGCGGAGCGCCCAGCGCATATTCCAGAGGGATACGACGCGCCGATCGACACGAGCGAAGTGCCTAGCCCAGACGCCGCGTACGCCGATTACATGGCGGCCCATGCCGACGATTGGGACCCCGTGAAGTACATCTACGGTCCCGACCCGCGATGGGAAGAGGCGCGCCGAATGAACGGCGAGACGGACTCTGACGAAGATTCTTCGGCAGAACCGACTCCCTCGGCAATAGACGATCCCAACGGCGAGCCCGACTTCGGCCCTGCCGATTCCACCGAGCCGACGATCAAGCCCGATAAGGATCCGGACGGCGGAGTCTAACCCGTGGCGGAGCAGGTCTCTTACGGACGACTCGACGATAACATCGTCTACGCCGAGGAGATTCCGCCTCGGGAGGCTCGTTATCAGGCACCTTCTAAGCCGCTTCACCCCAGGGTGGATGCGGCTCTCAAGAAGTCCGGCATCGAGCAAATCTACACCCACCAAGCGCAGGCTCTCGACCGGTTTCGGGAGGGGAAGGACCTCACCGTCGTCACGGGTACCAACAGCGGCAAGAGCCTTTCTTACGTTCTGCCAACGTTGGAGCTAGCCGCGACCGAACCGCTTGCTCGGGCGCTCTACATCTTCCCCACAAAGGCTCTCGCACAAGACCAAGCGGCAAAACTGGCGGTGGTCGGCGGCGAACTCGATCTGCGAGTGGCGACCTACGATGGCGACACCCCCGCCAATCAACGATCTTCGATTCGCAAGATGGCCCATGTGGTGGTGACCAATCCAGACATGCTCCACGTGGGAATCTTGCCCACCAACGACCTCTGGAGCAAGTTCTTTAAGGCGCTGCGACTCATTGTCATCGACGAAGTTCACGCCTATCGCGGAGTGTTCGGGTCGCATGTAGGCAACGTGGTTCGCAGGTTGCTTCGCATTGCCGAATGGCATCACGCCCGACCGCAGATTGTTTGCTGCAGCGCCACGATCGGGAATCCCCTAGAACTGACGGAACGGATCACGGGCAGAAAATCCACCCTGATCGATGACGATGGATCGCCGAAGGGAAAGCGGTCGGTGATCTTCATGAACCCGCCCCTCATCGACGACATCAATCGACTGAGCGGAAACATCACCGCTTCCGAGGCAATGGGATCGTTGGTGGAAGCCGGGGTGCGCACGCTGACCTTTAACCGCAGCCGCGTCGGCACCGAACTGGTGCTCAAATACGTTCGACAGCGGCTGGATCCACCCTTGCGACCGATGGTCGAAAGCTACCGGGCGGGTTACACCCCTACCGAGCGGCGAGCGATTGAGCAAGCGGTGCATCGGGGTGACATTCTAGGGCTCAGTGCCACCAACGCTTTGGAGCTTGGGGTGGATATTGGTTCGCTGGATGCGGTGGTGATCAACGGCTATCCGGGGTCTATCTCTGCGTTTTGGCAGCAGGCAGGTCGCGCCGGCCGAGGAACGCGAGACGGCATGGCGCTGTTCATTCCTGGCGACAACCCGCTGGAGCAGTACCTTGCCGACAACCCTCAAACCGTCCTCGAGGGTCGAAACGAAGCCGTTTCCGTAGACCCCGAAAATCCGAACATTCTGGGTCCTCAACTGCTCTGCGCGGCTCACGAGCGCCCGCTCTCTCCCAGCGAACTGCCCCGGTTCGGGGAGGGTGCCTTGGACGTTGCGGAAAAGCTGGACCGAGAAGGCAAGCTCGCTTTTCGATCCGGAATGTTCTTCTATCCCAGTTTTGAGCCGCCGAGCCTCGCGGTCAGCATTCGCGGAAGCGGAACCGATCTGGTTCGACTGTTGGTGGGTGGCGAAGACCTGGGCGTGATGGAGTTCGGTCGCGCGCTGATGAACGCTCACCAAGGCGCGGTGTATCTGCACCGGGGCGACCCCTTCTTGGTGACCGAACTCGATCTGGAACGAAAGGAAGCGCACCTGGTGCCGTTCGAGGGCAACTATTACACCCAACCGATGGTGCAATCACTGGTGGAGCCCGGGTTGCCCATGAAGACCGTAGAGGGCGGCCGGTATGCGGCTCATTTGGCGGCGGTGAGGGTGACCGACACCGTCATCGGTTTCCGGCGGAAGTCGTTCGACGGCGAATCCATCTTGAGCGTGGAGGACTTGGAGCTGCCTCCCCAGACGTTCGACACCGTGGGCATCCGGCTCGATCTCCCGTATCTTCGCGAAGAGGACGATATGGACGAGCAGATCGGGTCCATCCATGGGCTGGAGCACATGCTCGGCTCAATGGCGCCGATCTTTCTGGGCTGTGATCGCAACGACTTGGGAACGGCATGGTTTGCGACCTTCTTCGATACCATGGCGCCCGCCATCTTTCTGTTCGATCGCACTCCCGGTGGGGTGGGACTGAGTGAGAAAGCGTTTGAACGGCTAGAGTCGATTCTGCGCGCCGGAGAAGAGCGATTAGGAAATTGCCCTTGCGAATCGGGCTGTCCAAGCTGCCTGTTCATGTTCGGTTGCGAGGTGAACAACGAGGCGTTAAGGAAAGTGGCAACCCGGTTGTTGATTCAGCGCGTACGAGCGAATCTGACCGGTAACCTAGGGTCCGCATGATTATTGTGATGCAAGTCGGCGCGACCGACGAACAGGTGCAAAGCGTGGCTCAACTCATCCGAGACAACGGATACGAGCCGCTGGTAATGCCTGGTGAAGGTCGTGTGGCGATTGGGATTCCGGCAAGTTTGAGCAACGAGGTGCGCATTGATATGGAAGTGCGCATTTCCGCGATGGAGGGTGTTAGCAAGGTCACCCAAACTTCGCATCCGTATAAGTTGGCTAGCCGCGAGTATCACAAATCGAACACCGTTATCGACGTAAAGGGTTACAAGATCGGTGGCGACGAGTTCGCGGTGATGGGTGGTCCCTGCTCGGTAGAGAGTTACGAGCAGTTCCTGGCTTCTGCCCATGCCATCAAGGCAAGCGGCGCCAAGATTCTGCGCGGTGGTGCGTTTAAGCCTCGCACCTCGCCTTACTCGTTCCAAGGGCTCGCCCTAGAGGGGCTGAAGATCATGAAGCAGGTCGCGGATGAAACCGGCTTGCTCACCATTACCGAGGTGATGAGCGGCGACATGGTGACGACGGTTGCCGAGTACACCGACATCCTGCAGATCGGCGCTCGATCCATGCAGAACTTCCCGCTTCTCATCGAAGCAGGTAAGAGCGGCAAGCCTGTTTTCTTGAAGCGTGGACCGTCGGCGACCATCGATGAGTTCCTCCTTGCCGCCGAGTACGTGCTGAACGCGGGCAACCCGAACGTGATGCTCTGCGAGCGTGGCATCATCGCTTTCGATCGGGCTTACACGCGCAATACGCTCGACCTTTCGGCGGTGCCTGTTTTGAAGGAGGCCTCGCACCTTCCGGTCATCGTCGATCCGTCCCACGGCACGGGTGTCGCGAAGTACGTGACTCCGATGGCGCTGGCAGCGATGGTCGCCGGAGCCGACGGCGTGATGGTGGAAATGCACCCGAATCCGAAGGAAGCGCTGAGCGATGGTTCGCAGGCGCTTACGACAGACGTATTCAGCAAGTTGATGGACGAACTGCGACGGTTGTCGCCGTTTGTCGGTCGCAACGTCTAAATCCAAGCCCCCGGCCCTCTCAGCATCGTGAGGGCCGGAAACCGCCCGCCACAATTGTCGCCTTCCATAAAACCTGGCGATATATCGACATATCAAACCCGTGGTGAGGATGTATTCTTACGCCCAAAGCGTGAGCAAGATGCAAGAACCGACCTGGCCCATCTTCCCCTACGGCGGCGATTACAACCCAGACCAATGGCCCCGCGAGGTGTGGGCGGAAGACCTGCGATTGATGAAGCAGGCGAACGTCACCATCGCCACTCTGCCCGTGTTCGGATGGGTGGCGCTGAACCCCGAGGAAGACGTTTACACGTTCGAATGGCTCGACGACATTCTGGGTCGGTTAGAGTCGGAGGGGATTCGGTGGTGCCTTGCCACCGCAACCGGATCGGTGCCGGCGTGGATCACTCACAAGTATCCCGACGTCTTAGCGACCGATTCCAACGGAGTGCGCCGCAAGCACGGTGGGCGACACACCTTCTGCCCGCACTCGCCCAACTTCCGCAGACTCTCAGTGAATCTTGCCCGCAAGATGGCAGAGCGATACGGTCATCGCGAAGGGCTGCTAGCGTGGCACATCAGCAACGAATACGGTCCCTACTGCTACTGCGACCTCTGCGCAGAGGCGTTCCGAACCTGGCTCAAGGCTCGGTACGGTTCTTTGGACGAACTGAACCGATGTTGGTACACCGCTTTCTGGAGCCACACGTACACCGACTGGGCGCAAGTCGAGCCGCCCTACTCCCACGGAGAACAATGCTGCCAAGCGCTGAAGATCGACTATTGCCGCTTCATGTCCGAGTCGGTGTTGGAGTGCTACAAGCTTGAAAAAGAGGTGCTTCGGGAAATCTCTCCGAACATCCCGATCACCACGAACATGATGTGGGACTACCGCCCCTACGACTATCACAAGTGGGCGAAAGAGCTTGATTTCGTCAGCTGGGACGCCTATCCGCAGTACAACACCGATCCGGCGGATACCGCCTACATGCACACGCAAATGCGTGGACTGAAGGAAGGGCAGCCTTTCTGGCTGATGGAGCAAAGCCCGTCTCAAACCAACTGGACCGCGTACGGTCGACTGAAACCGCCCGGATTGCTACGATCGATTTCCTATCAAGCCGTGGCTCACGGAGCCGACGCGGTGATGTACTTCCAATGGCGAAGAGGGCGCGGCGGTTTCGAGAAGCTGCACGGGGCGTTTGTGGAACATGGCGGAGACGAGAACAACCGTGTGTTCCAGGAAACGGCAAAAATCGGCGCTGAACTTGCACAAATCGGTACGCGATTGCAGGGTGCAAGGGTGCCCGCAAAGGTGGCTGTTCTCATGGATTGGGAGAACTGGTGGGGCGTTTCCTTCAGCAGTGGTCCCAGTCGAGATATCGACTACGCCGCCGTGGTGAAGCGCTTCTACAAGGCGTTCCACAACCTCGGCATCCAGGTGGAGATCGTCAATCCGAGCGCCGACCTGAGTCGGTTTGAGTGGGTGGTGGCTCCTATGCTGATGATGCTTCGAGATAGCGATGCGGAGTCGGTGAAGAGCTTTGTGGCAAACGGAGGCACGTTGCTCACCACCGCCTACAGCGCCTTCACGGACGAAACCGACCTGGTGTTTCTGAACGGAGCCCCCGGACCTTGGGCGGAAATGCTCGGCATCTGGGTGGAAGAGACCGACTCGCTCCCGCCGGACGATTTGAACGGCATGACTTGGAAGGGATCGAAGGAGATGGACGCGACGATTCTTGCCGAGCGGATCCATCTTCGAGGCGCCACCGCACTTGGGCACTACACCAAGAACTTCTTTGCGGGTGAACCCGCCGCCACGGTGAACTCTTTCGGGCAAGGCAAGGCGTACTACCTTGCCACTTTCCCACGAGCCGAAGACCTCACCGAGATCATTGCCGACCTTGCGAAAGAGCAGGGCATCGCCTCTCCGTTGGCGAACGGGGTGCGACCCCCGGCAGGGGTGGAAGTTACCGAACGCGTAAAGGCGAACGGCGAACGACACCTGTATCTGGTCCATCACGGCAAGCAGAGCGCAAACGTGCCCCTTCCGGAAGGAACGCACCGCGACCTCCTGACAGATGAGACCTTTGAAGGCAGCCTTTCGATGGCTCAATACGACGTTCGGATTTTGGTGAAG
Organism: uncultured Fimbriimonas sp.; assembly: GCA_964471545.1. GTDB lineage: Bacteria > Armatimonadota > Fimbriimonadia > Fimbriimonadales > Fimbriimonadaceae > Fimbriimonas. Next base: position 2,479 of record CAYYJX010000006.1, on the reverse strand, counting down.
GAGTAACGATGAAGTTTACAGACGGAAACTGGATGCACCTGCCCGGTGTGAGCGCCCACTACGCTTCGGAGGCGCATCTTGCCTCCGACCACGGGGATCGGGTCCGAATTCTAGCCCCTTGCCACCCCATTCGGCATCGAGGGGACACGCTGAGCGGACCGCTGCT
>CAYYJX010000006.1:0-2213 GCA_964471545.1 uncultured Fimbriimonas sp. | reverse complement strand
ATGAACGTCGCGGGCGATCAGGCGTATTCGGTGGCGCAAGTGGGTCTGGGCGTGGGGGAACTGGTTTACGGCCTCGGCGAGCGATTCACCGCGTTCGTGAAGAACGGTCAGACGGTCGAGATTTGGAACCGGGACGGTGGCACCTGCTCGGATCAGGCGTACAAGAATGTGCCGTTCTACATGACCAACCGGGGTTACGGCGTGTTCGTGAATCACCCCGGCGCGGTCTCTTTTGAGATCGCCAGCGAGCGCACCGATCGGGTGCAGTTCTCCGTTCCCGGCGAGAGCGTGGAGTACTGGGTGATCTACGGTCCCACCCCTAAAGAGGTGCTGAGCAAGCTCACCGCGCTCACCGGGCGGCCTTCCTTGCCGCCTAAGTGGTCGTTCGGCCTTTGGCTTTCCACCTCTTTCACCACCAACTACGACGAAGAGACGGTGAACTCGTTCATCCAGGGTATGGCCGATCGCGACCTGCCGCTTTCGGTGTTCCATTACGACTGTTTCTGGATGCGAGGAATGCACTGGTGCGATTTCGAATGGGATCCGGCGGTGTTTCCGGATCCGGAAGGAATGCTGGATCGGCTGCACCAAAAGGGGCTCAAGGTGTGCGTGTGGATCAACCCGTACATCGCTCAAGCCTCGCAGCTTTTTGCGGAGGCGAAAGCCAACGGCTACCTTGTGAAGCGACCAGACGGTTCGGTCTGGCAGTGGGATCTTTGGCAACCCGGCATGGGCATTGTGGACTTCACCAACCCTGCCGCTAAAGAGTGGTTCCAAGACAAACTCGCCCGGATCATCGATATGGGCGTGGATGCGCTAAAGACCGACTTTGGCGAGCGCATCCCCACCGATGTTGCCTGGTTCGATGGCTCCGATCCGGAGCGGATGCACAACTTTTACTCGCAAGCCTATAACCAAGCGGTTTGGGAGGTGTTGGAAGCGAAGAAGGGCCAAGGCGAGGCGGTTCTATTTGCCCGCTCCGCAACCGCGGGTGGGCAGAAGTATCCGGTTCATTGGGGCGGCGACTGCTGGTCGACCTTTGAGGCGATGGCGGAAAGCCTTCGCGGCGGACTCTCGCTGGGTCTGTGCGGGTTCGGCTATTGGAGCCACGACATCGGGGGATTCGAAGGGCTCCCTCCGGCGGAGTTGTATAAGCGGTGGGTGGCGTTCGGATTGCTCTCGTCGCACAGTCGATTGCATGGCAGCACCAGCTATCGGGTGCCGTGGGCGTACGACGAGGAAGCGGTGGACGTGCTGCGCTTCTTCACAAAGCTCAAGCACCGTCTGATGCCGTACCTTTGGGAGAAGGCTCTGGAAGCGGCCGAAACGGGTGTGCCGATGATGCGATCCATGCACACCGAGTTTCCGTCTGATCCGGCGTGCGATACGTTGGATCGGCAGTACATGCTCGGCGATAAATTGCTGGTGGCGCCCGTGTTCACCTTCGACGGATCGGTTACGTACTACGTACCGGAGGGGACCTGGACGCACTTGATCTCTCGGGAGCAGGTGATCGGGCCGAAATGGGTGACCGAGACGCACTCGGCTCTTTCGATGCCGATTTTGGTGCGACCGGGGTCGGAACTTAGGCTAGGAACGCGGGACGATCGCCCGGATTACGACTACGACGCGGAGTCGACGGTCGAACGGTTCTAGAGCGCTTGCCCACCGGCTGCCCTCCTTTAATCCTCGGAACAGGAGGGTGGCGGGACGGATCGGAAAAACGTGGCTTAGCGTGCCCGATGCTGAAAAACCGGCCTTGCGGCAACGGAGACGAGGGCTCAGTTGATAAACAGGATCGAATAGAGAAAGTTCCCATTGCTAAGTTTCACTTAATCAGCATTCAAATTCTGCATCAATGACGTAAAGTACGTTGTATTGGAGCTGAAATGCCTGTAACTGCGTACTCTGATCAAGACAGTAATCTTGAAGCTCCTCCCCTGTTGGCTGGGAAGGGACATGGGTTGGCCAGTGTTCGCGGAAACGGTCTTCGGATTTCGAACGATGATTGTTTCCGCACAACAGGAGAGGCATCATGGCGATTCTAGCAACTATCGTATGCGCAGCTATGCTTGGAATCAGCCCCGACACCACGGGGCTTACCATCCAGCCTAAACCTGTCCCAGGTTCGGTGAGTATAGGTTATGAAGGGACAATAAAGAGCCGCGCTGTGGTGGTGTCGATCATCCTTGCTCTTGAAGAGAATTACATCC
>CAYYJX010000005.1:43185-67490 GCA_964471545.1 uncultured Fimbriimonas sp. | reverse complement strand
GATGCTTCGACTCAGCGACTTCGATTACGACCTTCCGGAAGAGCTCATTGCCCAAATTCCGCTCACCGATCGGGCTGCTTCGAGACTCCTTCATCTCTCGCGAGAAACCGGAGAAGTCGTTCATCGCGCGTTTCGAGACGTACCAACCCTTCTCAACCCTGGCGACTTGCTAGTCGTAAACGACACTCGAGTGAGCGCGGTTCGGATCGTTGGGCGGAAGGCGACCGGAGGCGAAATCGAGTTCCTTCTGATGAAGGAAGTGGGAGAGGGTATTTTTGAAGCGCTGATCAAGCCCGCCAAGAGAGCAAAACCAGGCACGGTCGTGCCCATCGACGAAACTCTTGAACTGGAGGTCGTGACCTCTCCGAGTGGTGAAAACGACGAGAACGATCCGACTCGCTACGTTCGCGTGCATGCCAAGGGCGATCGGTACGAGATCCTGCGACAGTTCGGAACCACTCCGCTGCCACCCTACATCTTTGAGCGGCTCGAGAACGACGAACGGTACCAAACCGTGTACGCCAATAAAAACGGTTCCGCCGCGGCACCGACGGCCGGGCTCCACTTCACCCCGGAAATCATGGAAGCCCTGAAAGCGCGGGGAGTCGAGGTTGCCACGGTCACCCTCCATGTTGGGATCGATACATTCCGCCCGGTCCAAATCGACGACGTCACTCAACATCAGATGCATGGAGAAGAGTGCGAAGTGAGCCCAGAAACCGCCGAAGCCGTTGCTAACTGCAAAGGTCGAGTGATTGCGGTTGGGACCACAACCGTCCGAACTCTCGAGACCTTCGCGATCGCGCCAAAAACCTTGGTCCACGGCAAACGGGTTTCGAAGTTGTTTATCTATCCGGGCTTCCCCTTCCAGATCATCGACGGTATGTTCACGAACTTCCACCTACCGAAAACCACGATGCTGCTGATGATTTCTGCGCTCACCACGCGCGAGCACATTCTCGAAGCCTATCGGCAAGCCGTTGCCGAACGGTATCGGTTCCTCAGTTTTGGGGATTCCATGCTCATCCTTTGAAAGTTTTTGCCCAAAACCTAGACAAACCCTCGTATTTCCACTAGGCTCCAAGCAGAGACTTTGCGCGATGGGATGAGTACAATTTCTAACCGCGCAGCCTAGTTTTATCAATTGATTCGGATCGAGTGAGTCGGACTCGAAACAATCGGAAAGGTTAAAACATGGGTGGGTTTTGCCTCTGGGGAGATATCGTTGCCAAAGAAGAGCTTTGATCCGCTGGAATACATCGAGAACGCGTTTTTAGATCGCCGACCTGCGGGAACGCTGGTTCAAGACGACGAACTCTCCCTGCCGAGACTCGGAGACTATCTTGACAAAGACGGTTCTGGCTCCGTTAAGCGAACCCTCGCCCCGAAGAAGCCCCGACGTAAATTCCGACGCACGCTGCTCAGCGCGCCTCGTCCCCGGATGAAAGAGGTTTCCAGCAATGTGGTGGTCATCGACCCTCAGCTGCGCGAAATCTGGCAATCCCTTCCCAAGAGCATTAACTTCCTTTGCCAAGAATTTGACGATGCAGTGACCGCAAACTACTACCGTGGTGACTTTAAGGAAAGCCGAACGGAGTTGGTGAGACGTCTGCTGGACCCCGAGATCAGCCTTGAAGAAGCCAGCCGTCTGCTCGGAGTCTGCCCCGCCACGGTGCGCCGATACACGAATCGCGGTTGGCTGGAACATCACCGAACGCCGGGCGGTCAACGCCGGTTTCGGCTCAGCCATGTGATCAAGTTCGTGGAAGCCCACGGACGATTCCCAGTGGAGTGATCTTCAAGATCACCGATTGACGGATAGAATGTCCGCATGACGGGTTCGGAGGATCGATTGTTGCCACAACGGGACAACCTCCGAATCGCCATCTTCTCGGATAGCTTGTTGCCCGTTCTCAACGGCGTCAGCATCTCCATCGACACCCTTGTAAAGGCACTTCGCGACCGGGGGCACTCCGTTCACCTATTCGGCCCAGGCCACCCGGGCGCACCGGAAGAAGACCCAAACGTCCACCGGTTCCGTTCCGTGCAGACTCCTTGGACAAAGGGTTATCCGATCGCCATTCCCCCCTTCTACGGGGAACTCCAGCGCTTTCGGAGGCACCGTTTCGACCTGATCCACACCCACACTCCCTGGGTCGTGGGATTCGTTGGCCTTAGGTGGGCGGAGTCGCACGAGATTCCGATCGTGTCGACCTATCACACGCTTTACGACCGGTACGCGCACTACTTCCCGATCCTTCCTCGGCGATATATCCGGTTCCGCATCGCTAAACAGACGAACTTCTATTACAACAGCGTCGCCCACGTCATCACTCCCACAGACGCCTCGCTGAAGTGGCTGCGAAGGCACTCCGTGAAGACTCCAGCAACCGTCATTCCCACCGCGGGGGCGGAGCCCGTACCCATCGATCGCAGCGAAGCACGACTGACGCTGGACTTACGACCAAACCAGCGGGCGTTGCTTTATGTCGGTCGCCTCGCCAAGGAAAAGAACCTTCAAACGCTCATCAAGGCAACCGCCTTCGCATTGCGCAAAGATCCCCAGTTACGATTGCTGGTCGTGGGCGACGGTCCCTTCCGCGAAGACTTACGGACCTACGCTCGGAGCCTTGGGATCGGCGACAAGGTGCGGTTCGTGGGATTCGTTCCGCGAAATCAGGTGGATCGGTTCTACGCCGCCGCCGACCTCTTTGTGTTCCCAAGCTTTACCGAAACGCAAGGGCTCGTGATCGAAGAAGCAATGAACTACGGCCTCCCGACGGTCGCAATCGTCGGTGGAGGAGCCTCCGAAGCCATTGACCCCGGCGTGAACGGCCTTGTGGTCAGTAACTCGGCAGAGGAACTTGCGGAAGCGATCGGCTTGTACTTTGGCGATAGCGAGCTGCAGGAACGCCTCACCAACGCCGCATCGCATTCCGGGAGACGGTTCTCCGTCGACGACATGTGCGATCGTGTCCTTGGGGTGTACCATTCGGTTTTGGCCGATCATGACCGAGAACACCTATCAGCATCCGCCTCAGTCGAACGACCCGACCTTCGTTAGGCTTGCCACCCATCGAGGCGTGCAGGCATTTGTCGGCATTTTCCTAGGCATGTTCTTGGTTCGGTTGGCGCTCGGGTACATCCCTTTCCCTCTTGCCATCCTGCCCTTTTTGAACGTGGCATTGGCCGCCGCATTCTTGGCCCTTCCCGTGTACGCGGTTTTCAGAGTGGCTGAGTATCCGTGGAAATTCGTCCACGGCTTCATTCTCATCGCCGTCGGCGTCCTTCTCCAGTTCGGATTACTCGCCCTCGACGAGCGCCTGAAGCTGCAAGGCGCGATGAAGGGAGTCGTTATTGGGATATCGCAGTTAGGTTTGCCTCTTTGGTGCACTGGGCTGGGAGTGCTGTTAGGGGCCGGAGTCAAAGACAAGAACATCCTCATCCCCGTTTCCATTTTCCTGGCGGTCTACGATATGTTCCTTGTTCTCACTCCGGTGGGCCCAACCAGCCAGTTATTAAAGAACCGCAAGATATTGCAGAACGTTGGCATGTCCGTCCCTAAGGCAGAAGCGGCACCAACCGTTGGGACCGCCGCGATTCAAGCCTATATCGGCATGGCGGATATCGTATTCCTGGCGGCATTCTTCGTTGCCATCTTCCGTTTCCAGATGCGAGCTAAGGAGACGATGAAGGCACTCATTTGGGCCCTCTCTGCGTACCTCATCTTTGTTCTAGGCACCGGAATCAGCATGCCCGCTCTTGTGCCGATCGGCCTGGTGGTATTGCTTGTCAACCGTAAGGAGTTCAAGCTGTCTAAAGACGAGTGGGCTTCCACCGCCGTTGTAGGAGCGTTGGGTGTCACGCTACTCATTTGGGGCGCCACACGCCCCAAACCCGTGGAGAAGAAGTCGTCTGCTAGCGAACAGACTCAGCCGGGACCCGCATCGCAGCAAGAGACGCCACCTGCGCCCTCGAAGTAGGCGCTCTGCCAAGCGCTTCAAGAACCGGGAGCGAAGCCCGCGAGAGGGACTCAAGATGGATGCCCGTCTCGAAGCCCATACGATGGGCTAGGTAAACCACATCCTCGGTAGCAACGTTTCCGCCTGCACCCTTCGCGTAAGGACAGCCCCCGAGTCCGGCCGCACTGGAATCGAATGCGCGGTAGCCGAAGTCCAAGGCTGCGGCAACATTCGCAACGCCCGTGCCGTTGGTGTCATGGAAGTGCCAAACGGTGTACTCCATCGGAATCCGCTTATCAACGGCTTCCATCAAGCGATAGATTTCGTTGGGTGCGGCCACGCCGATGGTTTCACCAAAGGAGATTTCGTCGACGCCCAGGTCCATGAGACGCTCGGCAACTTCAACAACTTGTGTTGGTGAGATGCGCCCCGCATAAGGGCACTCGACCACCGTGCTGAGATAACCGCGTACGAAGTCTCCACCCGCTTCTCGGAAGCCCTGGATGACCGCCTTGAACTCTTCAAGGCTCTCGGCGATGGTCATGTTGATATTCTTCTTAGTGAATTCTTCACTTGCCGCAGTGAAAACGGATATTCGCTTGATGCCCGATTGGAGGGCTCGGTCCAGTCCACGTCGATTGGGAACCAGTGCGGAGTAAAGGGGACCCGAGGGCAGACCCTGCAAGAGGTCATCGGCATCGGCTAATTGAGGAACCCACTTGGGTGAAACGAAGCTGGTGGCCTCAATCTCGGAAACTTTTGCTGAGACGAGTTGTGCGATGAACTGTCGCTTAAGTTCTAGGGAAATTGGGGTGGACTCGTTTTGGAGCCCGTCTCGAGGAGCAACCTCGATGATGCGCACGAAATCGCTCATTCCTTTACGATTACGACAACTACTTGCCCATCAGCAACCTGATCACCACGGTTTGATAATATTTTATGAACCAAACCATCAAAAGGCGCTAAAAAGGGTTGTTGAGTCTTCATTGCTTCTAGAACGGCGACCTTTTGGCCCTTGGTCACCGCCTGCCCTTCCTCAACCAAAACGTCTACGATTTGCCCCGGCATTGGGGCTCGAAGCTCGCCAGAATCGACTCCTGCGCTTGCCCGCGCTCGGTGGAGACGCGTATCGAGTTGCACCTGAATGCCGTCGAACGAGATCAGCACTTTGTCGCCCTCTCGGATGGCAACCCCGGTACGGGTCGTCACCGAACCATCAGCCTGGGTGGACTTGACCACGAACCGGTCTCCAAGATCGGTTACTTGGACGTTAGAGAGATCGGCTTGGATGGCCTCGTCGTTGAGGTAGTACCGCATGTGTTTACTCGAATGGGAGAGCTACTAGTAATGACGCTAAGTTACTTCCCAGCGTCCGCTTTCTTGGCTCGAAATGCTCGGGCTTGCTGAATAAAGGTATCGAACAAAGCGATGGTCGCCGGGTCGTCTGGAGTTCGTTCTGGATGCCACTGCACACCGATCAGGAACGGGTGCGTTGGGTCCTCGACGCCTTCCACCGTTCCATCTTCGAAGTGAGCATTCACCTGTAAACCCGCCCCAACTCGGTTCACGGCTTGGTGGTGATAGCTCTTCCCCATCGCTCTCCCTGCGCCAACGATGGAAGCTAGTTTCGACTCCTGTTCGAGAACATACTCCTGAAGCGTGCCGCCGGTGTGTTGCTCGTGGTCCACCACGTCGGGGAGGTGCTGAACAAGCGACCCGCCTCGCTTGACATTGAGGAATTGCGCACCATAGCAGATGCCAAAGATCGGTAAGTCGGACTCGACCGACTCGTAAAGGTTGGACTCCGACTCAAATCGCTTCGGATCTTGCAGGCCAACCTTCGGGTGGTTCTCCTCCCCAAAGTGCTTGGCATCGATATCGTCTCCGCCGGGAATCAGCCACCCGTCGATAAGAGGGAGCAGGGGCTTCACGTCCGTGAGAGGGGTGATGAGAATCGGATTTCCACCCGCACGCTGAACGCACTCCGCGTAGTTCCAGTTCAACTGAAGCCGCCCACGACTCCGAGCATCCTCGGGGTCGTGAGCACAGTCAACGGTAATGGCAATCAGCGGGCGATCCATGGAATTACCCTACGCAGATGGAAGTAATGGATTCGACGTGCTTCTTAACGGTGTTGAGGAACTCGGCGGCGCCGACTCCGTTTGCCAACCGGTGATCAAACGTCATGGTGATGTTGACCGAGCGTTGGAGTTTGAGATCCGACGTGTCGGAAGCCAATCCGTTGTAAGACTCACCCAAGAAGATCGTCGCCATACCCGGAGCAACCACCACCGGGACCGCGTCTCGCAGGCCGAACGCTTGCATGTTGGTTAGCGAGACGGTGACGGACTCATTCGCTTGGTCTTGACCACCGCGTGCCAGGTCGATCTTAGCGCGCATGCTTGCCGCAAAGTCGTGCCAAGAGAGCGTATCGGACTCTTCCACAACCGCCAAAACCAATTGGTCGCCGGGCAGAGAAACCGCAATTCCCAAGTTTGCGTGGTCGTAAGTTCGGACCTTATCATCGCCCACCATGGCGCTGCGGAAAGCCGGGTACTCGGAAAGAGCCTTGGCAACGCAATAGGCGAACATCGTGAAGGCGCTTGGCTGGAATTCCGCCCCAGAAGCTTTGATGCGGGCTCGCTCTCGCTCGATCGGTTCCCAATTCGCCACTACGGTCATGGTTCCGGGAACCACCAGGGCGTTGCTGCGAACCATGCGGCTGTTAAGAACGCGCTGCTTGGAGCCCAAAGCGACTTCCGAATAGCCCTTGGACGGAACACCACTGCCCGCACCCGCGAGGTAGGCGTCAATGTCGGCCGGCATCACTTTAGACCCGGCAGGCACGATCGAAGCGAGCACGTCGTCGGTAATCCCTTTCTCTTTGGCATATGCCCGAGTTCGCGGCGGAATACCTTGGAGTCCGGCTCGACCGGAGGAAGCAGGCTCGCCGCCCGACGCTTCGGCATCGGCATGGCCGGCATTCTCGGCTCCGTGTCCATGCGGCAAAACAACTTCTACACCATCTGAAACTGCCATCACCGCAACTTCGGCACCAATCGCAAGCACGGTGTCCACCTCGGCGCTCCAGGAGACAAGGGTTCCCTCATAGGGGGACTCCACGTCCATCACCGCCTTGTCCGTCTCCATTTGGTAGATCGGCTCGTCACGCTTGACGAATTCGCCAGGCTGCTTCAACACAGCGACAAGTCGCGCCTCTTGGAGGCCTTCGCCGATTTGCGGAATGAAAAGCGAAACGTTAGGCATGGTTTAGATTGACGCTCCTTCGCGTCCCCTCTTTCGGACGTTCTGAGTCTCGAAAACGGATAGCAGAAGTTTGGCATATGCCACCTAGGGTTCGTACACCCGGCGCCGTGTTCAGTGACGTTGCTTGCGACAACCGAGCAAGGGTCCGTTTAGGTATAATCGGAAGTCGCGCCGGGGCAACGCTTCCCTCTGCTTCGGGGTACTCGTCGATTGGTTCATCAAACGAATCGACAAAGCCGCTTCGCTGGTCATCTGGACAAAAGATGAGTAGCGACTCGGGAAAGGTCAAATCCGATGGTTGGCAACTCGTTGTCCGCCGGGAACTGAACCTGAATAGGACTTAGAAAATGGCAAAGAAGGTCACCGCCAACATTAAGCTTAACATCCCCGCCGGCAAGGGCACCCCTGCTCCTCCCGTTGGTCCCGCGCTTGGTCAAGCCGGTATCAACATGATGGAGTTCCTGAAGAAGTTTAACGAGCAAACCGCTCCGCAAATGGGCTTCGTCATGCCGGTCGAAATCACGGTTTTCGAAGACCGCTCCTACTCGTTCGTTATCAAGCAACCGCTCTTTACGGACCTCATCAAGCGAGCAGCAGGCATCACCACGGGTGCTGCCAACCCCAAGACCGATAAGGCCGGCGTCATCACTCAAGAGAAGCTTCGCGAAGTCGCGAAGGCGAAGATGGCCGACCTGAACACGGACGACGAAGAGATGGCGATGCGCATCGTCGCCGGTTCGGCTCGATCGATGGGCGTTCGCGTCGAAGGCTAATCTTCGACGGTCGATAAAAAAATTGAACCTAAACGGGTTATTCAGCGTCCCTTCTAGCGAGGGCGTTTGAATCCCAACAAGGCAACGAAGCCAAAGTAGGAACCGCGAGGTCTTACTTTGGCTTCTTTCTTGGGTGAAGGCCCCTTTGTTTGAATTCGATTCGCAATTCCCGGTATCGCGCCGAGATTCGAATCGTCCGATAAACACAGCAAGATCGGTATCAACCGACAGCACCCTAAGGAAACCACTGTGAAAGCATCCACCGGAACCGCCCCCTTTAAGGAGATTGCCCTCGCGGCGATGCTTCTGCTGGGTGCTGTATCGGGAGCGCAGTCTCAATCCATAGGGCCGGCACAAGCCTCGACTCAAGAATCCAAAGCGGCCGAATCGCAAGAAGCGCTCGCCTTTGGCCAGTCCATCGCCGATGCGATGCGAGAGGTCACGAACGCGGACTTTGCCTTCATTGCCGCTGGACAACTTCGACCCAACGCCCAGCGAACCAAGCTGGAGACCGGGCTGATGTACCCCAACGAGGAACTCACCGTTCTGAAGTTGAAGGGCAAGCAGATCCGAGATGCGTTCGAAAGGAGTTTCAGCTTTTATCCCCAGACCAACGTCGGCTTCCTCTACTTCAGTGGATGCCAAGTGGGAATCAACGAGGGCGAGTTGCCCGGTTCTCGCATTCGTTCGGTTGTCCCCGACGCAGGCTTGTTCGATAATGAAGCAACGTACACCGTTGCCATGCCGACCTCGCTCGCGAAGGGTGCATTGGGATACTTCAAGGTTTGGGACGGTTCTACAGTCCCGACTCCTCGAAGCGAGCCAAAGACCTTGCTGCAGATCGCAACCGGCAAATCGGTGATCACCACGGCGGCAAGATGGTTCTCCAAAGTCTAATTCTCGCTTCTCTTCTCTCCGGCGGTCTTCAGGCGACCGGAAGTCAAGGTGCGCCATCGCAAGCGCAGCCTGCCCCGACAGAATCGTTCCGTAAGGAAGTTGCTTTCGATTGGCTTAAGAAGCAATGTGACCTCGGATATCGCTATCCGGGCTCCGAGGGCCACCTCAAGTGCCGCGATCTCATCCTCGAAGAGACCAAAAAGCACTGCGAAAACGCCCGTCTCCAGCCCTTTTCCCACAAGTGGACGGTCGATAAGAAGACGTACTCCATGTGGAACGTGATTGGCGAACAGAACTGGAAGGATGCCAAGGTCCGAATCGCCCTGTTCGCACATTGGGATACTCGCCCCACGGCAGATATGGAGCGCAACCCGGCCGACCGAAAGAAACCGATTCTCGGTGCCAACGATGGGGCTTCGGGTGTCGCCGTTCTTCTGGAGCTGATGCGCGTCACAAAGAACGCTCCCAAGGATCTCGGAATCCTTTATGTCTTCGTCGACGGAGAAGACTTAGGGCCAGAACTCGACCAAATGTTTTTAGGGGCAAGATACTTTGCGAAGAACATGCCCACGCCGAGACCGGACTACGGGATTCTGTTGGACATGATCGGAGATAAAGACCTGCGCGTCCCCGTCGAACCTAACTCTTATCGATTTGCCTCGAAGGTCGTGAACGCCATCTACGGTCACGCCCGGTCTATTGGTCTTGCCGGGACATTCCCCTACTCGTTCGGACCAGAGATTGAAGACGATCACATCCCCTTGAATCAAGCCGGTTTACCGACCATCGACCTGATCGACTTCGATTACGATCCGTGGCACACCCTCGCGGATACGCCAGACAAGTGCTCCCCCGAATCGCTCGGGAAAGTCGGAAGACTTTTGGAGACCTGGTTGCTGAAGCCCAATCCTCAGAAGCCTTAACCCCGATAATTCCTGATTCGGTTGCGCAGAACGGTCGACAAAAACGTAATCCCGTTGCCTTCACCGGCGTAGGATCAAAAGATGCTAACGCCGTACGACTGGCAAGAAGGGATGGGCAACCGCTCTGCGTTTGTAGAGGGACGCCTCAGCCAGGGTTCGCCTGTACTTGCGATCTCGATCGAGGCCGGGATTTTGCTTTTCACCTACAAGCGCCAATCGGGCAAGCTTTTCGAAATCTACGATCGACTTGGATTCGGAGCTCTCGGGCAACAGTCCGACATTGAAGCGATCCGAGTGGCGGCGGTTGAGTTCGCGCACCAGGAAGGCTATTCGCGCAGCGAGTCGGACGTGACTATCCAGCGCGTGGTCACGGGCGTCTCCACACCGTTGAAACAAGCCTTTGGAGATTTCACACGATCTCCAATTCTCGCCGCATCCGTGTTTGCCGAACTGGGGGCAACCTCCGAGGAGGATCGGTTCTACACCATCGATTACGACGGGGATTACCACCAATTGCGAAACTGTGCGGTCGTTTCCGTGGGCTCCTCTTCAAAGCCCGATCTTCGAGAATCCATTCCCGTCGATGCGACGGTCGAGGTCGCTCTGGAGAAGCTGGCTGAGATTTGGCAGACGGTTGCATCTGAAGCGGGCGAGCGAGACGTCCCCATGGAAGGCCTTCATCGCGAGGTTCTCTTCCTGCAGCGGAAGTCTCCGCGCGAGAATCTCTTTACGTATCTTTAACAATTCTCCTTAACAATAGGCATCGTCTTGAAGGGCGCCCTTCAAGACGGGCCTGTCATGACCGCCGGATTAATCGCTCTCACGCTCTTTTCCCTTCCTACTTCTGCCACGCAGAAGACCCAGCCCGTAGCGGTGAAACCGGCCTTTGCCACCGCGCCGGTTGGAACCGACGCCGATGATCCGGCGATTGTTTACGTTCCGGAGAATCCTTCCCAAACCCTGATCCTCGGCACGGATAAATCCGAAGCCCCTGCGGGTGGCATCGTGGGATTCAATCTCAAGGGCAAACAAGTCTTCCGTTTGAACAACGTGGATCGGCCGAACAACATCGATGTTTGGTCGGGGCAGATCGGAGGTCAGAAGCGCCACATCGCCATCTTCACCGAGCGAATGAAGCGCCGACTGCGGATTCTTGAGGTTCTTCCGGGCGACAAACCCTCCTTCCGAGAACTCACAGGGCGCACCGCCGTTTTTGTTGGAGAGGAGGGTGAAGACGCTGCGCCGATGGGCGTCGCCATCGGCATGATGTCGGGGCGACTGTTCACTTGGGTAACACCCAAGGCAGGGCCGACAGAAAACCACATCGCTCAATACGAACTTCACTGGAACGGCAAAACTCGAAAGATCGACCTTTCGCTCACCCGCCGTTTCGGCAAGTTCTCCGGGGTGAAAGAGACCGAATCCATCGCATTCGACTCGGAATGGAACCAGGTGATTTACAGCGACGAAACCGTATGCACCTGGATTTACAACGTCGATGCTCGAGCCGATGTCAGTCGCCCGGTGATTCGGTTCAACGATTCTGGAACCAAGGGCGATCACGAAGGAATTGCGATTTGGCCAACCAACCCTTGGGGCGGCGGTTATCTCGTTTTGACCGACCAAATCAAGGGCAATAGCGTGTACCGCGTGTTCGACCGAGGGACGCGAAAGTTGCTAGGCGCGTTCACGGGCGGAGCGGATGAGACCGACGGAATCGATCTTTGCGCGAAGCCGTTACCCGGCTTTCCCAACGGCATCTTTGTCGCCATGAACTCCAAGGCTAAGAACTTCCTGGTGTACGACCTAGGGAAGATCGCACGGGCCCTCAAGCTAGAGTTGTAAGGCTCGCCAAACTTCAAAAGACTTCATCAGGTTCCGGGGATCGTTGAGACAGGCGTCTCCGGGAGGCCTGGTGCCTTACTGCGCAGCTTGCCTCGAAGGTGACCGATCAGTAGGGCGATATCCGTTGGCCGAACCCCTGGGACGCGAGAGGCTTGTCCAACCGTGTTAGGTCGAAGGCGAGTGAGTTTCTCCCTTGTCTCGAAGCTCAGACCGTTCACCGCGTGGTAATCCCACTCGTCAGGAATCTTCAAGTCGTCTAGCCGCTGCTGGTTCTCTGCCAGGCGTTGTTGCTTCTGCAGGTAGCCCGCGTATCGCCCCCGCAGCTCCACCTGCTCCAGCACTTTCGGATCTTGCTCGAGCTCGATGTGCAGGCCGATCGCTTCCGCAATCTCTAAACAGCGTTGAAGGTCGATTTCCGGACGCTTCATCAGTTCAAAGACGCTCTGCTTCCCTTTTGGAGGGTTGAGGCCCATGCCTTCAAAAACGGCTTCGTGAGCCGGAGAAACATGGACCGATTCAAGTTGTTCGACTCCGCGATCGATCTTCGACCACTTTTCCTCGAAGCGTCGGCGCCGCTCGTCGGTAGCAATGCCTAGTTCAATCGCTAGCGGCGTCAGTCGCTCGTCGGCGTTGTCATGCCGTAGCAACAACCGGTGCTCCGACCGTGCGGTCAGCATGCGATAGGGATCTTCAACGCCCTTGGTAACCAGGTCGTCCACCATCACGCCGATGAAAGACCCGTTCCTAGGAAAGTCGATCGGAGCCTCTTCTCGCGTCCACAGGGCGGCGTTGATACCCGCGACGATTCCCTGTCCTGCAGCCTCCTCGTAACCGCTGGTGCCGTTCAACTGGCCTGCTAGGAAGAGACCCGGCATTAACTTCGACATCAAGTGCGGAGTGAGCTGCAGTGGATCGGCCATGTCGTATTCGACCGCATATCCCGGTCGAAGCATGACCACCCTCTCAAGTCCTGGGATCGTCTCCAGAAGCGCTTGTTGGACAGCTGCCGGGAGCGAGGTGCTCACTCCTTGGACATAGACTTCTTCGCCCGTCCATGTCTCTTGTTCAAGAAACACCGGATGGCTCTCCTTATCCGCAAAGCGAACAATCTTGTCTTCGATGCTTGGACAGTAGCGAGGACCGATTCCTTCGATCCGCCCCCCGTACATGGCTGACTCCTGAAGATTTGCGGCGATGACCTCGTGCGTGTTCAGGTTGGTACGAGTCTGCCAGCACGGCAGCAACTCGCCGCGCGGGGACGGGACGTCGTTGATAAAGCTGATGGCGCCCGCTTCAGGTTCGCTCGGCATCCACTCCGTCTTCGCCCAGTCGATGGAACTCTTCGCCACGCGAGGGGTTGTTCCGGTTTTAAACCGTCGCAGACGAATTCCCAGGTCTCGCAGGCTCGCCGAGAGCCCGACCGCAGCGGGTTCGCCATGGCGCGCTGCCACCGTTTGGTTGCGACCTTCGTGACAAAGACCGTTGAGAAACGTGCCCGTGGTGAGAATGACCGACCGGGATTCGATCCGACTCCCGTCATTGAGAATCACGCCGAGGAGTCTGCCCCCTTCGATCCACAGCGACTCCACCATTGCCTCGATCACGGTGAGGTTTGGTTCGGAGGCAAAAACCTCCTGCATGAGGATGGGATACAGGTCTTTGCACACGTGGGCGCGAACAGTTTGGATCGCCGGACCCTTCCCCGTGCCCACCCGACGAATATGAGTCATCGCCCGATCGGTGGTAACCCCCATCTGGCCTCCGAGGGCATCCACTTCGCGTGCCATGTGACCCTTCGCGGGTCCACCGATGCTGCAGTTGCACGGCAAGTGACCGATGCGATCTTTGCGAATGGTGACGCACAAAGTTCGGCGGCCCATGCGCGAAGACGCCAACGCGGCTTCAATCCCCGCGTGCCCTGCGCCCACCACCAAAACTTCAAACGCCGACATCGATTGCTCCTCTATAACTGCGTGAACCGACCCCTAGTCGTTCCAGCGTCCCGCGAGTTCATCGGCGACAAGCTCCAACATGGCCTCGTCCGAAGCATCGAACGCGCCCACAGTGTGCCCGTCGATATCGATCTGACCAAGAATTCGTTCCCCGTCTCGAATAAGCACGACGATCTCCGAACGAGTGGTCAACGAACAGGCCAAATAGTTGGAAAGGGTCCGAACATCTTCGATGACCTGGTTCTTGTTTTCCGCGACGGCCGTGCCGCAGACACCCCGCCCAAACGGGATGCGCGTATGATCGGTCGGTGCCCCGACGTATTGGTCCAGAACGAGTTCTTCGCCCTGGCCATCGAGGGTCGAATCCACCCGATAAATGCCGCTCCAGTTATAGTTCGGCAGCTCACTCAGACGCTCCATCGCGAACTTCCGAAGCGGGGCTCCGCGAAGGCTGGAGGCCTTGACGGCATCGAGAACGACTTTAACTTGTTCGGGGTCGACCATGAACCTTCATTTTGGCATGCTCTTCCGTTCCCGAACCCTAGTGATCGTAACCGTGCTAGCGGTGACTGAGGCAGAGGGGTCGGTAGACTTTTCACACACCCATGGAACTGCGCATCTGGACTTACGATCTTGCTCGGGAGCAACAGGCCGATCTCGACTTTTTGCGAGAACTTTGTCGCCAGACGATCGCTGCTGGATACAACGCCCTTGGGCTGTATCTCGAGCATCGTTTCGCATACGAGTCGGCACCCTGGGCAAGCGGAAAGCATGCCCTGACCAAAGCCGAGGTCCAAACCCTGGAGCGAGAGTTCCCCACCTTGCAGATTGTTCCGTTCATCAACTTGCTCGGCCACTTTGAAGGGATGCTTTACACCGAAAAGGGTCATACAATGGCAGCGGAACGCTTCCGTGGACTGCAAGCCGATGGCGCCAATCCTGATTTTCAAGCCCTCTGCCGATCCCTGATCGACGATGTCTGCGACGCATTCAGAAGCGACCTGATTCACATCGGCGGGGATGAGACCGCTCAGCTAGGAGTGGGCCCCTATTCCAGCAAGCGGCTCCAGGAGATCCAGGCGGAGAACCCGTCTACCGATGCTAAAGCGCAACTCTACGCCGAGCACTTTGCTCCGCTTTCCGACTACTTGGTCGCGAAGGGACGCACGCCGGGTGTTTGGGGCGACATGTTCTTTGAACACCCCGACGCGCTGAATGCTTTTCCAAAAGAGACCGTGATCTTTGACTGGCAGTACTTCAAGAGCAGCGAGTTCACCGCGAAGCCCTTCCTGGATGCTGGATATCGCACCGTGTTCTGTCCTGCCATCCACACCTACAATGCAATCTGGTGTCACCTGGCGCAGAGCGAACGCAACGTCGCGGAGCAGGTGGAGGCGGCCCATCGACTGGGTGCCTATGGGGTCTGTGTGACTACTTGGGAGTGCGGCCTTTTTGGAAACTACTCTTCCATCCTTCCCGCCATTCGGGCAGCGGGCAAGATGCTCCTCGATCCTCGGCCTGAAGATCGCGGCGAGCCCTTGCCGAACGGAACGTTCGAAGAAGACGTGGCGATCTACGCCGCAAAGCCGAACGAGGCTCCCCGCTTCCTCAAGGAATACCTAGCAGAGAGTGAGGCGGATGAAGAGATCGCTCGCCTCCTTGGGATTGAACTGCAGAACCTTGGCGGCATTTATAAGTTCACCCGCCTGCGCCATCCCCTGAAGTGCAGACTCTTCTTGTACGCCAACCCGTTCTTGGCATGGTTGCGACATCGAGAGGATCTCGCGGGCGACTTGCTTCCGGCCACCGACTTCTTCACCCCCGACGAGATCGGCTTGAAGGCCATCCAGATCGCAGAGCGAGCCGTGATCTTTGCCAACAAACCACACTGGAAAGGGCTCTATATGCTGACGCGCAAATCGGCGGAGTTTGTGCGATTCGCGGAGCGCGCTCGGCAGGCGTATGCGGCGGGTCGCCCGGGAGAAGCGATCACGCACCTTTCCCCGTGCCGCCAAGTGTTCGAAGATCTGGAGCGAGTAGCCGTCGCTACGTCGTTGAACTCCGCCGGATCACTGGCGGACGTCGAGCGCTGCCGCATTGCTCGGCGGCACGTCGAGGAGGTGATCTTGAGAATCAAGGCGTATGGAGACGGATCGCTCGGCTACTTGCCGTCGTTTGAGACCATCACCCATCATGCGTTCTGTCCTCATGATCAGGGCAACTGGTGGCTCATCAACCGTTGGGCGCTGGAGTAGCCGCGCTCGCTCGTCTCTTCTCGATCTAGAAAGGGGAATCAAGGGTGCAGGTGAGGCTTCTCGTACGTCCTTAAAGGATCTATGGGATTCGACCCGCGCATCCTTTCCAACCTGTTTTCTTCCGAGTCGGACCTCTCCCGACGGAACCTTCTAGGCACCCTCGCCGCCGCCGGGGTCACCGCTTCTGTGGCGGCAACGGCTCCGTCGTCGGAAGCTCAATCCGTCGCCGAAAGCGCGGAACCGCAAGAGAATCCGGGGCAAGAACTGCCCAAAGATCCGATCGATCTTGACGTCTTGAAAGCGGCGGGGTTGGTTGCGGGCGTTGAATTCACCGACGAACACCGGAAAAACATCCTCGGTTCGGTCCGCAACAGTCGCAAGGAACTGAGTGGGATGCGATCGACTTCGATTCCCAACGAGGTCTACCCGGCCATGCTGTTCCAGCCCGCCGGCAAGCAACCTGGTTCCAGCAAGGAAGCCCGGGCAATCACCACCAAACTCAAGGAACTCAAAGTTCCCGAGAGCGACGACGATCTTGCTTTTCTCACCGTCAACGAACTGGGCCACCTGATTCGGACAAAGCAGTTAAAGCCCTCCGAACTCCTAGAGAAAACCCTCGTCCGAATCAAGAAGTACGCCCCCGCCCTGCGATGCGTGATCACGCTTTTGGAAGACCAAGCTCGCGCCGAAGCCCAAAAAGCGGACCGGGAGATCGCTCGCAACTACTACCGAGGTCCCCTGCACGGAATCCCTTACGGCATTAAAGACCTGTTTGCGGTAAAAGGAGCCCCGACGACGTGGGGCGCCGAACCTTATCGTAACCAGGTCATCGATACCAATGCCGAGGTGGTGGTGCGATTGCGCGAAGCCGGGGCGATCCTGGTTGCCAAGACCTCGGTAGGAGCGCTCGCTTACGGCGATGTGTGGTTCGGCGGCCTGACCAGAAACCCTTGGAATCCCAAGCAAGGGGCCTCCGGATCGAGCGCGGGCTCGGCGTCCGGTGTGGCGGCCGGCCTCTTCCCCTTTGCGATCGGTACCGAAACGCTCGGGTCGATCGTCTCCCCTTCTCAGCGCTGCCGGGTCACCGGGCTCCGACCCACGTTTGGACGCATCTCGCGTTACGGCGCGATGGCGCTGAGTTGGTCGATGGACAAGGTCGGTCCGATCGCAAGAACGGCCGAGGATTGCGCGATCATTTTTGCCATTCTCTGCGGTGCCGATCCGAAAGACCCCACCACGGTGGATCGCCCGTTCAACTACCGTTCCATCCCCGATCTTTCTAAGTTGAAAGTTGGAATCCTTGGAGCCGATCCTCTCGACGAGGACGACGTCCCGAACGATCTTTTGCCCGCGATCGCCGCTTTGCGCACCGCGGGTGTGAAGGTCAAAGCGATCCAACTCAGCCCGCCTCCGGCGGGAGTGGATTCGGTGTTGACGGTCGAAGCGGCGGCGGCTTTCGACACCCTCACCCGATCGGGCGACGTCGACCTGATGAAAGGCTCTCTTTGGCCACCGATCTTCCGCGCCGCCATGTTCACAACGGGTGTGGACTACGTCCAGGCAATGCGTCGTCGAACCGAGCTGATGCAGAAGTTCGAGCGTGAGTTCGGCGATTTCGACCTTATTCTCGCTCCCGAGCGAGCCGGAACCGCCCTGATCACCACGAACCTGACGGGTCATCCACAGCTCTACATGCCAATGGGTCTGAACAAGGAAGGCAAACCGTTTGGCTGTTCGATCATTGGTCGCCTTTACGAGGAGGATCAGGTCCTCGGGGCCGCACACGTCATTCAACAGGCGATCAACGCTCACCGACTTCGGCCGGAAATGGCTGAAGTGCTGAAAGAGGCACCCTAGCCTCTCGGCGGCGCGGTCCGGGGAACGGGTGGCGAACGGAGGATGTGGCAGATGGCGATGGCGAGCGCGTCTGCCACGTCATCCGGCTTGGGATCTTCGCTGAGACCCAACAGACGGCGCACCATAAAGGTGACCTGCTTCTTATCCGCAGTCCCGACTCCGACCACGCTCTGCTTCACCTGAGGCGGCGTGTATTCGGCCCAAGGAAGCGCCTGCTGAGACGAACACAACAAGATCACCCCGTATGCCTTTGCCACGTCCAGAGCGGTGGTTTTGTTGGCGGCGAAGATCTGTCGCTCGGTGGCGATTGCATCCGGATGGTAGCGATCGAGGATCGTGGTGAGCTCTTGATGGATCAAGTTGAGCCGGTCGGGGATAACAATTCGCGGCGTTTGAATGAGTCCGTGAGCCACATGCTCGAGCCTGGAGCCGTTCTTTCGAACCAACCCATAGCCAATGCGTTCAAGCCCCGGATCGATTCCTAAAACCAGCACTTCGCCCCCCAGAACGCCGCTCTCGTCATCTGTGAATCCTCCCCCATGCTACACACGCTTGAAGAGCTTGAGGAGCTCTTGCGTCGTCAATGTTGCCGTAATCGGACGACCGTGAGGGCAATGGTAAGGGTTTTCCGTCGTGGCAAGATCCACGAGCAACTTCTCCATCTCGGCATGTGAGAGAGGATCACCCGCCTTCACCGCCATCTTGCACGCCGACATGATCCAAATCGCTTCTCGCGTGGGCACCAGCTTTTTGGTGACGGTGCTATCGATGAGTTCGTCCACCAAGTCCCGCAGAACCCGGATGGGGTCCTTTCCTCGAAGGGCAGCGGGAGCAGCGCGAACCACAAAGGCGTCTCCACCGAACGGTTCCAGCTCATAGCCCACCTGCTCGAGTTCGCCGATCTTTTCCATCAACAGAATCGCCGCGCGGCGATCGACTTCGAGCGTTTGCGGAACCAGCAAAGGTTGCTTCTCCACCAGCGTCGAGCGCTTCAAACCGCACAGGTATTCGTAAAGAATCCGCTCGTGGGCAACGTGCTGATCGACGACCACGATTCCGTGGCGAGTCTCCGCCAGGATGAACGTGTTCTGAGCCTGCCCAATGATCCGAAGGTCGTCCAACAGGTGCACGTAAGGCATGGCGGACGTTCTTGGAACGGAGAACGGATCTAGACCGCCTTTGGGGATGTCCAAGAGCCGCTCCGGAACCAAAGAGGATTCAGGAACACCTGACCCATAAACGCCTGACCCATAAGCGCCTGACCCAGTAACAGCTGATCCAGTAACCCCGTTTCCGCCTTCCCCGCCTTGAACTCCACCCAGGGATTCACGCAAAAACTCTCTTTGAAACCCGGTGGACCCTGGCAACCCGGTGGACGCTTGACTCCCGACTTCCCCGATCGGCCTTCCGTCGACACTCCCAAATGCTCCTTGTGGTCGATCAAGAAGACCCGTACCGCCTGCCCCGGTAAAGTCGTCGCGATCCACTTCTCGAACCAGCCGGACCCCGTTGTCGCCTTCTGGCGGTGCACCTTCTCCCAACGGCCCTCGGCCCGCATTTGCCAAACCCGAATGGACACTTGCTCCCGAACCCATCCCCACCGACTTTTGCGCAATGCCGAACGCGCTCGGCATCATGCCGTGATCCAGCAGCGACTGCCGGATGGCGTATCTCAGGCCCTCAAAAGCGGTGCCCTCATGCTCAAACTTCACCTCGCTCTTGGTGGGCGAGACGTTCACATCTACCCGCTCGGGATCGATCTCCAAGTCCAGCGCCACCATCGCAAAGCGGCGCTCGGGCGTAAGATCCCGAAAGGCTTGGTCCAACGCAATCGAAAGCGTCCGCGCCTTCACGCTCCGCCCGTTCACCGTGAGGTACTGGTAGCTCCGATTCGGTTTGGTCACGTGCGGCGGAGAAACGTAGCCCCAAACACGGAGTCCACCGATGGTGTGATCGACCGGAACCAACTGTCGAGCGACGTCGCGGTTCCAAACCGAACCGAGCGCATCCAGCATCGAACCATTGCCGGAAGTACGCAGGGCTTCTTGCCCGTTGTGCCAAACCGTAAACGCCACCCACGGATACGCGACTGCGTATCGCATCAACGCATCCAAAATTTGGCCCACCTCGGTGGCGTCGCTCTTCATGAACTTCATGCGCGCCGGGGTGTTGTAGAACAGGTTCTCCACCCGAATCTCGGTGCCTTTGGGTCCCGCTCGCTTTGTTTCGCCGACGATGGAACCACCCTCGACCATTATCTCGTGACGCACGCCGTCCACGTATCCCGTCGAAATCGTCATCCGAGAGACCGAGGCGATACTCGGCAGGGCCTCGCCCCGAAATCCCAAGCTTAAAACCGCCTTGAGGTCGTCGTATTGGCGGATCTTGGAGGTCGCGTGCCGATGTAGCGCCAACCTGGCTTCGTCCGGTGTCATTCCGATCCCGTTATCGGAGATGCGGATGAGCCCCTTCCCCGCTTGTCGAATCTCCACCTCGATACGAGTCGCCCCCGCATCCAACGAGTTCTCCACAAGCTCCTTCACCGCCGAAGACGGCCGCTCGACCACCTCGCCTGCGGCAATCTGGTTGATCGTGGTTTCGTCCAGCAACACCACTCGGAGAGAGTGCTCTCTCGCCGAGCCACTCCCCGTCTGGATTTCCCCGGTCTCTTCATCTACGATCGTCTGCGGCTGAATGGGCGAAATCGTAGATACTGCCGAATCGGACGCCGCCGAATGGGACGCCGCCCAATCGGACGCCGCCGAGTCGGACGCCGGTCGGTCTGCCTCTGGGGACCCCGGAGACGGATCACCCGTCTGCACATCGGCCACGGACGAACGCCGAATTCTCGGACGCAATTCCGATGGAACTTCGACCGTCGATGAGGACTGTTTCGCCCCCGCATCTTCCGGAGGGAGGGCACGGTAGGGCATGCCTTCTATTGTATCGCTTGGAAGGCCGACTCCATCCGGAAGGAGCCCACCCGATTGGGTATCGAGGTGATCCGCACGGATGATTCCGCGCCCCAGCGACGGAATCAAAATGGGCCATTCAATCTCATGCCATGCAAACGTTGCCAAGTGATCCTCGATCCTTCCCGGTCATTCTCGACACTTCTAAAATCCCTTCCATCACCGTCGCACCTGGTCCATTTGGCGTGAACCCTGTCGTCTCCATTTGAAACCTAGCGTGCCCTCTTGAACCCTGGCGTCCCATCTTGAAACCGGGCGACTCCTTTCGAACCCTGGCGACTCTTTTCGAACCTGGTCGGCCCTTGCCAACCTTTTCACCCCGCGTCGATCCTTCCCGAGACGCCTGGACAATCCTGACGCCTAGAAAATGCAAGGATTCATCTTTAGGCAAATGGTAAGACGATCGCTCGCCCCAGAAATTGTCACTAATTTACCACACTTACGTAAAATTCACCTTAGTACCCATTCTCGACATTTGAGCCCCGGCACAAAAACTTGCCGGTGATTGCCCTGGGAAACGTGGAACAAAAACCTTGCGGAGAGCGAATCTCGCGCGCTTGTGCTTTCTCGAACACGTTTCGGAAGGATTTGAGCCGTGAGGGAGGGGACCGAAAAGCTAGGATGCCGATCGGACGCTCGACGAGGCTAGGAAGGTCGTCTAAGAATGTTTACGTTTATCGGAATCGGCATTGTGCTTATCTGCACGATCGTCGGCTACATCATGCACCACGGGCAAATCGCGGTCTTGATCGTGCCGAACGAGTGGGTCATCCTTGGTGGTTGCGCACTCGGATCGTTTATTGCCGCGAACGGCATGCAGAACTTCACCAAGACCATCAAAGCCACGATGGGGCTGCTGAAGCCGGATCCGTACACCAAGACGGCGTACATCGATCTGCTCAAGATGATGTACCAGCTCTTCAACGTTGCCCGTAAAGAGGGTCTTCTGGGATTGGAAAAGCACATCGAATCGCCCGACAAGTCGGAGATTCTGGGCAAATACCCGACCTTCCTTTCCAATCACCACGCGTCCGACTTCCTTTGTGACACGCTCAAAGTCATTCTCTCCGGTTCGGTCAGTCCGCACGACCTGAGCGAAATGATGGAGCTGGACCTTGAAGTGGCCCACCACGAGGAAGCCCTGCCTGCCGAAGCAATGCAAACGGTCGGTGACTCCATGCCCGCCTTTGGAATTGTTGCGGCGGTTTTGGGCGTTATCATCACGATGGGCAAGATTGGTGGCGAAGCCGCCGCGATCGGTCAATCGGTTGCAGGCGCTCTCGTGGGTACCTTCCTTGGAATTCTCGTCGCCTACGGCGTCTTCGCGCCGATCGCACGAGCCATGACCCTGCGCCTAAACAGTTCCGCCATGTACATGAACTGTATTCGGCACGCTCTCTTCAGCTTCGCCCGAGGCGAGTCGCCGATCACCTGCGTCGAATTCGCACGACGAAACATCGAGCCCTCGGTTCGACCTGGCTTCACCGAGATGGAGCAGGCCGTGAAGGAGCAAAAGGCCGCTTAACGGCTAAAGAGGCACCATGGCCGATCACGGCACAGTCATTATCAAGAAGAAAAAGGTTCACGGGGGGCATGGGCACCACGGTGGATCTTGGAAGGTGGCCTATGCGGACTTCGTCACCGCTATGATGGCCTTCTTCATGGTTATGTGGATCATGGGCCTGTCCGACCAAACGAAGGCGCAGATTCAGGGCTACTTCAACGACCCCATGGGCTTTATGAAAAACCAGCCCCGGTCTAAGAACATCTTCAACGTCAAATCGTTCCCCGCGGCCTCCCCCCAAACCAAGCAGGTGGGATCGCCCGGAGCAGGCGAACGAAGTGGCGGATCGGAGTCGCAAGTCACCGCTCAAGCCGCCGAAGGTGCGGAACTGGAGCGTCGAATCGGCAAAGCCATCGCCGAGGCCCCGAACCTGAAGGCGCTGCTGAAGTACATCGACTTCACCATCACCCGAGAAGGAATCCGCATGGAGTTTGTTGAATCCACCGGCAGCGTTTTCTTCGAATCCGGTTCGGCCAAGATTCGACCCGAAGCAAAGCGACTGATCAAGTTGATCACTCCGGTCCTGAGGGCCAGCGGAAGAGGCATGATCATCGAGGGCCATACCGATGCCAAACCGTACGGCGGCAAGGAGTACACCAACTTCGAACTCAGCTCCGACCGCGCCAATGCGCTCCGGCGGATGTTCTCCTACAGCGGAATCCCCGACAATCGTTTCCTGGGTGTGCGAGGCATGGCGGATCGTGACCTGAAGAATCCTCTCAATCCGCTCGATCTGAAAAACCGACGAGTGACCGTGTTGCTCCCGTGGAACACAGGCGATAGCGGAGTGACCGAACTGCCCAAAGACGGCCTCAAGAAGAACACCGAAGCCGAGTTCAAAGCCAAGCTGAACAACACGCCGCCGCCGGTTGTGATTAAGCCGCGAGAGCCGTAATGAGCGTCGCCTCTCCACCTGAACCGAGTGGGGAGGCCCACTCCTTCAGTCGTAGAGTCACCCGCAACAAATAGTTTTCCACCGACCCGGTTTGGGTCGCGTCCTTTGTTCATTCCGAACCGTCTCTAAACATCGAGAAGGAACTCACCGATGGCTGAAATTGCAGGAAGTCTTTGGCAGCACAACATGGCGCGAGTGGTGATTGTCGACGTCAGCGACGACTATCGCCTGATGCAGCCGCCCCTGCCCAGCGATCTGTACCCCATCCTCGCCGAAACTTGGCTGCCCAAATATCGGCTCACCCAGTTCCTACCCGAAGCCGATCTGGTGGCGGGTTACCTTTACGACTGGCACGAGTCGCCTCAGCAAGAAGACGACGTTTGGTACGTGGGCATGGTGCAAGAAGAACTTGCTCGGTGCTTGCTGGAAGGCCACGGCCAGAATCTGCAGAAGCAGGTTGTGAACGCTTAACTAGGTATCAACTTTCGGTCGGACCACCATCGATCGGTTGTAAGCCGGGCGATCTGCCTTTTAAAATCCGACGGGCCCCTTCACGTTCAAGCCACTCTTCCATCGACCAAGCGAACAACCCCTTGACTCGGTCCTGCAGCGGAGGATCGATCCCCCGCAGGGCCTCTTCGATCACCCGCCTAGTTCTTGGGGACTTGCAGACCGAAAAGGAGAGGAGTTCCGTCAGTCCGATAAGAGCCGAGAACCGCAGATCGAGATCTTCGGACGCATCGTTCATCCTCTGTAAAAGCCACTTCACGTCATGCCCCGTCGTCACCGGCAAATGACAGCAGATTTCGAACGCTAGCCATCGGATATTTGGATCCTTCTCGGTATCCACAATTTTGAGCAACCAGGCTCGATGGGAGCGGTTGAGGATGAATCTTAAGGCATCGAGGGAGGCAAGCCGCACCTCGGCATCGAGACGAGGGTAGGCGCTCACGATCAAATCGACCGCGCCGGTCCAGCTCATGCTTTGGACGGCACGCAAGAATCCTAGTTGTTCGTGACGTTCAAGTTCCCAGAGGGGAGTTTTAGGTTCGGGATTGCTCATGGTTTGGTGGTAACTACCGCTGAGGCCCAGAAGAAATCGTTGTGGAAACCAAGCCAGAATGATCGAAAAAGCTCACTCGG
>CAYYJX010000005.1:36067-43085 GCA_964471545.1 uncultured Fimbriimonas sp. | reverse complement strand
AGGTTTCAGCTCAAGGGCGCCAGAGGCTGTACAGCCTTAGCGGGCTCGATCTGCAATCGCGCGGCGGATCATTCCGTCCACGATCTCTTCGGCAGAGGGTGCGTAGGTGCCGGCCGCGATGCGCGCCTTCAGAGCGGCGATCATCTCTTCTCGATCCGGCATGTTGACAACATCACTTGTGACGCTTTTCACAAGATCCTGCTCGCGAAGCTGAGCTTCCGCGTCCAACTCCGCAGAGAGCGCGTTGGTGGGCACGGTGGAGGTTTCTGCGTTCACTGCCGCAAATCCACCCAACAACTTCTTTACTTCTTCGTCTGAAATCCTCATGGCTTACTCCTACTCGGTTCCAGACAGGTAACCCAGCCATCTCATCGCCTCCGGAAACCCACTTTCGCAAGGTCCCCCACGGGCTATGACATCTGTGGCTTTGCGCGATCGGGGTCGCCCCCGTCTTGCCATTTTTCTGTCATGAGCTCTTCGCTCGTTATTCTTTTCGGTCGAACCCTGCGAACTCTTTAGACCAAACCTAGAACATTTTGTGAGGTTTTTTCAGTCTCAGGTTCAAAGCGTCTCGAAACTCCAGCATACCGACGGGGACATTTCTGCGCAAGGGGTGCCCCTTCACGCCTGCCTATTGCCCCTAAATTTAACAGCCGCAGCGTTTTTGACCCTTGCTCTTTCATTCGAAGCCGGCAATGGATAGACTTCGGAGCAGAAGACGTCTTTGAGTTCTTCGACGCCGCCCGTTCGTGCAGAAACGCAAACGCGTCGACCGATGAAGACGAAGACCTCAAAGACGAGGAGTTTCATGCGCTACCACCGACTAGGATCTCTCCCCAAAAAGCATCACATTCAGTTCCGCAAGCCCGATGGCGGTCTTTACACGGAGCAACTGTTCAGCACGCGTGGGTTCAGCGGACCCATGTCCACTCTGTATCACATCAATCAACCCACCGAAGTCGCCGGCTGGGAGGATCGTGGTTCCGTGAAGGTGACCTATCTAGAAGATGAGCCCCTTCGCCACCGCCACCTCAAGAGCCGCCCAATGCAGCCCATGGGAGACGCCATTTCCGGTCGAATCCCCCTCATGGGCAACTCGGACATGGAGTGGCACCAGGTGGTGGTTGCCGAGCCGATGAAGTCGTTCTACAAGAACGCCGACGGAGACGAGATTCTCTTCATACACGATGGATCGGGCGTGTTGCACTCCATGTTCGGGCGCATCACCTTTAAGCCAGGCGACTACCTGGTCATTCCTCGCGGCGTCATCTACAAGCTGGAGTTCGAGGCTCACCCGGTGCGAATGATCGCGTTGGTCAGCTACGGACCCGTCGAGATTCCGCGGCGGTACCGCAACGAATACGGACAGATCCTCGAGCACGCTCCGTACAAAGAGAGAGACTTCCGAGCCCCCGAGGCGCTGGACACCTTCGACGAAAATGGCGACTACGAGGTTGTGGTTCGCGCTCGAAACCGCCTCACTGCCTACAAGTTCCCTTACCACCCGTTTGATGTGGTCGGCTGGGATGGCTACGTTTTCCCGTACGCCTTCAGCATTCACGATTTTCAACCCATCACCGGCCAAATTCACATGCCGCCGCCCATCCACCAAACGTTCCACGCGGCAGGATTCGTCGTCTGTTCGTTCTGCCCCCGAATGTTGGATTACCACCCGCAGGCGGTCGCCATTCCGTATGCGCACAGCAACGTGGATTCCGACGAGGTGCTGTACTACTGCAACGACAAGTTCGGCTCGCGTAAAGGCATCGAAGAGGGATCGATCACCCTGCACCCGCTGGGCATCCCTCACGGACCGCAACCCGGTGCGGTTGAAGCCGCCCTTGGGCACACCAAGACCGAAGAGCTAGCGGTGATGGTCGATACGTTCCATCCGCTCAAGCTCACCGCTCAGGCTTTGGAACTTGAGGACCCGTCCTATTGGCAAAGCTGGAAGACCAAACGATCATGAAATTCTCTTTTCCTTCTCTTATCTCCCATCGCATTCAAGTAGCCGCTCTCGGCAGTCTCGTCCTGGCAAGTTTCGGCGCCGCCGATCTGCGGCTCAACGAGCTGATCTCGGACCACATGGTGCTCCAACAAGGCCAGAAGAACCCCATCTTCGGGTGGGAGTCGGCGGGCACCGAGGTATCGGTCAGGGTCACTCGCGGCGATTCGAAGAAACCTATCTTCGAAGGCTCGACCAAGGCCGGGGCCGACGGCACCTGGAAGGTGGTGTTGCCTGCCATGAAGCCGGGAGCGCCCCTCACCATCGCCATCAAGGGTTCGTCCGAAACGGTCGTCTCCGATGTTCTGGTAGGCGAGGTCTGGGTCTGCAGTGGCCAGTCCAACATGGAATGGAGCGTCAACATCTCCAAGGACCCGGCTAAGGAGCTTGCCGAATCGGATCCCAATGTCCGCATGTTCACCGTGCCTAAGCGAGCGATCGGAACCCCGCAAGCCTCTATTCCGAACGGCAAATGGGTGCCCAGTTCGCCCCAAACCGCGGGATCGTTCTCGGCGGTCGGCTTCAGCTTCGCCAAGCATCTTTACGCCAAGCTAAAGGTTCCCATCGGGATGATTCACACGAGTTGGGGTGGAACCCCCGCCGAGGCTTGGACCGACATTGCCTGGATGGCGAAAGACCCCATCACGAAGCCAATGGTCGACCGAGCCGAAGCGGCCCTCGATCCGAACGGGAGTTCCGCCGCGAACTATCGCAAGGCGCTTCTGGATTGGCAAAAGGCAAACATCCCCCAGCAAGACCAAATCATGCCTGCGGCAAGGCCGTGGTCGGCTCCGAACTGGGACGATTCCACCTGGGCCAAGGTAAAGCTTCCCCACTTCTTTGAGGACGGTTTCGATGGAACGGCTTGGTACCGCATCACAGTCGATCTCTCGGCAGATCAGGCGGCAAAGATTCAAACGTTGGAACTGCCCGGGATCGATGACCTCGATCGTACTTGGGTCAACGGGGTGGAAGTGGGTCGCACCGATAGCGACACGCCCAACTCGTGGATGATGCCGCGATCTTACAAGGTCGCCTCCGCACTTAAGGCGGGCAAGAACGTGATCGCGGTGCGGGCGCTGGATTATCAACAAGGCGGAGGCATCACGGGCGAAGGTCAGGCGGCCCTGAAAGGCGGCGGAGTGACCGTCGCACTGGATGGTGAGTGGCGTTTCTCAGTCGAGCAGCCTCTCAGTAAGCCGGTGCCGAACAATCGACCGAGAGAGCCATGGGGGCCCACCAATCCCAACTTCCCTCAATCGCTGATGAACGGAATGATCCGTCCGTTGCTGCCCTATGGAATCAAGGGCGCGATTTGGTATCAGGGCGAATCCAACGCGGGTCGGGCGCTCCAGTACAAGACGCTCTTCCCGATGATGATTCAAAACTGGAGATCGCTGTGGGGTCAGGGGGACTTTCCCTTCCACTTCGTTCAGCTCGCCAACTACATGGACTACACGCCTACCAAGTTCGACGACGCCTGGCCAGAACTCCGAGAAGCCCAACGGCTCACTCTTTCGCTTCCGAAAACGGGCATGGCGGTGATCATGGACGTCGGTGATCCGAACGACATCCACCCGCGAGATAAGCGCACCGTCGGCGATCGCCTCGCACGCATCGCGCTGCACCAAGACTACGGGATGAAGTCGATCGTGCACGAGGGTCCGGCGTTTGTGAGAACCGAAGATCGCGGCGCGGAAATGATCGTGAAGTTCCGTTCGTCCAAGGGTCTCCAAACCAACGACTACCGACTGCCCCGAGGCTTCACCATCCTCGGAGAAGACGGCAAGTGGCGCGTGGCAGATGCCCGGATCGAAGGGGAGACCGTGGTCGTATCTCACCCCGAAGTGAAGTCTCCCAAAGCGGTTCGATACGCTTGGTACAACCACGTTCCGGTCAATCTGGTGAATGCCGAGGGACTGCCCGCCGTGCCATTCAAGTCAGACGATCTGCCTTGGATCACGAAGGACAACCGCTAACGGGCGGAGCCTTTTGAACGACTAGCGCCGAGCGAGAGGGAGCATCGTCTCCATCATCGTCTCGGCGCACTTGTTCCAATCAAAGTTTTTGGCGCGTACTCGCCCTGCCTCAATCCACGCTTGGCGCTGATCAAGTCGACTCAAGCCTTTTTCAATTCCTTCCACGATCGCGATCGCAGTATTCGGGTCGAAGTAAACGGGCACATCCCCGCCGACTTCCGGAACGGCTCCACCGTTTGAACAAACCACGGGGACCCCAATGGTGAGCGCCTCCAACACGGGCAAGCCGAACCCTTCGGTAATGCTTGGCAGAACAAACAGTTCCGCCTCACGGAAGAGCGGCGGAACAAACTCGTCTGGGACGTAACCCGTAAGGGCAACCCGGTCCTTAGACGCCATTCCCTCGACTTTTTCAAGGATCTGGTCGAACAGCCACCCTTTGCCGCCCGCGACCACTAGACCCAAGTCTCCGTGAGGCGTTCCGGCGGGGTTCGCGGCGCAAAACATGTCCCAAGCCTCCAGCAGCCGCAACAGGTTCTTGCGCGGTTCTAAGGTGCTCAGGGCAAGAACATATTTTTCGAAAGGCACTTTCTCCGTCCGATACCCGGCCCATCCCTCCGGAACGGAATCGCCAAACGGCTGCGGGGGACCGAACGGCAACGGAATGATCGGGCCCGTTCTTCCTACCAACTCCCGGAAGCACTGAGCGGTGTATTCGCTGTTGCAGAACAAAACCTCGGCGTACCGGGTCACTTGCCGAAACATCTCGTCGTGAATCTGCTTGTCCTCTTTCGTGTACATCTCCGGGTACTGCAAGGAGAACGTATCGTGAACCACCGTGCTGCGCGGCACCCAAGGCAACCTCGGGACGGGGCCGGTGAGGCTCATGTAGAGATCCGAGCCTTTGATCAAGGGTTCTAGGTCGCGCCCGACCCACTTCCAGAGGCGCGTCTTCTCCCAAGCTTTCACCACTCGGCCGGTGGACATGTGCCCGAGGACTTCTTGAACGTCGTGTTCCGGTCTAACGATTACCGTGTAATCGTGCTCCGGATACCCGCGCGTGATCGCCTCTAGGAGACATTCGACGGTTCGAACAACGCCCGCGCGCCGAGCGTTCGGCCCGGTTTGAAGAGCGGTTGCCTCTAGAACGATCCGCATACTCGTTCCATTGTGGCTGTTTTTGGAACGTGCCTCAGTTGCGCCAAGGCGGCTGCGCTAGAGAACCAGGTGGTTCAAAAGTTCATCGTGCCCGAAATAGAAGTGCTGCGAACGCTCGCCCTGGCGCATCCAAACAAGCGCCTGAGGCATTCCCTTTAAGACGAATTCGGCCACTTCCTGACCGGCTTTGGCGTCGAGTTCACCCATGTCGTCACGCGTGACGATTAGATGGAGGAGATCCTCTTCCCCTTCAAATTGGTAGCGATACTCGCCGACGGTCCCGCTGAATTGATTCGGCTCGAGGCCGATCGACAGCAGGGCGTAGTCGTCCGAAGGGCGATCCAACGAGGGATCGAATACGGGCAACTTGATGGTCACGTTCTGCTTGACGCACTCTAAAATGCGCTCCATCACCTCTTTTCGACGAGCGGCTTCGGGGGCAGTCGGCGAGATGATGACGTGATTCATAGGCAGATGTTACCGAGGCGCTTGTCTCTAAGCGCCTCGGATTGTTCTACGCAACCGCTAGCGCGGCGCTCCCGCCGGGCGACGAGTTTCTGTCACTGCGACTTCTCGCAGGGGGCGCCTTGGAGTTACAGCACACGGTTTGCCGATGCCGAATCGGAGAATGGCTACGGGTGTAGCGGTTCCGAGTCGGAAGTGCATTCTTGCCGCATCGGAAATCTCGGGCACCTGACAGATACTGTTCAAGAATCCGTAGGCAAGTTTTCTTCCCGTCGCTTCGAGCGCAAACCGCTCAATGGTCATACCCAACTTCATCCAAGAAACCGGGTTGTCCTCAGTCACTGCTAGGACGGCAAAGGTATTGGAACTCGAAATGCGCTGCTCGTCTAGTTCGTTTACCACCGAGGGCTTCAACGCGGCTCCAGCCATCAGCCGACCCAGCCAATGCGGAGCGGGTGGATAGCCCATGGCTTCATGGGTGATCCCATCGTGATACTTACTCTCTTCACCCGCGTTGTAACGGAGCCAGCCTTCCAACTCGGCCCGATACTTCGGATCCTCCAACTGGATCTCATTCGCCTGCTCCGAAAGCATGAGTAGTCGCCTTTTGGCAGACGGTCCCGTCAGCCAGGCCACTTCGACTCCCTTCTCTACCGGAAGGCGCTCTAAGTAGCGGCAGTCCGCTTCAGAGAGTTGTCCAATGAAGGGTTTTCGATTGGTGTGCCGTGTATCGATGGCGTGGTACGCATCCGAATCGATGCGTTCGCCCCGCTCGAAGGAGACTTTTGCCGCGGCTCCGGTACCGTCTTGGGACATGAAGTCGAACACGGCTCGATAGCCCTCGTAGGCGGCGGCGACGCGCATGTTTTCCAAAGCGCACCCTACCGACGCATACAGTTCTCTAGCCAATGGGTCGCTCACCACAAGTTGTCGAGCGTGGTCGGCATAGACGAACACGGTGTGCTCCTCTATCACGAAGCGCCAGGGTTGGCTGTTGTGAGACGAAGGAGCTCGGACGCCTTTGTCGAGAATACGAAGAATCAGTTCATCCATCGAACGACCTCCGGAGGGTGGAAGACTTTTCTGGTTGCCTGGATGGCTCCAGAGAAGCCCTTTTCCACACCGGTTGATTTAATGATCCGCTAGTTTTGTGCCCCTCTATCGCCCACATTTATGTGGACAAAGAATGTCGCTCCAAATCAAAGCGGCCGGCTTGGCTCGGGAGTGCCCATGCAAACGTTTGGGGCGAAACGTCGGTAATCTCCTTAAGAGCGATGCGACTTCTTAACCCTATTGCGCCTACCACGTTCTTGGTCCGCAATTTGGGCAAAACCATTCCGCTCGTCAGCGTCATCATCCTTGCGGTGATGCTGGTGCAGTCCATCATCGCGCTCATCAATTCAATCCCGTT
>CAYYJX010000005.1:13005-36057 GCA_964471545.1 uncultured Fimbriimonas sp. | reverse complement strand
CGTTCAGCATCCGAACGATTTACCGATACACGGACGCTATGCTTGGGGTCTCGCCCCGCGGCGACACCTCGCAGACGCCCATCCTCGTCAAGGATCTCGTTGACAACAGTCCGGTCCCGATCGATCGCGCCATGTTCTGTCGCGCCTCGGCAACCCAAGTGAAGTCGATTGTGGGCAAATGGCCGTTCGTCACCATCGGCCTAAAGCCAGACGATTTGCAGTACTACCTGAAGCGGCAAGGTTCCACCAAGCTCGACGGAAGACTCCCCAAGGTCGGAGCGCCTGAAGCCGTGATCTCTCGACCCGTTGCCACCAATCTCCAACTCAAAATCGGCGACACCCTGATGGGTCCCGAGGTGGATGGGATGTATTCACCGATGGAAGTGAAGATCGTTGGGATCGCCGAAACCGATCGGTGGGTGATGGTGAACGACATCGACTACCAGAAGGCGAACCATTTTCCGCCCGTAGATCTCGCGATCATCTGTGCCAAAAATCGCGCCGATCAAGACAAATTGGATGCCTGGGCACAGGAGCGTGTGAAAGGCAAACGGGCCCAAGTCTTTGCGTATCGAGAGGTTGAGAAAGACGCACAAACCATGTTCGAGATCCTCTACCAAATTCTCAACGCGGTGATTGCCATCCTCACCATCGTCATCACGCTCATGGTGGGCATGCTTATGAACATCTACCAGTCGCAGAGGCTGGTCGAATTTGGTCTGTTGCAGGCGATCGGTCACACCAAAAGCACCCTGGTCAAACGTGTCCTTTCTGAAGCGTGCTTGGTGATTGTGATCGGGTGGATTCTAGGCCTAGGTGCGGCACAAACGCTGCTGCGGGTGCTGAAGCGCATCCTCATGGAGCCACGAGCTTTCGCTCTCGATCTTGGCGACCCGCTTTCGTTCGCTTACACGATCCCCATTCCGATCTGCATCTTGGTGGTTTCTTTTGCCACCATCATGCTCCGATTCAAGAAGTTCGATCCGGTTGCGGTCGTAGAGAGGAGGATCGTATGATCGAGGCGAACGGCCTTTCCCTTGTCTACTCCGACCATGGTCGAGAGGTCTATGCCTGTAAAGACGTCTCCCTGCGGATTGACACCTCGGAGTTCCTGGGCATCTTGGGCCCTTCGGGGTCGGGAAAGTCGTCGCTCCTTTACCTGTTGAGCGGACTCAAAGATCCCTCTCACGGAGACGTACTTTACAACGGTTCTCCCATTCATGCCCTCAGCGACGAGGAGCGGAGCCGGCTGAGACGACGGGAGTTCGGGTTCGTCTTTCAGCAGCCATACCTGCTGGGTTACATGACCGCGCTTGAGAATGTGCTGAGCGTCGCCCCGGACAAAACCGAGCAGTTAAAAGGGCGAGCGCTCGACCTCTTGGACGCTCTCGGTCTTGCCGCTAAAGCCGATCGTCTGCCTCACACGCTCAGCGGCGGCGAGCGTCAGCGCGTTTGCATCGCTCGGGCGCTGGTCACCGATCCGAAAGTCATTTTCGCCGACGAGCCAACTGCGGCGTTAGACCATAAAAACGGCGTCAACGTCATGGAAATTCTCAATCGACATCGTGGAGACGGGGCGCTGGTGATGGTGACTCACGACCCATCGATGTTGGAGCACGCCAACCGAATTGTGCGCATTCAAGACGGTGAATTGGTCGTCGAAGGCTCCTAGGCACTTTACGAGTCTTTTTGAACTTATATTTATCAAAGGCGTACCGGTCTTTAGGCTCACAGTTCGTGAGGTCTTTGCAATTCCTTGACAGGGTTTTCGTAGTAGCGGTATCTTTCTCAATTGCGTCACGGGTAACCGTGGTGGCTTTTGTGGGTTCATCCTCCAAAAGGAGAAAACCTGGCGACGAAACAGAGATGCGTGCGACGCAAACTACGAGTGGGGTCGGCCTGATCCGATCAACCGTGGCGAGTACCAATCCGCTCTCCTCATCGTCGCATCGTCTCGTCGGGTTTCTCGCGCAAGAGCTGTCTTGTGTCTGCGCACGGTTAGAAATGAGGTTCATGTGATTGGCAACAACAACTTTTTTGGTTATTAGTTCTGTCGTCGGTGCCGCCATTGCGGTCCGCTCCACCGGTAACTGGTTCGAGGCTCTCAAGAGCAAGTTCACCAAGAAGGCTCCCATGCAAGCCGCGGCTCCGATTCTGGAGCGCAACGAAGGCTGGGTTTTCGTTCACTGCGACGATCCCGAGGCTTTCGGAGAGTGGCTTGGTAAAGACGAAGAGGGTCTTCCGACCCGTCCGGGCGAAGAGCCTTCCCTCGGCTCCCACCTTCTGATCGAGATGTTCGGCTGCAAAGGCGAACTGCTCGAGAAGGAGAACCATGTCGGTCAGGCAATGATGGATGCCGCCACGGATTCCAAGGCAACCATCGTGGCGGATTCGTTCCACGAGTTCAAGCCCTACGGCGTTTCCGGCGCGGTCATCATCCAAGAGTCGCACTACACCATCCACACTTGGCCCGAGCACGGCTATGCAGCGGTAGACCTGTTCTACTGCGGTGGAACGGTTCTTGTGCACCGAGCGGTTGAGACTCTTCGCGAGCGATTCCAACCGGAACGAATCAAGTTCCTCGTCGTTCGACGCGGCGTTCAATCGGAAGTCAGCCGCTAAGGTCTGACCCTTCCGAAAAAGAAAAGCGGGCTCCTCATCGGAGCCCGCTTTTCTTTTTCTCTTGCCTAGTGATCGTGATGGATCTCTTCCACTCGCCGATCCACGTTATGCGCCCCGGGAAGCGGCGCCTTTACGGTCTGCTCCCAGCGGGAAAACTTCGCATGACCATCAACGTAGTCGAAGTTTGCCCCTCCGGCCCACGGTCGTTGCTCAAGGCGAGTGAGGAACCAGTCTTCCAGCGGCCCACCTTCTTCATGCGCTCCAACATAAAGCGAGAGGTCATTCCAATCTCCCGTATTCGGATCATCGTGAGCCGATTCCGGCCAAGGGTGATAATCCGGATCGGCCGCCGTGACCGCGCGAAGACTAACGATAATCTGCCCCGCCGGATCCGAAGTGGACGTTAAGGACGCGCCGTGCGAGAACAGACCATTGATCGAGTAATCCGATTCCGGCAGGACGCTCACGCCCTCGTCATTTACAACCGCTACTCGCTGGTAAGCCGGGGTTCGAAAAACGTCGTTACTCTTCACATAGGAGTAGAGGGGCGTGTACCAAAGGTAGCCAGCCTCGTGGTCGGTCACCATGCTGCAATCGTCCCAGTCGTTCGCGTAAAGCATGATCGACTTCCCGATCTGGCTGAGGTTGGAGAGGTCCGCCGTTTTCTTCGCAGCAGCCTTTGCCTGGGCAAAGACCGGGAAAAGGATGGCGGCCAGAATCGCGATGATCGCGATGACAACCAAGAGCTCGATAAGCGTAAAGGCCTTCTTTGGGAGGTGCATAAAAATAACCAAGCGGACTTACCCTAGGTCCGTATAGGTAAGACGTCTCCTGACTGTACCGGTTCTGTTAAATCACAGAAGAAGCGACGAAACCGAACTCAATAATTCCGGCATTTTTATGGTTCTGTTAAGGATCGGAAAATGGGGACACCAAGGGCGGCTAGAGAATCCTATCCTCTTAAGCGATGATCTCGGCTCTTCT
The DNA here is from genome assembly GCA_964471545.1 of uncultured Fimbriimonas sp. Classification (GTDB taxonomy): domain Bacteria; phylum Armatimonadota; class Fimbriimonadia; order Fimbriimonadales; family Fimbriimonadaceae; genus Fimbriimonas. The sequence continues at coordinate 32,451 of CAYYJX010000005.1, read as the reverse complement.
TCTCTCCACACTCGCCATTGGTCCAAACGAGGTGTTTCTCGCACCGGCAGGCGAAGCGGTGGCAAAGGTTGTCCCAGGAGGCACCACCGTGTTGCCTAACGGGCGACTCCTTACTCCGGAAGGTAGCCGAATGTGGACGAACGACGATCTTTGGAAAGTGGTCCTGTCCCCGGACCGCAAGACCATCGTCGCATTCGACGACCGCGCCCTGAATATCTTCACCGGAGAAACGAAACGAGCCGCAAAGACGGTTCCGATGAAGGCAATCTCCCCCTGCGGAGCCTTCTCTCCCAACGGCAAGCTCTTTCTTGCCGGAGGCGGTGATTCCGGCATCGTTCACCTCTTCGAAACGAGCAATTGGACTGAGATCGGCAAATTTGAGCTCAATTCAGAGGGAGTCGAAGATGCCTATCCCAACGACATCGCGTTTTTGCCCGATGGAAAGACGGCAATCGTCTTGGACGTTGCGACTCAGAAGGTGGTCACCCTAGAGATCGCCACCAAGAAGGTGACTTCTCGCGTGAACGCGGGTCGACAGCCGTATGCACTTGCCCTCTCTGAGGATGGGAAGCAGCTGTTTGTGGCCAATATCGGCATCTTCAACTATTCAGTGATCCCACCCGCAAGAACAAAACAATCCACGCCTGGGCTGAAGAAGCCCGCCTTTGGATTTCCAAGCAAGGAAGCTGAAGTCGGGGTCGAAGCGGAAGATAGATTTGTGCCAGGTCTCGGGGACGCCCGATCTCCTGACGGACACTCCGTATTCAAATACGTCCTCGGGGGAATGAAGCCTAAGTTTGTCGGCGGAGTCAAAACGGGCATCCTTATCCATGCTCCTGCCGATGGCGGCAAAGCGGTTGGAGGCAGTTCCCCCAATGCACTCCTTTTGGAGGGAAATCGCCTCTGGGTTTCTAACGCCAATAACGATACGGTTCAGGCCTTCGACCTGAACCTAAAGCCGCTCGCCTCGGTGAAACTGGTGCCTCAACCCAAACTCAAAATGGTGCGGGGTGTGATTCCGAGCGCAATGACCCTGAGCCGAGACAGAAGCACCCTCTTCGTCGCCGCGAGCGGACTCAACGCGGTGGCGGGAATCGACCTCAAGACGCTCAAAGTGAAGGGGTACTTCCCCACTGGATGGTTTCCCACCTCCTTGCAAACCGGCGCCGACGGCAAACTCTTCATCGGCACCCAAAAGGGGCTTGGACGGGGTCCGCGAGGTCCAGAGCGACCCAAATCCGACGAGCGATTCGGTCTTTCAGAGATGCCAGGAATGGTCCACGCGACATTCGCACCCGCAAATGCGAACGCCTGGTCAGCGGGGTCCAAAATTGTTCTGAAAAACAACGGACTCTTGCCAACAACTACGGCGGTCCAATTCCCACCACAAATCAAGCACGTGGTTTTCATCACCAAGGAGAACCACACCTTCGACGGGATCTTTGGCGCTCTTGGCCGAGGTCGTGGCGAACCTGACTACGCGGAGTATGGTCAGAATGGTTGGATTCGAGAACGCGGCAAAGAAGAACGCGTTCCAATCATGCCAAACCATATCAAACTCGCCAACGAGTTCGGCATCAGCGACAACTTCTACATGGAGCCGCAAGCGAGTGGCGATGGCCACCGCTGGCTGATTGGCGTGTATCCGAGCCTGTGGACCACTCGGGTGTTCTATGCCGGGTGGCGATTCAAACCCACGGATAACGCCAAGGGACGCCTTGCAAGCATGGGTTCCGACGGGTCGCAGATCCCTGAGGACTATCTAGAGAACGGATCCATCTGGGAGCACCTGCACCGTAACGGGATCAGTTTCCGGAACTATGGCGAAGGCTACGAACTGCCCGGCTCTTTGGAGTTGCCCCCGAACAGTCGAACCGGAACCAATTATCTGGTGAATCACCCGATGCCGAAGGTGCTGTACGACAACACCGATTTCAACTTCCCGGCATATAACAACAACATCCCCGATATCGCAAGGGCGGACTGGTTCAAAGAAGATATCGAGAAGATGTTCCGTAGCAAGGGCAAACCACTTCCCCGCTTCCTGAACATCGCCATCTGCAACGACCACGGCGCCTCGCCAAATGCGGCTCGGGGCTACCCGTACACTGCAAGTTACATGGCGGATAACGATCTTGCCTTGGGTCGGATTGTGGAGTACCTCTCCCGAACCCCGGAGTGGAAGAACATGGCCATCTTTGTGACCCAAGACGATTCTGGTGGCGACAACGACCATATCGATCGACACCGAAGCTTCGTGCTCGCGATCAGTCCTTACGCGAAGCGAGGTTTCGTGAGCACTCGGCACACCAGCATCATGTCGATCATTCGCTCTATCTACGGCATCTTCGGTCTTGGTCCGAACAACATGTTCGATGCGGTGGCAACGCCTCTCAACGACATGTTCACCACCAAACCCGACTTCACCCCTTACACCCACGTCCCGAGCGATCTGCGCGTCTTCGATCCCGCGAAGACCTTTGATCCCAGCGATCCCGACTTCAAAAAGCGCCGAGGCGAAAAGCCGGAGGTGCCGATGGACGATCCGAAGTTTGTGGACTCTTTGCGAAAGCAACCGATAAAACCGCGCAAAGACGATTAACCCGATGCCGCGGAATGAACGCCCTCCTGAATCCCTTTCGGGAATCAGGGGGGCGTTGTATGTCAAACTTAGCATCGCCAATGTCCAGCGACGCAACCGGAATTTTCATCAACGAGACCCACACCAGTGCCGCCATTTGGCAGTACCGCGTGGGCAAGATGATCCTGGAAGGGAAAACCCAATACCAGACCTACCAGATCTGCGAAGTCCCGCGATTCGGAAAGTCCCTCTTCCTTGATTACAACATCCAGACCTCGATCCTGGACGAATATGTCTTCCACGAGTGCATGAGCCAACCCGCCATGACCCTTCACCCGAACCCGAAGTCGGTGGTGGTTTGCGGTGGTGGCGAGGGTGCAACCCTGCGCGAGGCTTTGAAGCACAACACCGTTGAGAAGGCGATCATGGTCGACATCGACGAGGAGTTGGTGGACATGGTCAAAGAGCACATGCCCGAGTGGCACCAAGGCGCGTTCGAAGATCCTCGCACCACCTTGTTGCACACCGATGCACGAGCTTGGCTTGCCGAGCACAAGGGTGCCAACTTCGATGTCATCCTCAGCGACCTTCCCAACCCGCACGAAGACGGTCCCGGTCAGTTCCTCTTCACGAAGGAGTACTTCCAAATCGCCGCCGATGCGATGAGCGAAGACGGCGTTTTCGCGATGCAAGCCGGATCTGCCAACGAGAACTATCCCGAGTGCATGGTCTCCTGCATCGAAACGCTAGAGAGCATGAAGGAAGTCTTCCCGTACGTGGCGGGCTACTACGGCATCGTTAGCACCTTCTTCCAACCGTGGGGATTCGTGCTCGCTTCGAAGAAATATGATCCAATGGCCCTAACGGCCGCCGAAATCGAGAACCGATTCAAGGCGCGCGGCGTCAAGAATAGGTACTACACAGGAAGATTCCACCATGCCTGCTTCACGCTCCCGGAATATCTTCTGGAAGCACAGAAGCAACATGGACGCATCCTCACCGATGCGGAACCCTTTGTCTGGACCGCTTGATCGCCAACAATTACGGAAAAGCACGAATTCTTTGCAGTTCTTGTTAAACGTAATCAAGACGAACAATGTTGGGATTGTCCCAGGGGAAAACCTTGGGACAAACTCATGAAGGACGAAGCAAAGAAGCTTCCACGGATGAACAAAGATGTTTAGAAGACTTTATTGGGTTAGCGAATCGGTAGATCTGGACGGAAAATCTCGCGTTCTAGGCGTGTACACCTCCATCCCAGACTTAGTTCGATACGGCATGAGAACCCCTGAGTCCGGCGAACTTCGCCTGACCCTCACCAAACTCGATTCCGACCGGGAAACCCTCGGGACTTGGACAAACTCGAATTTTGAGTCTCTTGAAGAGGCGATGCAAGACTACATTCGAACGGAAGAGTTCACCCCGGAACAGGTGAAGTCTCTCCTGGAAGCGCTGGGCCGAACCGCGGTCAGCGCTTAACAGCTTCCATCCACGGAAAACAAAAAGACCTCGCTCCTTAAGAGCGAGGTCTTTTTGTTGATCTTTCCCCGGTCCTACGGAGCGGGCTGGTTGGTATCCTCAGCAGTCTTCGGCTTCGGGCTCACGTCTTCTGCCTTGAGGTTCTTGACCGCATTCTCCCAGAGCGACTTCAGATCGCTTCGGCCGATTACGACGTTGGCCGTCTTCAGCTTGGCGAGAAGCTTGGAGTTGAGATCGACGCCCTCCGCACCCTTCTTCAGGGCAAGCTGGCGTCGTACGCGCTCCTTCATCACATCGTCGATCGCGACCTTCTCTGCGGCGGTCTTCTTCATGATGAAGAACTTGAGTCGCTGGTTGCCCTCTTGCACCCAGGAGGTGGCTTGGTTCTCGGCGGTTGAATCAACGAGCTTCTTAAGCGCTTCTGGGAATTGATCGTAGTTGTTCACCGGGAACATGCCTCGGCTCTCCCGTGCTCGAGGTGCCTTGCTGTAGCGCATGGCAACGGTGGCAAAGGTTTGTCCGGCGGCAAGTTCGCTATCGACCGTTTGTTGCTCCTTGGCGCTGTCTACGGCAACCCAAAGAAGGTCGGCGGTGCGGGGCTTCTCAAAGAGTGCAGGGTTCTTCTTGATGAAGGTGTCTACCTGCGCATCGGTGATCTTCACGCCCTTGGTGATCAAGCGAAACTGGCAGAGGTCGATGATGACTTCGTTCTTGATCTGTTGGAGGGTGAGACCCTGATCCTTCTGAAGCTTGACCAAGTAACCCTTGTTCAGCTTCTCGCGGAATGCGAGTTCGGCTTCGATTTCCGGCGTGCCCGGGAAAACTCCCTCATCTTTGGCAAGCTGCTGAAGGGCCTTTCGGTTGACGAGATCGCGCAGAGCCTGGAAGGAAAGCGGCTCGGCAACCTGCGTGTCGATGAGACCTTGATTGGTTCGAATTCGAACCGTGTTCTTGCGCTCGAGGTAAGCGATGTAGTCGTCCTTCGAAACCGCTTCTCCGTTTACGGTCACGAAGTTGTCGGCTTTCCCACAACCCACAATCGCGGTGGTGGTAAGGGTGAGCAAAGCAAGACCTTTCCAATTCAATTTCAACATTCCTATACGTTCCTTATCCCAGTAAAACTACCTGCTTAGGATGGTACCCACACGAGTTCACCGTCCTCTGCATCTGCCCAATTTGGGCATTCCAGCCTTTTCCAACAATTCCATGGCAATGTCCGTGCCAAGAACTGTGAAAGCTAGAAGAAAATCTGGAGAACAAGCCCTTAAACCGCTATGTCCAAGTGGAAATCGTCTTCGTTCTGTAAACAAAGACCTTGTTCGGGTTGAGCGTGAGCCTCGGCGTCGGCGGTGACTTCCTGGTGAAGTTCGATACGATCCTCGTGACCGGCGCCGCTCTCGGAGCCTTCTTGCTCCTGGCCGTGTTTGGCGTGATGGGAACCACGATCCGATTGCCGCTGAACGCGGAAAGGGTGGTTCTGTTCATAACCGGCCGACAAGGTCGCCCGGATTCGTTCAACGCCGTCCATAACTCCTCCACTCTGGTTCTTCCGTAGGAAGAGCCAAAGTTGAGACTGAAAACGTTCAGACCGGCGGGAGTACGAGGCTTATCGGACGCCGATGCCGCCTTCGGTTTTCATGAAGTTGCGTAGGCGGTTCATTGCTTGAGTGTGCAATTGGTACACACGGCTTTCGCTTACGCCCAATACTTTGCCGATTTCTTTGAAGGTGAGACCCTCGAAATAGTAAAGCGCGACGACCAGGCGCTCGCGCTCTGGAAGGTTCTCCACACCTGCAGTCAGGATTCGCCGAATCTCTCGCCCCTCGACTTCCCCACCCGTGTTGCTGGTTTCATCTACGAGCAGTTCGACGAAGTGAACCGTATCGTCGCCGTCGCCGCCGCCCAGAATGTCATCCAGAGAGTAAACGTTGGTTCGGCCCATGCGAACCAGGAGCTCGCTCACCTCTTCTCGGGAGATGCCCATGCGCTCGGCAAGCTCAATTTCGGTTGCAGGTCGACCGAATTCGGTCTCCAGAGCCATCATTGTGCGGTCGAGGGCTTTCAGCTTCTCGCGAATCGATCGAGGAACCCAGTCCTCGTCTCGCAACATTTCCAGAATCGCACCACGAATGAGCGCGATGGCGTAGGTTTCAAACTTGACGTCACGGGTCGGATCGAATTGGTCAACGGATTTGACGAGGCCGATAACGCCCGCACTGATCAAGTCTTCTCGATCCATTCCGCCGGGGAGGCTGGTCACCAAACGCCCTGCCGTGATCTTCACCAAGTAAGAAAAATGGTTGATGATCTCGACCCGCGCCGATGGATCTCCATGAACTTTAAAGTCCACCCAAGCCTTTTGCAATCGATCTTGCGATAGTGACATGCCGAATCCGTCCCCACACACGGTTTCCCGTGCCCATGCATTTTATCAGGTTCTAGGCGATTCCTTTCGGGCCTACTGCACTTAGTCGTTACGCAGCCTGCAGATCGGCACCTGAATCTTCGTTTTTCGCGGGGGTTTCGGATTTCTCCGGCTCTTGCTTGGCTACCGGCTTCACGATTACGCCTTCACCAACGACCATTACCCACAGCGATCCACAGATCAGTCCCAATACCCAAGCCACAGCCGCACGCTGTAGACACAAAAGCGGATCAACGCTACCAAAGATGCCCGCGGCGAGTGCGACAATTCCGGCCACACCGGCGAAAATCTTCGGCATACTATCCCCTTTGCTTTTCATAGTGGGTCCCCCAGGCAATTTCTCTAGGGCAAACCTAAACCTTTTTGGTCGATTTTTTCCTTACGAACCTAGAAACGAATGCGAAGTCCGTCGAAAGCGAGCCTAACGTCAATGCCCGTCTCCCGGCTGAACCCCTCTGCAAGTTCCCTGTCCACCACGTCGTGGTCGTAATCGTGGCTGAGGTGCGTGAGGAATGCCCTTTTCGGTTGTAGTTCCCGAATTGCCGCCAAAGCACCCTCGAAATTAAAGTGGTTTCGGTGCGGCTGATATCGGACGGCATCGATGACCAGACACTCCAGATCGTGCAGTTTGGCTTTGGCTTCGTCCGGAATCCGGCTAACGTCGGTGATGTAGGCAAAATCATTCACTCGCAACCCAATCACCGGAGTGGACCCGTGTTCGACCACAAAGGTCTGCACAGACATCCCAGCGACTTCCAGCACGTCTGGACAATCCCGTAAATCGAACCGAGGCACGAAGATGCCTTCAGGAAACTCGCCAAAGGCGTATGCATAGATGCGACGGATGTCTTGTTGATGCCTCGGAAGCGTATACACGGGCATCGCCTTGCCGGTGCGGAACATGAGTGACCGCGTATCATCCATGCCCATCACATGGTCGGCGTGGGTATGCGTGATCAGAATCGCCTCGACGTCGAGAATTCCTTCTCGGGTGAGTTGAAGTCGCATCTCTGGCGTGCAGTCCACCAGCAGATTGCCCTGAGGTCCTTGTAGCAGCAGACTGCTACGCATGCGATGATTCTTTGGGTTGGCCAAGAATTCGGGCGGGTACTCAACACCCAGCATCGGCACCCCATTGGATGTGCCTGACCCGAGGATGACCGCAACCCCTCCAACCGAACCGGACTCGGTTAAGTGCGGAGTGGAGGTCACGGCGTTAAATCTCGTTTGCTCGCTTCAAAATCTCCAGAGCCACGTAAGCGCTGGAAATTTCGGTGTACTGCGAGATTCGCTCGATACAGCGAGCGAAGTTGCGCTCAGCTAGGTCGTCGTAGGAGGTTTGTTCGCGACGAACCCCGGCGACAATCTCAACCGCCTCTTCAAAGAACCGCGCACGGTTCTGCGGAAGGGTTCGGTTGGGAACCGCGGCGTACCGTCGGCTTAGCTGCTCGTAGATGCCGTCCCAGCTGGTTTTGGAGGCGAGCTCGGCTCGCTCCTTGGCCATCTGGGCCTCTTGCATGCGACGGCGCTCGGCGTCGCGTCGCTTGACCAGTTCGTAATCTTCTGCCGTTGTGCCGTCGATGACGCGCAACTTCACGGGTTGCTGCAGCGCCTGAGACATGACGGTCTCTACCGATCGAACGGTCATGGGAACGCGCAGGTGGCCGCCAAGCTCTACTTCGCTGCTTGGAACACCCACAATCAAAACGCCTTCATCAAAGGCCACAGGCACGGCCAGCTTAAGCGCGGTCCATACACCTACGCCGCTTACGCCCTCCATCATCTTAGGAAGAGCCTGTTTCCAAACGTCAGCCAACTGCTCCATGCGTCCGAATTATAGCCGTTGGCAGTTCCTAGGAACATCACTAGGGTTCAGAGACATTTTTGAAAGAGATTTCCGCCGAGACTCTTAACAATTCTAGGCGCTACTTGGAAAGCCGTAGCTTCTTCCAGAAAGGATCCCGTGGCTCGCGAACGGGCTGACGAGGGGCGACGAGTACTACGGCCACCGACTTTCGCACGGTCCTCCTCCATCTACGACCGTAATTGCCCAGGTCCTTGCAAAGGAACGGACAAGTGATCTCGTACCGAATCTGATCCGCCGCTGCCCTTCCGTCGCCATCGCCTTTCAAAAAGACTTCTCGGCGGCTCAAAAAGTCAATGATTACCACAGGTATGTAGTCGTGCCTAGAGTTGATCGGTCGCATCTCGACCAGATAAGCAGCGGCGACTTCTTTTCTGGCCGCCAACTCTCCAGAAAGATAGTCTCGAAGGTCTTGCGGAATTTGCGGGGGACGAACATCCAGAGACCTGGGACCGCTTTGAAACAAGTCGCTCACCTCAGCAAAGATCCCACCCTCTTCCTGGAAAGCGGTGTAAACCGACTCTGCGTCCGCCAGACGATCCGTACTCTCTAAGTGAGCGAAGAGCAACGCCGCAGCATAGTGCCGATAGAGCGGCGATTGGATTAGGCGCTCCAGAACGGTGCTGTACAACTCCTTATTTGCGTTCCAGGCGAGATTTACGGCGATGAACTGATGGAACGGATTCGGCGAGTCCCTGAGTTCGGAAATCCGTCGATTGAGTTCTAGGCGACCGAAAGTTTGTTCCGTTGCCCTGAGTCTGGCGCGATAGTCCTTCCACGTTGCACCCGTCACAACCGTCGTCAAGTCCACCGCTTCGGTTGGATCAATTGGAATTGTCGTACTTGTTAAAGGAACTTCCTCGGACGCAGGGTCCCCAGACCCACCGAACTGCTTCGCTGCCAACTGATCAAAGTGCTTGCGCAATCGGTCTCGCTCCTGTTCGGTAAAGAAAACGTCTACCGCCGGAACACCTATGGAATCCAAAGCCGCCTTCACCCAATCTGCGCATTCCTCTTCTGAAGCGGGTAGGTGTTCCACGCCGGCGGCACGCAGCTGATCGGCGAGGGATGGGTGAGCATCAGACGTTCCAGCTTTTTCTCGAAGAGACTCCAGGAGATCCGCCGCCAGCACGTCGACCTTCTCGCTTCGAATCAGCTCAAGTAGGTGTTCATGACCTGGCCAGTGGGCACCAGGGTCCTTCCGCGATATCTGATGGTTTAGCAACCAAAATCGATTGGCGAAGACATAGGTGCGAATCCGTGACAAGACGAATCTTTCCTGCCCCACACGATTGAGACAAACCCTATCCGCGTCCCGCTCGTGGCTTTGAACAACCGCTTCAAGCAGCACCTCATACCTGGCTGAAAGACGGTCCGCGAAGGGCTCGAACACCGACCCTAACCATGTTGAATTCATGGCAACCTGGGTTTCGTGGAGGGTTCTCTGCGCTTCGTAAAGCTTCATCACCGGGTCATGATGCAGGCCACTAAAATGTCCCAATTCGTGAGCAATCGTTGCTTCCATATCCTTCGAATCGAACACCTCGAATTCCACAAACCCAAGAAGTAAATCGTTTCGAATCTTCTTGGAAAACCGGGAGACCCGGCGAGTGCTTGCCCAGGCGCCTAGTCCCGGAACGATTCGAATCGAATCTATGCTCACGTTTCCCAAGTCCGAACGAATGGAATCGACAAGGTCCCACAGCTTTGGCGAGTTCTCACGGGTCAACTCGACGAAGTCATCGGTGGGTCCACGAGAACAAAGTCGATAGATGAGGTGAATAAGCACGAACGCAAAGAAAGTGCCCACAAGCGCCACCAGCCCACCCCCTTTAACGGTGAAGAAGTAGGTGAGCCCCGCTAACGCCCCAAGGAGAATAAACGCGAAGGAACACGCAAGGTAAACCGATCTTCGGAAATCTCGCACTCGGCGAAAATAAAGGCTCGGATTCTCCTGGTAAGCCCGTTCGTTCTCCCGTATCTCCCTGAGCCGTTCCTCCCGGAGCTTCTGGTACGTCTCCAAATCCTTTCGAGCCATCGCTCTGCTGAATCTACTGGATTAGCTAAACTTCCGTAATAGCTCCTCCATTAAACTCGAGTCTTTCCTTCTTCTAGGCGTCGGTACGCTTCCAGAAGGGCTTCTTCTTTTCTTTCTTTTCCCGGACCGGATCGCGGTATGGAATAAGGGTGCGCACCTTAGGATCGGACATGAATTTGCGCCACTTGTCGCCTTCTTTGCACAAATCGAATACAGGCGTTGGGCATTGGGTCTTCTGGACCACCCAACTCGTCAGTTCGGAGTAGTCGTCCCCACCGTGCCAGAAAGCTTCTTTCTTGCTCAGGTAGTCCACCAAAAAGATCGTCTCAAAGGGAAGCTCGGTCCCCTTTGGCCGCCCTTCCAAGACGTACAAAGCTGAAACCCACGGTTGCTCGGTAAGAAACGCGGTCATGTAGTCCTCCAGCTCCTTCGACATGGAGGAGGCTCTCAAGTCCATCGCCTTTGGCCCCCGTGCAAAAACGCCATGAAAGTCGCGGGTTCTTTCTCGGCGAAGCTCCAGGAATTCAAAAATGGTCTTTCCTTCGTCCAACCGCTCCTGATGCTCCAACAGACTGAAAAGGAGGAATGCCGCGTAGTTCTCGTAGGGAGTCGTGGTCGCCAGCGAGACGATCCCTTCTTCGTACAGGCCTTTATCCACAGGCCACAGCTGCTGGATGGCCATGAACCGATGAAACGGGTTTCCCGAGCTCACGAGTTCTTGAAGACGACGCTTGTACTCGGCTCGACCGTAGACCCGGTCCGTTGCATACAGTCGACGCATGTAAGAGAGAGCGTTCGTTCCTGATGCCTCCAGTTCCAGGTCAACATTCAGATCAGGCGGAATCGCTTTCGCGTCGTCGTCTTCGGTGGCTTTGTCGACTCGCCCGGTGATCTGTTCCCAATCCTTGCTCACTTCCTCTTCGAAGTGCGTTCGAACGCGGATTTTGCCCTCTTCCGTGAACCACGCCTCTAAAGCAGATTCGAAGGGCGTGTCGATTGTGTTATCCACCCACAAACGAGCGTCTTCTTCAGAACTTGGGAGAACGTCGACTCCCGCATTCTTCAGCCGATCGGCCATCGCCGGGTGGGAATCGGTCGGGCGAGTTTTTCTCCCTAGTTCTTTCAAAAGATCTTGAGTGGCCGCGCTGCGATCGATCTCTTTGGTTTTCTCCACGAGTCCGGCAAATCCTGGCCAACCCTTTCGGACAATCTCCACGGTTCGACCGTAACGGATGGCGTAGTACCAAGAACCGAAGATCTCAAGCTTTAGACCCGTGCTTTTGAACACTTCCGCACCCACATACTCCACTTCTGCCGAGTCCGCTTCGAATTCCTGCTCTCGCTTCACCGCCAAGAGAAGCACATCGAAACGGTCCTCGAAGAACTCCGCAGTCGAGCGGAGGATGCCGCCGATCCAAGAGTTGCTCAACGAATAGGCCGCCCGCTCCAGGGTTCCCTGAGCGTGATAGAGGCGAAGCGCTTTTTCTCCATGCGCTCCCCTGAAGTGCCCCAATTCATGAGCGATCACACCCTCCACTTCCTGAGCAGAAAAGAGTTCCAACATGGGGAGCCCAAGCGAGAGGTAGCGCTCGGATTTCCCAGTGAAGACGTTCTTGATTCGTGTTTGCGCGAAAGCGTTGAGTGTGTCGTCGAGCCGCACACCGTCAAACGCGACCCCGCCCATTTTCGTCGCGAGTGCCTCCAAAACCTCAAAGAGCCTTGGAGCCTCGGAAGGCTTCAGTAAAAGGCCATGAGAGACCTTTTCGCGAGCGAACGGAGCCCGGATAAGTTGGAATAGAACGTATCCGAAGACTGCGAGCCAGAAAAAGCTATAGCGCCCTTTGACGTAACCGCGCAAAAGCAAGAGGCCAAAGAGAACCCCCACCACACCAACGATCAAGGCATAAACGGCATAGACGCTCCAACGAACTAGGTTCGCTTTTCGGAAGTAGGCGTCCCGGTCCCGACGAAACAGCTCCTCGTACTCTAGGATCTTGCCGAGATACTTCTCGCGCCGCTTCTTGTACTCCTCAAAGGTCCGCCGACTCATTCCCCACGGAAATCTACACGCCGTGCGCGCTCAAGAATTGCCCCAAACAAATTCAAGAAGAAGAAAAGACGGCAGTTGCAACAAAAAGGATTCAAATATAGTAGACAAAGATATACTATCTATCAACAAAGCTTCGATCTCCCGCCCTTCCCTTGAGCCAGCCGGGCGGCGAAAACGGGCTTTGAACCTAGCGACGGTCGGAGACGAATAACCTGTGGAAAACGATGCGCGTAAAGTGTGCGAATCTCGTGGCAAAAAAAACTCTGTCATTCCACCCGTTGTGGTTCCATACTATCTAAGCCCCAAGATATTGGGGTTTAGGCCAAAAGCCATGCAGTGTCCCTATTGTGGTTGCAACGATCAAAAGGTGTTGGATTCGCGTCCTGGAACGGACGGCGAGAGCATTCGACGCCGACGAGAGTGCCTGCAGTGTGGTCGCAGATTCACCACTCATGAGCGTGCCGAACGGCAGCGACTGTTTGTGGTGAAGCGTGGTGGCGGTCGAGAAGAGTTCAGCCGAGACAAAGTGTTCGATTCCATGCGCATTGCAGCGCGGAAGCGACCCGTTTCGGTGGAGACCCTTCAGGAGGCAGCGCTTCGGATCGAGTACGGCCTTAGTAAGGCTTACGAGGACGAAGTGACCTCGGATGAGATCGGGAATTGGGTGATGCGCGAACTGGCGTCTATCGACACCGTCGCCTACGTCCGATTCGCATCCGTCTATCAAGAATTCGAAACCGTCAAGGATTTCGCCGAAATGGTCGAGCGCGTTCAAAGGGAGGAGGCGCTAGCACCATTCCGGCACTTGCAAACCACTCTGATCGAGGAAGCCTGAGCCGATTCGTAAGAGCCGCAACTCCAGTCTGTCCAGCAGGGTGGAGTTGAAAAGCACAAAAGCAGGAAGCAGCCGCACATGAAAATCAACCGCTATTTCACAAAGGAAGGCAAGAACCCGTACGAGTCGATCACGTTCGAACCTCGCAAGAGCGAGATTCGCAACCCGGATGGCTCGACGGTTTTCCTTATGGAGAACGTTATGGTTCCGTCTCACTGGAGCCAAGTCGCCACCGACATCCTCGCGCAGAAGTATTTCCGCAAGGCAGGTCTCACTCCGGGCAAGATTAATGGCGTCGAGTACAGCCAGGAGAACGCGCAGTACCTCACGCCTTCCAAGGAGCACGAATCCGACTCCCGCCAAGTTTTCCACCGACTCGCAGGTTGCTGGCGACACTGGGGTGAGAAGTACGGTTACTTCGACACCGCCGCAGATGCCCAAGCATTCTATGACGAGCTGGTCTACATGCTCGCCAAGCAAATCTCGGCGCCCAACTCCCCGCAATGGTTTAACACCGGCCTACACTTCGCATACGGCATCACGGGCACCGCTCAGGGGCACTACTATGTCGATCCCAAGACGGGCAAGCTGGAGCGATCGCAAAACGCCTACGAGCGACCTCAGCCTCACGCATGCTTCATCTTGAGCGTGAAGGACGACCTGGTCAATGAGGGCGGCATCATGGACCTGTGGACCCGAGAAGCTCGGATCTTCAAGTACGGCAGCGGCGTCGGAACCAACTTCTCCTCCATCCGCGGTGAGAACGAGCCACTGAGCGGCGGTGGCAAGTCTAGCGGACTCATGAGCTTCTTGCGCGTTGGCGACCGATCGGCAGGTGCCATCAAGTCGGGTGGAACCACCCGAAGAGCGGCCAAGATGGTTTGTCTCGATATCGACCACCCGGATATCGAAACCTTCATCAACTGGAAGGTTAAGGAAGAGCAAAAGGTTGCAAGCTTGGTCACCGGTTCTAAGCTGAACCAGCGACACCTGAACGCGATCATGAAGGCGGTCCACGAGGGATCGAACGAGGGTCTCGACGGAAACCCACGCACCAACAAGCAACTCTGGCAAGCAATTGCAGAGGCCAAGTTGGACGAAGTGCCGCTGAACTACATTCAGCGAGCCATCCAGTTTGCTCAGCAGGGCTACAACGGAATCGAGTTTGCAACCTTCGACACCGGTTACGAGAGTGAGGCTTATCTCACCGTGAGCGGCCAAAACTCCAACAACTCCGTTCGAGTCACCACCGAGTTCTTCAAGGCGGTTGAGCGAAACGACAAGTGGGAGCTGAAGCGTCGAACCGACGGTAAGGTCGCCAAGACCCTACAGGCAAAAGATCTTTGGGACGAGATCTGCGAAGCGGCTTGGAACTCGGCCGACCCCGGTCTTCAGTACGACTCCACCATCAACGAGTGGCACACCTGCCCGGCAAGCGGACGCATCAATGCGTCCAACCCTTGCTCGGAGTACATGTTCCTGGATGACACCGCCTGCAACCTGGCGAGTATCAATCTGGCGACCCTGTACAACCGCGAGACGCGCACGTTCGATCTAGAGGGTTACGTCCACGCCATTCAAATCTGGACCATGGTTCTGGAAATCAGCGTTCTGATGGCCCAGTTCCCGTCCAAGGAGATTGCGCAACTCAGCTACGACTACCGAACCCTGGGTCTTGGCTACGCCAACCTTGGCGCGTTGCTGATGCAAATGGGCATCGCCTACGACAGCCCCGAAGGATTCGCAATCGCAGGCGCACTGACTTCTATTCTGGGTGGAGAGAGCTACGCAACCAGCGCAGAGATGGCAGGCGAGCACGGTCCCTTCCCCGGTCATGCTCCGAACAAGGAGAACATGCTCCGCGTCATTCGAAACCACCGACGAGCGGCCTACAATGCCACGCCGAAGGAATACGAAGGACTGAGCGTTTATCCGGTTGGAATCGACCAACTTCTCTGCCCCGGCGAAATGCTTCACGCGGCTCATCGGGCTTGGGATCGGGCGCTGGAGATCGGAGAGAAGAACGGTTTCCGCAACGCGCAGGTCACCGTACTTGCTCCTACAGGCACCATCGGTCTCATCATGGACTGCGACACGACGGGTATCGAGCCGGACTTCGCTTTGGTGAAGTTCAAGAAGCTCTCCGGCGGTGGCTACTTCAAGATCATCAACCAGTCGGTGATCCCTGCTCTTGAAGCTTTGGGCTACACGCAAGCTCAAATCGACAACATCATTGGATACGCACTGGGGCACAAGACGCTCAAGGGCGCTCCGTACATCAACCACAACTCGCTCGCCGCAAAGGGCTTCGGTCCCGAGCAAATCGAGGCGGTTGAAAAGAGCCTGGAGAGTGCGTTCGAAATCGGATTCGTCTTCAACAAGTACACGCTTGGCGAAGAGTTCTGCAAGAACGTTCTCGGCTTCTCGGATGATCAACTGAACGACTGGTCGTTCAACATGCTGAAGGAGCTCGGCTTCGACAAGGAGCAAATCGAGGCCGCTAACGAGTTTGTTTGCGGAACGATGACGATTGAAGGCGCGCCCGATCTAAAGCCGGAACACCTTCCCGTCTTCGACTGCGCAAACAAGTGCGGTAAGAAGGGCACTCGATTCATCAGCGCGGAGGGTCACATCCGAATGATGGCGGCGGCTCAGCCGTTCCTCTCCGGTGCTATCTCGAAGACCATCAACCTGCCCGCCGAAGCAACCGTCAAGGACGTTGCCGACGCCTACTGGCTCTCGTGGACGCTTGCCCTCAAGGCGAACGCTCTGTACCGAGACGGTTCCAAGCTCAGCCAACCGCTCAACGCCTCTTCGGACGATGCGGCGGCAGCGATCTTGGAAGCGAGCATGGAGGGTGGAGACCTTCTGGAAGAGCCCGCACAAGCCGAACTCTTCTCGTCGGAAATCGACCGCCAGGAGCAGATCGAACGAGTGGCCACTAAGCTGGTCTACCGCTACATCAGCAAGCGACGATTGATGCCCGCTCGCCGACGGGGCTACACCCAAAAGGCACGAGTTGGCGGACACAAGGTGTACCTGCGAACCGGTGAGTTCGAAGACGGCACCTTGGGCGAAATCTTCGTGGATATGCATCGCGAGGGCGCTGCCTTCCGATCGTTGATGAACTGCTTCGCCATTGCGGTCTCGCTGGGCTTGCAATACGGCGTGCCGTTAGAAGAGTTCGTGGAAGCATTCGTCTTCACCCGATTCGAGCCGAACGGTTCGGTGATGGGCCACGACAACATCAAGATGTCGACTTCGGTCATCGACTACATCTTCCGAGAGTTGGCGCTCAGCTACCTGGGTCGCACCGACCTCGTCCAGGTGAAGCCGGAGGATCTTCGATCCGATACGGTGGGTCGCCCGAACCAAATGCCGGACTTCGACGAGGAAGAAGAGCAAGGCGACATCCAAGATGGAGTGGTGCCGGGAATGGCGAGTCGAGATCACTCGTCGAAGGGCTTCGAGCCGTATCGACAAGATCAAAGCCCGCTCCCTTTCGAGGGTAATCCGCAAGCGTTGGGATCCCCGACGGATGTCCTTGGTCGAAACCAAGCCACCTCGACCCCGGTCTACGAGGAGCGGATGGTGAGCGGTAACGGTTCCAACGGCCGAGCCCTCCTTGAAGTAGAGGCAAAAGGCGATCTCTACCCCTCCAAAGCGGTGAAGGTGACGGCTCCGGTGGTCGTAGGCAACGTTGCGGCGGAGATTGCGGAAAAGCGACGCGTGGCTCGACTAAAGGGCTACGAAGGTGACCCGTGCGGTAACTGCGGAGCCTTTACGCTGGTGCGAAACGGTGTGTGCATGAAGTGCGACACCTGCGGAGAAACTACCGGTTGTAGCTAAGCCCCCTCTTTCCTAACTCAAGGAAAAGAAAAGCCCCACTCTTACTACTTAGAGTGGGGCTTTTTCTGGTTAGCCGTCGCAGCGTGACGAGCGCGCTTCTTCCGAGTGATCCTTCTTCGGCGGAAGAAGAACGGCATCGATAACGTGGATCACGCCGTTATCAGCAAGAACATCGGTCTTAACGATGTTGGAGTTGTTGACCTTCAATTGGCCTCGGTTACGAACGGTGAGCGTGGCACCGTTGACGGTCTTGACCTTGGCTCCATCCTTCAAACGACCCACTCGAGCCGCCAGCACTTCGTTTGGCAGGACGTGGTAGGTCAAAATCGCCTTCAACGTGTCTCGATTCTCGGGCTTGAGAAGGTCTTGAACAGTGTGACCGAGCTTCGAGAAAGCCTCATCAGTCGGGGCGAAAACGGTGAATGGACCATCGCCTTTCAACACCGACGTGAGTCCGGCTGCCTTCACCGCAGTTAAAAGGGTTTTGAATTGTCCGGCTCGCTCAGCGGTATGAACAATATCTTGGGCAAGGGCTTGGCCCGCAAGCAAGGCGGACGCGACAACGAGCAATACTGACTTTCGCAGTTGAATTTTCATGTCTGGTTATCCCGGAATCGGAGAGTTGTTCTCTGAGCGACGCAACCGCAAAGAGTCTCTCTTTATCCCGTAGTTGATCTGCTGCCTTTCAGCAACAAGGGCAGATACAACTCACCCAGACTAGCTCGTTACCAAAAACTCGTTCGGATCCGAACATTCACAAAAAATCGCTAAAAGTCCACCCGTCTGCAGGGCATTCCTTGCTTGCAAAGCCGATCGAGGAGTTCAAGAGCGTGGTCCTGCCCTCTCGTCTCCACCGTGCAGAACACCTCGACGTTGGAAAAATTGGCGTGGCTGAAGGCTCGTTCGTGAGTGATCTGTTTCACACTCGCACCCGCTTCTGCGATGGCGGTGGCGAGTTTGGCTAATCCTCCTGGCCGATCGCTGATCACTGCACGGAACTGCACCAATCGACCATCCGCAACCAGACCGTTGTCGATAACGCGGCCAAGGACGGCTGGATCGATGTTGCCTCCGCACAAGACCAACACCACGTTCTTCCCTTCCAAACCGTGGAGCTTCTTCTCTAGGAAAGCCGCTAGGGGCGCCGCTCCCGCGCCCTCCACCACGCCCTTTTCCAACTCCAAGAGTCGCAGGATGGCAAGAGCGAGCGAACGCTCCGAAACCTCAACGGTCTCATCAACAACTTCCCTAGCGAGTGCGAATGCGTTCGGTCCGACCATTGGCACGGCAAGACCATCTCCCAGTGTGGGTTCCATGCCGATCTTGACCGCCTCGCCCGCTTCTAAAGCCGCTTTGTAAGAAGCCGCGTGTTCCGGCTCCACCCCAATAATCTTCGTACTGGGCCGCATTGTCTTCACAGCAAGTCCTAAGCCCGCGATTAGCCCCGCGCCACCAATGGGAACCACGATCGCATCCACATTGGGCACTTGATCAAGGATTTCCAACCCAACCGTGCCGGCACCCGCGATCACATCCTTCCCATCGAAACCGTGGATATAGGTCATTCCGTCGGATTCGACATACCGATCGGCTTCTTCTTTCGCCTCGGCAATATTACGGCCGCTCAAAACGACCTTCGCACCGAACTGCTTACATCGCTCCTGCTTAACGAGGGGGGCGACGGTCGGCATGACGACGGTCACCGGGATGCCGAGATCTCTGCCGTGGTAGGCCAATGCCAGAGCGTGATTTCCAGCGCTGGCGGCGACCACACCCTTTTTCTTCTGCTCCTCGTCGAGCAATAGGAGGGCGTTTCGAGCACCGCGTTCCTTAAAGGATCCTGTTCGCTGAAGATATTCCAGCTTGGTGTAGATGCGGCAACCGCAGAGGTCGGTCAGCAATGGCGAATCGTCGCAGGGCGTATGGTCGATTCCGCTCGCGATTCGGTGCTTTGCAGCTACGATATCTTGGAAAGTTGGCGTCGTTGCCACGTTTCTAGTGTAGCCATTTTGCGCCCGGTTCTCCCACAGCATCGGCCCGGACCGCTATTCTGAGGGTGCAATGATGCAGCGCGTCTACCTGACCGAAGAGCCATTTCCAATGGACCTACGACAAGCTCCTTACAACCGGGGCAAATGGGACGCGCACTGGATTGGCTGCACGGAAGGTTTCAACCCGTCCAAGCCCGTCATCGCGACGTATCGTCTAAAGTTCAATCTTACGGAACCGGTGGATGTCGTCGTCCACGTCACCGCAGACGAGCGATATCGCTTGCGTTTGAATGGTCAAATCATCGCGCGTGGAAGCGAAAGAGGCGATGCCGAC